>DATEZO010000089.1:0-3878 GCA_035255485.1 Burkholderiaceae bacterium
CCGCCGACGATCATGATGCCAAGTTCGCGCGCAGCCTTGCCGGTCAGCCAGCGCGCGGTTCGCTTGTAAATCCCGTTGTCGTCCGGGTGAAAAGGCAGGCTGTCCTGCATGACCGCGACATTGCCGAAGATCTTATCGATCGGCGCCTGTGCGATTTTCACCGCTGCCAGCGGCACATCGAGTTCCTCTGCGACCAGCATCGGCAATGCGGTATACACGCCCTGCCCCATTTCGCTGCTCGGCATGGCCACCGTCACGGCGCCGTCCGAACCGATCTTGATCCATCCATTGAGCGCCACTTCGCCATTCTCGACTGGCATGGGATGGGAGGCGTTGAGTCGCTGGCGCGCCGGGAGAATGCCCCAGCCGACGATCAGGGCGCCGGTCACACCCAGCCCTCCCAATATGAAACTGCGCCGCGACTTCTTTTTCAGTTCAGCAGACCGCATGCTCTCTCCGTATATTGTTTTGAATTGTTTGTGGCATCCTACGCGAATTATTCAATCCACACGTTAGAGCCCGCTGCCTAAAGCAACCGGCACTTGCGGCGACTCATCATGACCCAGAGTTTTTTCCAGGCTTTCATCCTCTTGCTGCTGGTGACCGATCCGTTCGGGAATGTGCCGCTGTTCGTCAGCACCCTGTCCCATGTGCCCGCCGAACGGCGCTGGCGCGTAATTGTGCGCGAATGCGCGATCGCCTTTCTGATTCTGCTGGTCTTCATGTTCTTCGGAAGGCACTTCCTGGCTGCGCTGCAGCTGTCTGAAATCGCGCTGCGCATCGGCGGCGGCGTGATCCTGTTCCTGATCGCGTTGCGCATGGTCTTTCCCCAGCAGGGCGGTGTGTTCGGCGACCACGAAAGCGCGCACGAACCGTTCATCGTCCCGCTGGCCATTCCGGCACTGGCCGGCCCGTCGGCGCTGGTCACCGTGCTGCTGTTTTCGTCGAACAGCACGCTCGAGACCCTATTGCACCTCGCCGTGCTGTCATTGGTGGCAGTGGTCTGGCTGGCGGTGCTGCTGAGCGCCGAACGCATGCAGCGAGCGCTCGGCGAACGGGTCATGACCGCGTTCGAGCGCCTGATGGGCTTGATCCTGACGGCGATGGCGGTGGAAATGCTGCTGGCGGGAATTCGCGCCTATATCAAGTCGCTTTAAGCAACCTTCAAAGATTGGCGCGTACCCAGTTCGCCAATTCCGCTTCATCCGCCGTACCGGCCGCAACGCGCCGCAGGATCGCGGTTGCCTCTTCCGGGGCGGCCGAAAGCCGCCAGTCATTGGAATACAAGAACAGTCCCATTGCAACGAAGGCCGCGCTCGCGTTGTTCTTCGCAAAAGGCTGGTATTTCAGCACGCCGAAGGCGTAGGCGGCGGCAAGCGTGGCGACATCAGCGGTGGCGGTTTCTGCCTGCACCAGCGGATAGGCAAGTGCGGCGTTCAGCATGCCGCGGTCGCAGGACAGGGTTTCCGCGCCCATATTTTCCTGATATAGGAAAAGCAGCGCCTCGGCATCGATGGAACGCAGGTTCATTTGAGCAGCGCCGTCAGGGTGTCGCCGTAATCCTGGATAAATTCGCGCCCCGCATCGATCTGGTCCTGCAGCGCCGGATCGTACGCAGACAGCATGAGCAAACCTTCTTCGATCTCGGACACATAGATCGTTTCGCCGTTGCGCCTCTTGAGCATGCCGAGCGCCTTGGGCGGCAACACGATGCCGACGGCATCGCCGATTTGCGTCAGTTTGAGCTTGTACATAATCCCTCCGACCATCCCGGTACCATGCATGTTACCCAAACTGCACAAGAAAAAACGATCGGCGCCGGTTTTTTCTCTCCGATTGTCGGACAGAAAGTGCTGGCGGCAGCGCCTCTTAAAACGTCTTGTAGAAATAGAACCCGGTCAGGGTGAAGCCGACCGCGATGATGAAGCGGCGCAACCAGAGTGCCGGAATCTTGCGTGCGATGCTAGCGCCCCAATAGCCGCCCAGCGTGGCGGTGACGAGCATAACGAGGGTGTACGGCCAGCTGACTGCGCCGGCAATCACGAAAGTCAGCACCGTCACGCTATAAATGACGGCCGACAACAAGTTCTTGATTGCGTTGATTTCGTGCACATCGTCATGCCCGGCCATGGCCAGACTGGCGAGCATCAGGATGCCCATGCCGGCCCCGAAAAAACCGCCATAGACGGACACCACCGCCTGCCCGGCCAGCGCGACCGGACTGTTGCCAGGCTGTCCGGACTCGGCGCCGCGCAACAGGAGGGAAAGCTTGCCGGAAAAGGCAAACAGGACGGTAGCGAACAGCAGCAGCCATGGAATCAAGCGCGAGAAAGTCGCATCCTTGGTCGCCAGCAAGAGCAAGCCGCCGCCGATGCCGCCAACGAAAGACACCAGGCCCATCGGGATCAGGTAGCGCTTGTAGCGCGCCAGTTCCTTGCGGTAGGCCCAAGCGCCCGAGAGGCTGGCCGGCCACAGAGCCACCGAGTTGCTGGCGTTGGCCACCACCGGCGGCACACCCACAGCGAGCAGGGCCGGAAAGGAAAAGAAGGTTCCTCCACCGGCGACCGAGTTCATCGCGCCGGCGCAGAACGCGGCGAAACCCACCAGGGCGATTTGCCATGCGCTCATCGTATTGCTCCGTTCCATGGTTGAATAAAGTCCCTTAATGCAACCAGGCTGGATAGCGTCCGGCAAACATCGGCATTTATGGCGTGAGAGGTCATGGCAATCCGTCGAGTTTATATGTGGCAAAGTATATTCAATATAAATTCTCACAACCGAAACGAATAATCACTTTATTATTTCATTTAAGTAAAAGCCGAAACCCTCGAAATGAATCATTTCAAGCAGATTTCCACCTTCGTCGACGTTGCTGCCAAGGGAAGCCTGTCGGCCGCCGCACGCGCCGAAGGTATTGCGCCGGCCATGATCGGCCGGCGCCTCGATGCGCTGGAAGAGCGTCTGGGCGTGAAGCTGCTGCAACGCTCGACACGCAAGATTGCCCTGACTAATGAAGGCATCACGTTTCTCGAAGATTGCCAGCGCATCCTGGCCGACCTCGAAAATGCGGAAGCGGCGGTATCCGAACGCAGCGCGAACGCGAGCGGACATCTGCTGATTTCGGCGCCGGCCGGATTCGGCCGGCAGCACGTGGCGCCGCTGATTCCATCGTTTTTAGCGCAGCACCGCAACGTATCAGTAACGCTGAACCTGAACGACCGCGTGGTCGACCTCATCGGCGAAGGCATCGACGTGGCGATCCGCATCGCGGCACTGTCGGACTCCAGCCTGATCGGTGTGAAACTGGCCGACAACAAGCGGGTAGTAGTGGCCTCTCCTGCCTATATCAAGCGCCATGGCGCGCCAGCCTCGCTGGACGACCTGGCCAAGCACAATTGCCTAGCCATCAGCAGCGAAGGCAGCCAGCGCGGCTGGACCTTTCGCCAGAACGGCAAGAATGTGACCCTGAAAGTCACCGGCAACATGGTATGCAACGACGGCGCGGTGCTCCATGAATGGGCGCTGGGCGGCAAGGGACTGGCATGGCGCTCGATGTGGGAAGTCGGCACGGCGATCGAATCCGGCCGGCTGGTGACCGTGCTTGATGAATTTGCCGCGCCGGGCAACGACATTTATGCAGTTTTTGCGCAACGCCGCCACCTCCCCTTGCGCATTCGGGCATTTGTGGATTTCCTGCGCCACGCCTATGCCCAGCCGGATTACTGGCGCAATACCTAAAGCAATAGCTTTCACGTCACACTTGCAAGTTTTTCATCCGAGCACTGTGGCTTATACGCCATAATCGGCGCTGCTATTTCTCGATGGAAATGCTTTAGCGCGACAAAGCTGGTGTTTCTGTAGTGAAACAACTAGGATAA
>DATEZO010000090.1:0-3043 GCA_035255485.1 Burkholderiaceae bacterium
CGACCGCTTCAGCCAGGAAGACACATCCAGCACGCGCGGCCATAGCGGTTTGGGGCTCGGCCTGTTCCTGGTGCGCCACCTGGTCGAACTGCACGGCGGACAAGTCAAGGCAGAAAGCGCCGGCGAAGGCCAGGGCACCACTTTTTCCGTGTCTCTCCCGCTGCGCGTGGCGGGCGACAAATACGCCGTTGCCGCGCTCGAGGAAAACGTGTCGGCCAACCTGCCACTACCATCGCTCGAGGGCTTGCGCATCCTGCTGATCGACGATCAGGCCGAGGCGCGGGAATCGCTGACGGTGGTGCTGACCACGGCCGGCGCCGATGTCTTCGCAGCTGATTCGGCCCAGCAGGTGCTGGCCTGGCTGCCGACGCTGGCCGACCAAAGGCTGCCCGACGTGCTGGTTTGCGATATCGCGATGCCGGGCGAAGACGGCTATGCCGTCCTGCGCAAGCTGCGGGCATGGAAACCGGATGGCAAGACTGCGCCGCTGCAACGCATGCCGGCGCTCGCGCTGACGGCATTTGCACAGCGGGAAGACCGGATACGCGCGCTGACTGCCGGCTTCCAGATGCATGTAACGAAACCGGTCGCCCCGGAAGAATTGATCGTCGTGATCGATACGATGGTGGCCCGGACCCAGTAAAGCGTTGCGTACACGGAGTCCCGAGCGGGCGCCTGCTACATGGCGAGGCCAGGCGTGGCGCGGATGCCTAATAGTGTTTTAAGTACTTAGCGTATTTAATGGTAGGGTCCGCTTCCGTTTTGCACGGCGGACGGCTCGTCTGCCTTGTTGTGCATGCCGTCATAGGGCCCGTATTCCTCCAGCCTGTTGTACAGCGTCTTGAGGCTGATGCCGAGGATGTCTGCGGCGCGCTTCTTGACGCCGCCGCACAGGTCCAGCGTTGCGTAAATCAGCTTACGATCTACGTCGGCCAGCGAAGTGCCGACCGGGATAGCCAAGGTCATACCGACCGGCGACTGGGTAGTGATGACCGGCGCCAGCGCGCTGGCATCGATGGTATGGTCCGACAGGATGAATGCGCGCTGCATGTAATTGCGCAGTTCGCGCACATTCCCCGGCCAATGGTAATTCGACAGGCATGCCAGACCGTCGGCGGAGAGCGTCTTGCTGGTGCCGTGCGTGGTATTGAGTTCATCGAGAAAATTCTGTGCCAGCAATTCGATGTCAGCACCGCGCTCCCGCAAGGGCGGGATACGCAACGGGAAAACATTCAGGCGGTGATATAAGTCGAGCCGCAGCTTGCCTTCGGACACCGCCGATTCCGGGTCGCGGTTGGTGGCCGCGACTACGCGCACATCGGTTTCGATTTCCTGGTTGCTGCCAATGCGCATGAACGTGCCGGTTTCCAGCACGCGCAGCAGCTTGACCTGCAGCTCGATCGGCATCTCCGTGATTTCATCCAGGAAAAGCGTGCCGCCATTGGCACGCTCGAAGTAGCCCTTGTGCTGGCGGTCGGCGCCGGTAAAGCTCCCCTTCTCATGACCGAAAATTTCGCTCTCGATCAGCTGCGGCGAAATCGCGCCGCAGTTCACTGGCAGGAACGGGTGTTTCTGGCGCAGGCTGAGATCATGGATGGTTTGCGCGGCGAGTTCCTTGCCGGTGCCGGACTCGCCCAGCAAGAGCACGGTCGCCTCGGTTGGCGCCACCCGGCCGATGTGGTTATACAGCTTTTGCATCGCCGGTGCGGCCCCCAGCATTTGGCCGAAGTGGCCGAGGCGGCGCAGCTCGCTGCGCAATACGCCGATTTCCTCCTTCAGGTCGACGGTGCGCGGAATGCGCGACAGCAGCGACTTCAGGCGGCGGAAATTGATCGGCTTGGTCAGATAATCGGCAGCGCCCAGGCGCAAGGCCTCGACTGCGGTCTCGACGCTGGCATGGCCAGTGATCAGCACAATTTCGGTAGTAGCGCGTGATTCGATGTCGTTGAACAAGTCCATGCCGCTGCCATCGGGCAGCTTCAGATCGATCAGCACCACGTCCGGACGCTGGCGCATGATTTGCGCTTGCGCCTCGCGAATATTTCCTGCGACAGCAGTGGAGAACCCTTCGGCGGCAGTGATTTCCACCAGCGCCTCTCGGGTGTTGACGTCGTCATCGACGATCAGTACGTGTGGCATATTTCGATTTCTGTAAACAGTTCAGTTCCCGGAGTAAGACACTATCAGGTCAATTCCCGGCAGCTTCTGCCATTTCGCAAACAGCAAAGCCCGTCATTGCCCGCCCCAATTGGTAGCGACGCCAAGCACGTCGACGGCCGTGATTCATGGACGGTGCACAGGCATCGGAAATTAGACCCGCATTTCACGGAGACATTCCCGCCGATTTTCATTTCAGGCATGAAGAACCTGGCCACCAATACTGACCTTCCGAGAACGAAGGTGGCATGAGGCAAGAACGGCACCGACCGTGGTAGCCAGGAAATGCATCACCCGATGCAGCCGGCATGGCCGGTTTGCATCGATCTGATCAGTACCCGAAAAATATGGCCGCTATATTGGCTGCAGCGGGCGGATACGTTATACGCAACCGCCCTCACTGCGATGTAGAGAGACTGAAAGTGCAGCTACCGGAACAACCTAGTATCTGCACACAAGCGCATTGCCAGATGTTTCCTTACTTGCCGGAAGAGCCGGAAGAACCGGAGCTGCCGGAAGAGCCCGAACCGCCGCCCATGGAGCCAGAAGATCCCGACGAGCCACCGGACGCGCCAGAACCGGACTGGGACGATCCGGACGTGCCCGAGCTGCCGCTGGAGCCCGAACTCTGATCGGCGCCGCGGCGTTCACAACCGGTAGTAGCCATGCCCAGTGCAGCAACGACCAGCAAAACCTTCGATGCGTTGAGGAGCGTCTTCATTGTTGTTCCTTTCACATAAAATGGACAATGTGACGTTCTTGACCATTTCAATTGCGATAAGTTCGTCGCTTTCAAAGGCAATGCATCGAATGTGTTTCCTAAGTGCAGAAAATTGCGACTATCAAGAAGCGGTCGTGTCAGCAGACCCGGCGCAACATCGGAATT
>DATEZO010000091.1:0-2813 GCA_035255485.1 Burkholderiaceae bacterium
GATCGATCCGGCGTCGCATGTCGCGATGTCGTCCAACAAAAATCCACATCTCGCCTGGAGTGACCTGCCTGCCGGTACCAAGTCGCTGGCACTCATCTGCCATGACCGCGACGTGCCCTCGCGCGGCGACGACGTGAACCAGGAAGGCAAGAGCGTGCCGGCCGAACTGCCGCGCGTGGATTTTTTCCACTGGACGCTGATCGATCTTCCGGCCGATATGAAGTCGATCGCGGCGGGCCAATACAGCCACGCGGTGACGCCGCACGGCAAGAGCGGTCCCGACATCGGCGACGGCTTGCCTGGGCGGCACGGCATCAACGACTACACCGGGTGGTTTGCCGGCGACGCCAACATGGTTGGTGACTACTTCGGTTATGACGGCCCGTGCCCGCCGTGGAACGATTCGATTGTCCACCACTACGTATTCACGCTGTTTGCGCTGGATATCGCGCGCGTGCCGGTCGACGGCAAGTTCACCGGTCAACAGGTGCGCGATGCCATCCGCGGCCACGTGCTCGGCGAAGCGCATATCGTCGGCACCTATACCCTGAATCCCGCGCTGGTCAAGGCCGGCCGCTAACGCCAAGGAGTCCGAGTGACAGAAGTCTTATTGATCCGCCACGGTGAAACCGCATGGAACGCCGTGAAACGTCTGCAAGGCCACCTCGATGTCCCGCTCAATGCGAAAGGAGAGCAACAGGCAGCGGCACTCGGACGCGCGCTGCGCGATGAGCCGTTGGATGCCGTGTTTTCCAGCGATTTGCAGCGTGCCTTACACACTGCGCAGGCGCTTGCCGCACCGCGCGGGATGGAGGTGCAGGTCGATCCGGGGTTGCGCGAACGCTGCTACGGCGCATTCGAAGGGATGATGTACGCCGACATCGGCCAGCGCTATCCGGAAGCCTATGCAGCGTGGCAGGCACGCGATATCGATGCGCGCTTTCCGCAAGGCGTGCATGTGGCGGAAACCCTGCGCGAATTTTCTCAGCGTGTCATTCATACCATGACCCGCATCCTGGAGCAGGGCTGCTATCGCAAGGTCGCGCTCGTCACCCACGGTGGCGTCTTGGAATGCGCATACCGGGCTGCGCAGGGCGTCGGATTTGCTCATCCGCGCGACTTCGACATTCTCAACGCCAGCGTCAATCGGCTGCAATGGACCGGAAGCGGGCTGAAATTATTGCAGTGGGGTGATGTTTCGCATCTGAAAGACCTCGAAGAACTGGCGCTCGATGAAATTGACCGATAGTAGTTTGTAGAATTTATAAATATTTGATACCGAATTTTTAGGCCAGCGGCTTGAACGCTCTGCAACTAATTATTCGGATGTAATTTGATGGACGGGCCGGAGGGGATAAAATAGCGGTTTGTGTCTGCGCCATCCCTTTTCCGTGAATATCGGCCCGTATTCTCTCCGTAACAACGTTTTCGTCGCTCCGATGGCCGGAGTGACGGATCGGCCTTTCCGTCAGTTATGTAAGCAACTGGGCGCGGGCTATGCGGTATCAGAGATGGCCGCGTCCGATCCACGCCTGTGGGCCAGCGAAAAGACGGCACGCCGCATCAATCACGATGGGGAAATGGAACCGAAGGCCGTGCAGATTGCCGGTGCCGATCCGCAGATTTTGGCGAATTGTGCACGATTCAATGTCGAGCGCGGCGCACAGATCATCGACATCAACATGGGCTGCCCGGTGAAAAAGGTATGCAATAGCTGGTGCGGCTCGGCCTTGCTGCAGGACGAAAAACTGGTCGGCCACATTCTCGATGCCGTCGTACGTGCAGTCGATGTGCCGGTTACCTTGAAATTCCGTACCGGGTGGAATCGCCAGAACAAAAATGCCTTGACCGTCGCACGCATGGCGGAATCTGCCGGCATCGCGATGCTGACCTTGCACGGGCGCACCCGTGCCGACGGATATGGCGGTGAGGCGGAATACGAAACGATTGCGGCGGTCAAGGCAGCGGTATCGATCCCGGTGGTCGCCAATGGCGACATCACTTCGCCGGACAAGGCGAAGCACGTGTTGGCGGTAACCGGGGCCGATGCCGTCATGATCGGTCGTGCCGCACAGGGGCGGCCATGGATTTTTCGTGAAGTCGACCATTTCCTGCGTACCGGCGACATCATGCCGGCTCCGACAGTGACCGAGGTGCGCGTATTGATGAACGAGCATTTGCAGGCGCACTATGCGTTCTACGGCGAATTCATGGGCTTGCGCACGGCACGCAAGCACATCGGTTGGTATGTGCGCGATCTGTCTGGTGGCGAGGAATTCCGCCAGCGCATGAACCGGCTGGAAAGCTGCGAAGAGCAGCTCGCCGCTGTCGACGCTTTCTTCGTATCGCAATTGGCCTTCGGCGAACGGTTACAATACGGCCGGGCTGCGATCAGTCTTACCGAACAAAAGCTGGCCGCTTAATTCATATAAAAAATACAACGCACTGCAATGAGTAAAGACAATATCCAGGACGTCGTCAGGAAAAGCCTTGAGAAATACTTTAGGGATTTGGGCGAGCAACAACCGTCGAACGTCTATGAAATGGTGGTCTTTACCGTGGAAAAGCCGATACTGGAAGCGGTGATGGCGCGCGCCGCCGGAAACCAGTCGCTGGCGGCCGACATGCTGGGAATTAACCGAAATACCTTGCGCAAGAAATTGCAGCAGCATGGCTTGCTGTGATCTATAACGCAAAAACAGTGCAGTAGCAGTCGGGCTTCGGCCAGCGGCACCGTTTTTTCGTTATTCATTACTTTTTGCCAGTCCATCATGATCAAACAAGCTCTCATTTCCGTTTCCGACAAAACGGGC
>DATEZO010000092.1:0-2626 GCA_035255485.1 Burkholderiaceae bacterium
GTTGCGCAAGATCGGGCATGTGCTGGCCACCTTGAAAGAGCCGGAACCGCCGAAGGGCTTCAGGGATGTGCTCGGCCTGGGTTCGATGGTGAAATCGCTATGGGACATGGCGCCGAAGGAGCAACGTTCTGCGCCTTGCCAGGATGTGGTGTGGGAGAGCAATGATGTCGATCTGGGGAAATTGCCGATTCAACATTGCTGGCCGGGGGATATTGCGCCTCTTATTACCTGGGGGCTTGTCATTACTAAGGGGCCGCACAAGAAACGGCAAAACCTGGGTATTTACCGGCAGCAAGTCATTGATCGTAACAAGGTGATCATGCGTTGGCTGACACATCGCGGCGGTGCGCTTGATTTCCGTGAACACTGCATCGTCAATCGCGGCAAGCCTTATCCGATTGCGGTTGCGCTCGGCGCCGATCCGGCCACTATTTTGGGGGCGGTGACGCCAGTGCCGGATAGCTTGTCGGAATACCAATTTGCAGGTTTGTTGCGCGGGAGCCGGACCGAGCTGGTGAAGGCGATCGGCAGCGAGTTGCGGGTGCCCGCTTCCGCCGAGATCGTGCTGGAAGGCCACATTTATCCTGACGAGTCGCACCCAAGCGGCTATGAACATGCGCTGGAAGGCCCGTATGGCGACCATACCGGTTATTACAATGAGCAGGAATGGTTCCCGGTATTTACCATTGACCGTATTACGATGCGGCGCGACCCAATTTATCACTCGACCTACACAGGGAAGCCGCCGGATGAACCGGCGATTCTGGGTGTGGCGCTGAACGAAGTCTTTATCCCGTTGTTGCAAAAACAGTTTGCCGAAATCACCGATTTCTATCTGCCGCCGGAGGGCTGCAGCTATCGCATGGCCGTGGTGCAGATGAAAAAGGCCTATCCTGGGCATGCCAAGCGTGTCATGTTCGGCGTCTGGAGTTTTCTGCGCCAGTTCATGTACACCAAGTTCATTGTCGTGGTCGACGAGGATGTGAACGTGCGCGACTGGAAGGAAGTCATCTGGGCTATCACCACCCGCGTCGACCCGGTGCGTGACACTACGCTGGTCGATAACACGCCGATCGATTACCTTGATTTCGCGTCGCCCGTCAGTGGGTTGGGGGGCAAGATGGGCATCGACGCGACCAACAAGTGGCCGGGGGAAACCAGCCGCGAATGGGGGCGGCCGATTGCCATGACCGACGACATCAAAGCGAAGGTTGACCGGGTCTGGCAGGAATTGGGGTTGTAATGCCGGCAAATAGCGCGGCGGCCGCCGCGCTTTGCTGTTAAAATAGTCGCCGGCGGGCCCCTGCGCATTGTGGCATGGTCAACCTGGTCAGGTCGGGAACGAAGCAGCCACAGCCATTTCCCGCAAGTGCCGCAGATCAGGCTCGCCCCTTTCCTTCTCTTCCCGTGATCGCATCAAACCGGCCATGCGCGTTCGAGTACGCGCTGCTGCAAGGCGGCCGTAGCGAGTGTGCCATAGACGCGGCCGCAATCCGGATCGACTCGGCTAGCAATAAAGGCCTCGGCAACGGGCGTTGGGGCGTTTTGCAGCATCAGCATTCCCTGCGCCGCCAGCACAAGCCGTTGCACGAAGCGCCGCGCCAGCATTTCGCGTTGTTCCGGCGGTGTGGCCAGATCGGCACGCAAGGCATGAACCAGCGTGCGCAGAGACGGATGCTGCGCGGCGGCTTGATCGAACTGGTTCAGAAGCAGCAGGAAACCTTCCGCTTCCCGTTCGACGGCACGCAATACGTCGAGGCACATTACATTGCCCGAGCCTTCCCAGATCGAATTGACCGGCGCTTCGCGATACATGCGCGCCATCGGGCCAGTTTCCACATAGCCGTTGCCGCCCCAGACCTCCATGCATTCGCCGGTGAATTCGAGCGCGCGCTTGCAGACCCAGAATTTTGCCGCGGGCGTGACGATGCGGCGCCATGCGCGTTCCAGCGGATCGACGGACGATTCGAAGGCGCGCGCCAGGCGCAGCATCAGCACCGTGGCGGCTTCGCTTTCCAGCGCCAGGTCGGACAATACGTTGCGCATCAGCGGCTGTTCGGCCAGCCGCTTGCCGAATGCGCTGCGGTGACGCGCATGGTGCGCTGCCTGCACGAATGCCTGGCGCATCAGGCCGGCGCTGCCGATGACGCAGTCGAGCCGGGTATAGTTCGCCATTTCGATGATGGTCGGGATGCCGCGGCCTTCGTTGCCGACCATGATGCCGTAGGCGTCCTGGAATTCGACCTCGCTGCTGGAATTGGAGCGGTTGCCGAGCTTGTCTTTCAGGCGTTGCACCAATACTGCGTTCTTGCTGCCGTCCGGGCGCCAGCGCGGCACGAAAAAGCAGGACAAGCCCGCATCGGTGCGGGCTAGCACCAGGTGCGCATCGCACATCGGTGCCGAAAAAAACCATTTGTGCCCGGTCAACAGATAGTCGGCGCCGCGCCCCGTTCCATTCAGCGAGCGAGCAACGGTGGAGTTGGTACGCACATCGGAGCCGCCCTGTTTTTCGGTCATTCCCATGCCGACCATGATCGATTTCTTCTGTTCCAGCGGCAGGTCGCGCGGATCGTGCTCGCGTGAAAACAGCTTTGATTCCAGCATCGAGAACAACTTCGGTTCGTTG
>DATEZO010000093.1:0-33995 GCA_035255485.1 Burkholderiaceae bacterium
CTGTCGCCGTCGAGATAGACCGGCACGAAGGAACGTGACCGCTCGATGAAATTCTGCCGGTTGAAAATCGTCGCCTTGACCTGGTTGCACGGCGGGCACCAGACCGCGCCCCAATACAGGAATACCGGCTTGTTGCGCGCCCTGGCCAGGGCGAATGCGCTATCGACATCGCCCTTGTGCCATTCGATGCCGGCGGACACATGCGCAGCCGGCTTGTCGGGCGATGCGGCGGGATAGGCAGGAGCGGCGGCGAACAAGAGCGCTGCCATGACGGCGTATTGAAGTTTCATCTGCGATCCGGGAGAAATAAAAAGTTAATATTACGTCAAGCTTGACACATGTGATAGAGACGGAATGTTATGTTCTGGAATCAAAAAGTATCTTGCGCTGCAGGTCTATATTAGAATCGCTTTTCTGGCGTAGATGCATTTCATGCAATTATTCTTAACATCTGCATATCGTCCTTGCCATTAATTATTTATCCATCAATCTTCGGTAAAAATATCCTCACTGATTTCTGTACCGGCTCCATTATCGAATAGCTTTTTTATCTACTTATAAAAAAATCTACATGGACAATAAAGAGACTCTTGCCGGTAATCGCTTTTTTCCTGAAATCGAAGCGCTTCGCGGAATCGCAGCTTTTGCGGTAGTGGTCGAACATTGTTTCGGTTATTTTCCGGATGCAAAGAGTTTTCCATGGATTCAGAAAGTGGCTCAGGGGTTGATCCACATGGTCTTTGACGGACGCGCCGCTGTCCTGCTCTTTTTCATCATGAGCGGATTCGTTTTGGGCATTCAACTTGGCAAAGAGCGCTTCTTAACGTTACCCTGATGGGCGGTTTTTGTCTGCCGGCGAGTACTGCGAATCGTTCCTGCCATGTGGGCATCCATTTTCCTGTCGTATGCCGTGGCTTCATTGACGGGTATCCCGGAAAACGCCGATCTTCGCATGCTCGCCAGGACGTTGTTCTTTTGGGATTTCTTTTTGCAGATCCCTCTCTGGTCGCTCAACATAGAAATGGGTTGCAGTCTGGTATTTCCCTTGTTGTATTGGGTCTTCAATCAAATGAGCGTTAAAGGCCATCTATTGCTCTTGTTGATCCTGGCGGCGGTCATTTTCATCGTGCCGATGCCGCCTTATGACTTACGAGTCGAGTTTCTGCGTTACCTGGTTTTGTTTCACGCCGGACTTCTTTGTGGAGCCTATGGCACGCAATTCATGGAAGCGCTTGGTGGCTGCCGCCGGACGATATTCTGGATCTCCGCTGCTGCCTTTGGAATAATTGCACAACTCTGGATGTTCGCCTCAACGCATGTTCTTTTTGACGATAGAAGATGGGTGCTTTTGTTCGAGGTTCCGTTCTGCTTCATTCTTCTTTCATATGTAATCCATGGCAGCGGCACTGCGTCTACCGCGCTTTTAAGGACGCCATGGGCACGTTTTCTCGGCAAAATTTCTTATAGCCTGTTCCTGTTTCATTACCCGATAGTCAACATTATTTCCTTCTATGTATTGAGAAATATGTCACCATCGGTGGCAGCCTTTAATCAACATTGGCCGCTCATTATACAAATGTGCTTTTTTCTTGCTGTACTAGTAGTATCAATTGCCATATCAACAGTGAGTTATTACTGGATAGAAAAACCGTCTATCCGATTAGGGCGAAAATTCCAGCTCAAATCCCAAAAAAATCCATGGAACGGCCTTGTAACTGGCAACAAATCTCTTTGGGGCAATACTGAATAAGTTCGTCACCCCTGCGAAAGCGAGGTTTAGGTTATTGGTTTCCTTGGGCTCCACGTTGCAGGGCGTGCGCGCGAACGACGAGACGGGACTTGTTCAGACGAGACTTGTTCGGCGTAGCCTTAGATCATGCTGATCGTTGGTCGCTATCTGAGCCGCAATTGGCATGACGGCGAAAAAGCGATGGCAGTCAATACCGTCTTCGATCCGGCCAATTAACCATCACGCAGCACGTCCATCTGTGCGCAACAACCGGCATGCAGGCATAATTACTTCTTTACAAGGAGCCTTTTCTCCATGACTTTCACCACCTGGCTCGCCTTCTTCGCCGCCGCCTGCATCATTGCCATTTCGCCCGGCTCCGGCGCGGTATTGTCGATGTCGCACGGTTTGTCCTTCGGCGTCAAAAAAACCACCGGCACCATTCTCGGCCTGCAGGCCGGCCTGCTGCTGGTGCTGTTCATCGCGGGCGCGGGGGTCGGGTCGATCCTGCTGGCCTCCGAGGTTGCCTTCAACATCATCAAGACCGTCGGTGCGTTGTATCTGATCTATCTCGGCTTCAGCCAATGGCGTGCCAGGGTCGAAACGCGTCCCGATGCGACGGCACAGGCGACGTCGCAAACAGCAGCACCGGCGCTGCGCAAGCGTTTCCTGACCGGTTTCTTAACCAATGCCACCAATCCGAAAGGCATCATTTTCATGGTCGCGGTACTGCCGCAATTCATTACGCACAACGCGCCATTGCTGCCGCAACTGCTGATCCTGGCCATGACCATGTGCAGCGTCGATCTGGTAGTGATGCACAGCTATGCCTTCGCTGCCTCATCGATGCAGCGCTACTTCCGCGATGCGCGCGCGATGAAAAGGCAGAACCGGGTTTTCGGGGGGGTATTGATGGCGGTTGGAACGGCATTATTCTTTGTCAAGCGCAGCCCGGGCACCTGACCGGCGCAGCGCAGGCGCCCTGCATCCGGCGTCAACCTTTCCCAAGCCATGATGTGCTTGCGATACTGGCGCCATTCCAGAATCCTCCGGCGATGATCCGAAGCAACCATGAATCGTATCGCTGACTTCGTCTGGCACCGCCTTACCGGCCTGATGCCGGGAGAGCTCCACCAGTCCGAGTTCGGCTGGCTGGCCGTACCGCATCCGCACTTGCCTTTGCTGAGAAGGAAGCGGGCAACCCTGATCATCAATCGCGTCCGCCTGTTCGCCTTCCTTTTTGCGGTGCTGACGCCATTGTGGAGCCTGGTTGATCTGATCGTTTTTCCATTCTCGTTGTGGCTCGGCCTTGCCGTGATGCGCTTTACAGCGTGCGGTGCATTTGCCGGCCTGCTGCTGTATTGCCGGCCCAGCGGCAAACTGTTCGATGCCTACCGGGCCATGACACTGCTGTTTGTCATTCCAACCGTTTTCTACCTGGGATCGCATTCGCTGCTCGACGCCTATCACCTCACCGGCCTCTCGGCGGCAATCGGCGCCGGTTATGCATTCCTGCCTTTCGTGCTGCTTGCGGGATTATCGATTTTTCCGCTGACGCTGCTGGAAAACGTGGTCATTGCAAGCCCCATTTTGATTGCGCAAGGCTTGGCCGGCTATCTGCGCTGGGAATCCCTGGACTGGCCTTCGTTCGCTGGCGCTTCCTGGCTGCTGGTGCTGATTGCCGGCGTTTCCACGCTGGCCGGCGTCAGCCAGCTGGCGTTCATGATCGCGCTGGTACGGCAAGCCATCCGCGATCCGCTTACGGGCGTGTTTTCCCGCAGCAGCGGCGAGGAGGTCGGCGAACTGCAATTCAATTACGCCAATCGCAACGGCACGCCATTATCAGTGGCGTTCATCGATCTCGATCACTTCAAAAGCATCAACGACCGGTTCGGGCACGAGGCGGGAGACAAGGTGCTGGCCAACATGGCGGACTTCGTCAGCCGCAATCTGCGCAGTGGCGACGCGCTGGCACGCTGGGGCGGCGAGGAATTCATGCTGATCATGCCGAATACGGATCTGATGCAGGCGGAAGCCGCATTGACGCGACTGCAACATCTTGGTTTCGGACTGCGACCGGATGGCGCTCCGGTCACTGCGAGCATTGGCATCACGGAGCGCAAGGCCGATCAGGCCCGCGACTGGAAGGCGCTGGTCGACATGGCCGATCGGCGGATGTACCGCGCCAAGCAGGATGGCCGCAACCGCATATGCAGCCGCAGCACGGCCGCATGAACAGATCGCACACCGACAGTACCGTGTTGACGGAGCCATGAAAACCGCTGGGCTCCCGCAACCGGCAACCATGGCACGCTCTGCGAGCGCACTTATTTAATGGGAGTATAGGTAAAAATATGGCGATATACGCAGTGAATATAATGGCTTTTAAAAATACACCATGGTGTATTAAATATCATGCAATGTGCGGATAGAGACTGCTATTGTCAGGCAAGCCCGCATGAATCATTGTGATGAATGACGCGGACTCCCAGATCGCCGTAGCCCGATGGAATGGGTACCGCTCCGTGCGATATCGGATGTACCGGACGGAGGAATCGGCAGGCACGTCAAAAGCGTGCCTCAGAATTGATGCCGCAGGCCAATGCTGAAGCTGTTTCCACTCTGCCGGAACAGTGCCAGATTGGAAAGGAAGCGGTTATTTTCAGCCAGCATGAGGGCTTCGGTGGAGGTGGTCAGCGGCACAGTGATGAGCAGGCGTGTGTTGCGGCGGTCGAGATGGCGTACTGCGTTGTTTTCCAGCAGGGCACTATAGCCTTCGGTATCGCGCGTGGTGGCTAGCGTCGTGCTCAGTTCGGCACGGCCGCCCCATGCGAGAGGGGCGGCGATTTGCGCAATCAGTTCGCCGTGCCGGGTATCGCCGCCGGGT
Organism: Burkholderiaceae bacterium; assembly: GCA_035255485.1. Lineage (GTDB taxonomy): Bacteria > Pseudomonadota > Gammaproteobacteria > Burkholderiales > Burkholderiaceae_D > DATEZO01. The sequence continues at coordinate 4,617 of DATEZO010000093.1, forward strand.
CGGTTGCCGATCGGCGCGTCGAAGCCGATCCGGCTGATCAAGGTTGTTTGAACCGGCAGCCGTCTCGCGACCCAGTCGCAGGCAACGCCCGCCTGACCCCAGAGCAGGTTGGCATCGAGCGTGGAAGGGCTGACATAGCGTCGCCATTCCGCTTCCGTGCTGAAGCCGATGCGACAGCCGAGATAGGGCCGTTCGATTTGCGCTACCATGCGCAGGTTGCGCAGCAAGGGTTTGCCGCCAAGCGACAGGTGTTCGACATAGCCCCAGACACTGGTTTCGCCAAGCGCAGTGGCGTGCCGCAAGCCAGCGCCTGCGCTCAGATCGAGGGCTGAAAAATCGTGTTCATGCAAATAGGTGCGCTGGCGCGCCGCCATCATGATTTCCAGCTGGTTTTCGCCCAGTTGCCGCCGATAGCCGGCGCTTGCACCGGCCAGCATGAAATGGTCGCTCCGCGCATGGAAACTGGGGTCCAGCACCATATCGATGCGTTGTGCACCGAACGTCAGCGGCACGACGCTGCTTTGCAGGCCGCTGTTAGCGTTGCTATCGATCCCGACCATTGCTTCGGCCTGCATGCGCCATGGCGACAGCGTCCGCGACTGGCTGGCGATGCGGTTGCGCAAGGCGCCGATCAGCGGGCGCAAGGCGGGCGGCGGGTTGAATTGTGCCTCGATGTAATCCAGGTAACCAAGCGCGCTGGTGAGATTGCCGCTTGCGCTGCTGGCGATCGCCAGGTCGAGCCAGGCGCCTGCGTTGTCCGGTTGCATCAACACCACCCGCTCGAAGGCCGTAGTGGCCGCGAGGTAGTCGTGCGCCTGCAGTGCAACCATGCCGATCAGGTTGAAATAATCAGGATCGTTTTCATGACTGGCATGCTGCGCCTGCAATGCCTGCAGCGCCCGCAACGGGTCGCCATGCAGCAGATGGTCGCGCGCGGCGGGGTAGGCTTCCAGGCCGACTGTGAGCGAGTCTTGCTGCGAAGTCGCGGCAAGACTGTCCTCCGGCTGATGCTGGGCGCATGCCGGTGCGGCGATGCAGAAGGCGAGTGCGACGGCGGCAAGGAAAGTGGATGAATCTGACAACATCATTCTGGAAATGGCAGTGGATTGCCTGCCGGGTTGCTTTTCAAATCGTTGGGTCGTGTTAATAAATGCATGAATATCGAGCGTTTCATCGCTGCAGCAAATTGCCGCCAGTACTTCCGGCACTCCGGAATCATTCCGGCGCATACAGAACGATCGGCTGCGCCCTTCCCCGTATCTGGATCGGCCCCAGCGAACGCAGGGCGAACTGCCCGAGCGCCGCGGCACAGGTTTCCCCGATCAGCACAGGCTGCTGATGCGTGCTGGTGAGTCGTTCGATACGGCTGGCAAGGATGACAGGTTCTCCAAGCGCCGTAAAGGTGCGCCGGTGCGCGGAGCCGAAGTTGCCGACCAGGGCCGCCCCGGTTTCCATGCCAATGCCAGCCCGGATCGGCGGCATGTCCAGCTCGGCGCAAAACGGCGCCAGCGCCGCCATGCGCCGCTGGATTTCCTGCGCCGCGGCCAGCGCATGCGCAGCATGCTGCGGATCATCGTCGAACGCATTCCAGAACGCCATGATGGCATCGCCAATGAACTTGTCGATGGTGCCATGATGCGCAATCACCGCATCCGCCATTTCGGAAAACACGCGCTGCATCAGGCGTGCCACGATTTCCGGCGGGCGACCTTCGCACAGGCCGGCAAAGCCGCGAATATCAGCGAAAAATACGGTGATTTCCCGGCGCGACGCATCAACCGTGGTGTCGATGGCTTCACCCTTGCCGAACGCCGCCAGGCGCTGGGCGACCTGGCGCGGCAGATAAGCCGACAACAGGGCGCGCGCACCAATGCTGTCGCGGCCGGTCCGGTACAGTTCGGTGGACAACAACAACAGTAACGCCAGTGGCGCAAACAACAGCAGCGGCGTCAGTGGCAGCAGCAGATTGGCGCTGCGTAGCGCGGTGATGCTTAAAGCGGCGCACGCCGCCCAGGTCAGCAGCAGCCACACGGGAAACAGGACCGCGCGCTGCAGCGGCCTGGCATAGCGCCCGGCGATCCCCGCCAGCAGCAAGGCAAACGGCAATAGCAACGCCGCATCCAGCAGCAAGCCCCATTGCGGCACGAAAGGAAAATCATTATCCAGCAAAGCGGACAGGACTTCCGCATGCGGCTCCAGGCCCGCTGTAACCGGTCTGACCGGGGTGGCGATGACATCGGCCAAGCCGAGCGCGGTGCCGCCCAGCAGAACCATTACACCCTTGAGCACGGCAGGGTCGGCCTTGTGCATGAGGATATCGCTAGCCGACACGGCAATCCAGTCAGCACTGCTGTGGCGGTACGGAATCGTCAGCATGCCGTCGTCCGACAGGGGCAGCGTAGCCAGCGCGGTATGGTCGCCTGTTTTCAGGGCCAATTGCCAGGCCGGCGACAGCAAGCCGCTGCCGGGGTGCAGGGTCAGGTACGCGTTGTCGGCCAGGCCGGCGAAGGCAGCCAGCGCCAGGCCGGGGCGGCAATTGTGTCCGCTGCGGCAGATCATGGGTGGCAGGCGGCGCACCGCGCCGTCCGAGTCGAACACCGGCGTGATATGACCGGCGCGCGGCGGCATCAGCGCCGCATGATTAGTGACTGCTGCCAGGCCGGAGATCAGCGGCGCACCGGCTGTTGCCTGCAATGGCAGTTCCGGCGGCAGCGCCAGTCGCAGTGCCGGCAGCATGCGCTGCTCCAGGTCGAACACGACCGAGCCGGTCATTTGCGGACGCCGGAACTGTGCTGCCAGGATGGCATCGTCAGGGCGTACTTCGGGAAATACCATGTCGACTGCGATACCGGCAACGCCGTACTTATCGATCAGGATGCGCAGCAGCCGGGCAATGGTAGCGCGCGGCCAAGGCCAGGCGCCCTGCTCGGCCAGGCTGCGTTCATCGACATCGACAATCACGATGCGCGCCTCGGGGCGTGGCGACATCACGAAGCGGGTGCGCCAGTCGTCCAGCGCATGGTCCGCCGGCCCGAACAGGCCGGGCAGTGATGAAGGGAGCAGGATGGCAGCGCACAGGGCCAGGCCGAGGAGGATGAATCGCATCATCTGCCAAGCGCCGTACAGAGTGGGGAAATTGTCTTGCCGGAGCCGGCAACGTGGGTGATGCCTCGTTCATGGCAGACACGGAAAGCCTGAAAGGATCTCATGAAATAATCCTTTCGCCCGTGGTTTTCGGATGGCAGCCAAATCTGGCTATGTAATCGCACATGAGGAATTGTGATCGACGGAGCACATCACCAGTTTTCGTAGCCCAGAGCAACGCAACTCCTGCTGCGCCGTCCGGGTGTGCTGCTGCAGCGCATGCCCGGATTGCGCTGCGCTGCCTCCAGGCTGCCGTTTCGATGGACAACGCGCCGGCAGGCTCAGGGATGACGGAAGACGCTGTTTACCGTGTCCAGCGTGTCGCTCCCACGACGCTGAGGCCGTTGGCCAGGTCACGCTGGAAAATGTAGCCGGCCTGATCCGTGCTGTTGGAAAGCGATCCGAGCACGCTGGTATTGGACGTACTGGCGTCGGTCTTGAACATGCCCTGGAAGGTGATCTGGCCGGACGACTGCACCGCTACCGGCGCATTGCCGGCGCTGTTGACCGTCAGGGAAGTATCGTAGCGGCGTGCGCCGAAATCCACGGTCAGGCTGGGCGATGCGATCTGGGCGGCGGCCAGGGTTTTGTGATCCTGCATCGCATAGGCTTCGGATTCGGCCAACTGGAACCGGACCACGCCGGCATTCGGAAACATGACGTCGCCCTGCGGTTCGCGCAGCAGTCCGAATACCTCATTGCCGAACGTCATTTCACGCCCCGCCGTATGCATGGCCGTCAAGCTGCTGGCTTCCTGGCCCGGCTGGATGAAGTTCGCCCAGCGCCCCCACCAGTATTTGGGCGCGGGCGGCGTCACCACGTCCGCCACCGGCGGCGTCCCCGACTGCGGGTTGGATGCGTCTACGCTATTCCTGATCATGTCGGCGGCAACTTCCCTGACTGCATCGCGCATATCGCCGCTGGGCGTGGCCCGGGATTGCTTGTCGCCTGCTACGCGCGGCTCTTCAGGGCGCGGCGGAGCCAGCAAATTCGGTGATTCCAGCGCTTTTTCGGCGGGCACCAGGAGCGGCGCCTCGTTGCGGCTGCGCAGTTCGAGATAGGCGTCATGCATCGCAGCGGTGAGCACACGCGCGGAAGCCGATTTGCACGGGCCCAGCGTGCTGGCAAGGCAGTTCCCGGTGAGCGGCGACATCACGATCGCACCGCTTTGCACGGTAACGCGCGTGACGTCGGCCGCGGCCTGCACGACAAAGTCGGTACCGCGAATGCCGATCGCCGCCAGCGGCGTATTGAGACGGTAATTTTCCCTGGCAGCTTCGCCGGCCCGGCCGGTAATGCTGCGGGCGACGCCCTGTTCCAGCACGAACTTGATGCGATTGTTGGCCGGCGCTGCAGCATCGTAGTGATAGCTTTCAATGCGCAGGCGCGATTGCGGCCGCACGCTGATGAATGCACCATCCACCATACGCACATGGATATGACCGTTGGCGCCGGTCAGGAGAGTTTGCCCCGCGCTGATCTCGGCGCCGCGCGCGACAGGCTGCGGCTTGCCGTCATCGCCAATGACACGAGCCTCGCCGATCGCGAAGGATACCGATCCTGCCAGCTCTGCGCCCATGGCAAGCGCGGAAGCTGCTGTCAGGCAGATCATCAGAAGATGTTTTACCCAGCGGGCCGGTAGAATGTCGTGCATGATATTTCCAAATCACGTTTGGCTCGGAAGAGCGAACGGCAAAAAGTGCTTGAAGTTGCCAAGAATGATGAAAATTATAGCAGCTTGCTTGCCAGATAACATTGTCTGAATAAAATCATGTTGCTGTTTCTGCCATGCGTTGTATTACACGGACATTTTTCCATGTAAATAATTGATAATCCGTTATCCTAGGCGTCTGCCGGATTTATGCAAAAAGGAATCGTACCTTGTCGTCTAGTGGCAGCGCGGGCAATCCGGGCATGCGCTGCAGCAGCGCACCCGGACGGCGCAGCAGGGTTGCGCTGCTCCGGATTACCAGAAAATAGCTGGCATTGGCATTTCCGGCATTTCCGTTTTTTGCCGTCTCGTTAAATCCCGCGGAATGATGGTGCGCGAAAAGGCTTTTACAATTGCGTTGAACTCACCTATTTATTTAGTTACATGCCGATCGCGTTTGACACCGTTGCAAGAATCCCATTATTCGAAGGCCTGGACAAGGAAACGCTGACGGTCGTAGCCGGGCTCATGACGAGCCGTACCTTTTTGCATCACGACATCGTAATCCGCAAAGGCGATGCCGCAGAACATCTGGCATTCCTGCTTTCCGGCAAGCTGCAGGTGGTCGACCTGAGCGAAGATGGCCGCGAAACCGGCATCCATTTCATTTTGCCCGGCACGTATTTCGGTGAACTGTCCGTGATCGATGGCCAGCCGCGCTCGGCATCGGTGATTTCCGTCACCACTTCAGAAGTCGCCTTCCTGCCCAATGCCCAGGCGCGTGCCCTGATTTTCAACCGCCCGCTGATCGCACAGCGCTTCCTGACGCACTTTGCCCAGATCGTGCGCGCCTCTTCCCGGCAGCGCACCCTGCTCAGCATTCCGAATGCGTTTCAGCGCGTGTTTGCGCAATTGCAATTGTTCGTGCGCGAGACAAAGGAAGGACAGGTCATCGAAGGCTTGCCGAAACAGCACGAGATCGCGATCATGGTCAATACCAGCCGCGAAACCGTATCGCGCGCACTGCATACGCTGATGAAGATGGGCATCCTGCAAAAGAAAGGCACGATTCTGGTAGTAACCCGGCCGGAGCAACTGAAAAGCGCGGCGACACAGGGCATCGAAGAAGCGCAAGCGGCGGGCAAGGCGCCGAAAAAAGAAGATGTGCAAGCCGCCCGGCAAAATGGCGACGCATAGCCATGCTCGTTCACTGAAAATCACTTCGCCATGTTCGATCAGTTTCCGAAAACGCGCCCTCCGCTACCCGGGCCGATTGAAAAAATCCATGCCGCACATTACCGGGCGAATCGCGATGGCGCAACAGCCGCCACCTCGCTGGCGCAAAAGCTGGAAGCATGGATGCACAGGAAAGTGGCGCAGGACATTGCCGACCGCCCTTCGACCGGAACATCGACGCTCGAAATAGGCGCGGGCACGCTCAATCAGTTGCAGTACGAGCCTGTCATTGGCCCCTATGACATCGTCGAGCCGTTCTCCGGCCTGCATGACAATTCGCCCCTGTTGAGCAGGGTGCGCAATGCCTATGCGGATATTGCCGAAGTGCCGGGCCATTTCCGCTACGACAGAATCACTTCCGTGGCTGCATTCGAGCATGTCCTCGATCTGCCGGAACTGGTGGCGAGATGCGGCCTGTTGCTGGCGGACGGCGGCGTGCTGCGGGTAGCCATACCGAGCGAAGGCACGCTGTTGTGGACGTTGGGCTGGAAGCTGACAACGGGGCTCGAATTCAGGCTCAAATACGGGCTTGATTACGGATTGCTCATGCGGCATGAGCATGTCAACAGCGCAAGAGAGATAGCGGAAGTGCTCGAATTTTTCTTCGCTGATGTCAAGTGCAGCGTGTTCGGCCTGGCCAGGCCGCTTTCGCTTTACCAATTCCATGCATGCCGCAATCCAAGGATTGAGAAATGCCACGACTATGCGAGCCGACAGCATGCATGACGCGGCGCTGCAACGGCAGGACGGCAGGCGACCATCCGCATCCGGATTGCTGTCGCGCCTGCTCTGGAGCCCGCAGTCGCCCGCCGCTTCGTATGGATGGACGATATTGGCGGCGATTCTTTTCATTTTTTATCTTTTCCCGGTTGCCTTCCTGGCAGGCAATGGCGCGTTCTTCAGCCAGACTGACGCCTCTTCGAACGTTGCGGGCTGGCTGTTCTATGCGCGCGATGCCTGGCACTTCCCATTGCTGCATACCGAACGGCTGAATCACCCGGAAGGCGTCAGCATCGCCTTCACCGATAGCATTCCGCTTGCTGCGCTATTGTTCAAACCATTCGTGGCCTGGCTGCCGATGCATTTCCATTATTTCGGGCTATGGCATGCGGCGGCCTTCATTGCACAGGCGATCGGTGCAACCTTCCTGATCCGCGCGCTTGGCGTGCGCCATGCGCCGGGAGCCGTTGCCGCAGTCGCCTTCGCCATCACATGGCCAGCGCTTTTATGGCGCATCGGACATACCTCGCTGATGACGCATGGCATCCTGCTGTTTGCGCTGGCGTTCTATTTTCTCGGGCGGCGCGGCCAGTGGCCCGCCCGACGCACGGCAACGGCGTTCATCATCCTTTGCATCATCGGCCTGACGATTCATCCGTATTTCCTGGCGTTCTGCTATCCGCTGTTCCTGGCATTCCTGGTGGATCAGGCGCTGGCGGGCGAAGGCTGGCGCAAGCAGATGCCACGCGCACTGGCATCGGTTGCGGCAATTGCGGCAGTTGGCATGGTATTGGGTTATTTCGGGCACGGCAGCACGATGACCTTCGGTTTCGGCTATTACTCGATGAACCTGATGTCGCCTTTCTGCGGCGGATATCTGGTTGCATGCACCGATGCAATCCAGCATCAATTCGGCGCATTCCGTTTTGCGGATGCGACCGGCGGCCAGTACGAGGGCTACAACCATTTCGGCGCCGGCATGCTGCTCCTGCTGCCGGTCGTTCTCATCACACGCTGGCGCAGTGTCAGGGCGCTGCCGAAGCGTTATCCCGCCCTTCTGCTGGTGCTGGTGCTGTTTTCAATCTATGCGCTGTCCACTGCAGTCTATTTCGGCGCACATGAAGTTGCCGCCTATTCGCTGCCGTCTTTTCTGGACCGGTTAACCGGCACATTCCGCGCCAGCGGCCGTTTTTTCTGGATCGTCGGCTACGCAATTGCATTTGGTGTCCTGGCCGGTTTGCTGAGTCGACCTTCCCGCAGCGCCATATTGCTGCTGGCCGTCGCCTTACCGTTGCAGTGGCTGGATGTGCAGCCGCTGCGGCAACGAATCGTGACAACAGCATCCGTTCCCGCCGGTAATGATCTTGCCGAATGGGAGGACGCGTTGATGAAGGTGGACAAGATTCACCTCTATCCCGCTTTCGGTTGCGGCGGCGACAGCGATGTGAATATCTACTGGCTTTTCCAGCGCCTGGCCGCGCATTACGGCAAATTGATCGATACCGGTTATTTTGCGCGGCCGAATGTGGATTGCGGCGACAATGCACACGCTTTCGCCGGTAAATTCATGGAGCGGCATCTGTATGTGACATCTGCCGAGCATATCAAGAATCCGTTTACTGTTCCGGCCGGGTTCCTGTCCGCATCACAGCGCGGCGAATGCGTGAAGCGGCAGAATACGGTGCTGTGCCAGCCGGGCGGCTGGCACGGCGGCAGGCTGCAGGCGGAACCGCTCGGCGCATTGAGCGCACGCGTGCAATGGCCGGCGGCAGCGCTGCCGACCCAGATCGGCCATATCGCTAGTGGACGCCTGACGCCGATCGACAGGAACCGCACCGGCTTCCTGTCCTTCGGCCCCTACATCACGCTGCCGCCGGGCCGCTATCATTACGCCATCGACTACGCGAGCGCGTCGAAAGCAGCGCACCAGGCCGGGCGATGGGATCTCATGAGCAATGACGACAGGAACGGCATGCACGAAATCGGCGCCGGGCCGCTCTCCGGCACCGGCGGTGCGACGCGCAGGATCGAAGGCGAATTTGTTGCAGAGGACTGGAAGTTCCGGTTCGAGATCCGGACCTTTTTCACGGGCGGCGATTTGCAGGTCATCGGCCTGGCGCTGGAAAAGAAATCATGACCTGCCGGCATCGGGATGACCGTCGCAACGCGCCTGCGTTGGGGATTCACGCAAAAAGAACAATGTGCCGTAGCCCGGATAAAGCGAGAGCGCAATCCGGGCTACAAGAGGGATTTGTTTGTCCGCAAAAACATGAAAGCCATGAAAAAGATGGACAGGAGAATCTGGTGCAGGACAATGATGCCTGTTTGTATTTTCCGTGCCTTTCGTGGACAGGGCATGACATCCCTTATTATCCTGAACGGACCCGATTGTGACCACCCTGATCAGCCTGATTGTTCCTGTCTATAACGAGCAAGCCATCATCCGCGCCAATCTCGCGGCGATTCTGGCGGCGGCGCACGGCGACTGGTACGTGCTGGAGCTGGTCGCAGTGGACGACGGTTCACAGGATGACAGCGCGGCTGAAATCGCGCAGGCCGCCGCTGCGGACCCGCGAATCCGCCCGATATCCTTTACCCGCAACTTCGGCAAGGAGGCGGCGATCCAGGCCGGCCTGGCACATGCCAGGGGCGATGCCGTGATCGTGCTCGATGGTGATTTGCAGCATCCACCGGAATTGATCCCGCAGATGGCGGCATTATGGCGTCAAGGTCTATACGTGGTCGAAGCGGTAAAGGCGGATCGCGGTAATGAAGCATGCGCCAACAGTCTGTTCGCCCACCTGTTTTACGGCATGTTCGAGCGCTTTGCGGGGCTCGATCTGCGTGGGCAATCCGATTTCAAGCTGCTTGATCGCATGGTGGTCGATGCCTATCTCGCATTTCCGGAGCGGTACCGCTTTTTTCGCGGCCTCATCGGCTGGGCGCAATACCCGAGTGCGCGGCTTCCGTTCAGCGTACCGGCACGCGCGGGCGGCGGCAGCAGCCAGTGGAGCAGATTGAAACTGTTGCGCTATGCGGTCAACAATATCACCAGCTTTTCCAGCGCGCCGCTGAAGCTGGTGTCCTGGCTCGGCGGCCTCACGCTGGCTTTCGGCGCGATCATCGGCGCGATCAGCCTGATCGCGAAATTCCAGGGCAAGGCGGTCAGCGGCTTCACCACGGTCAACCTGCTGATCATCATCATCGGCGGCGCGATCCTGGTCAGCCTGGGCATCATCGGCCATTACATCGCCCGCCTGTACGACGAGATCAAGGGCCGCCCGGCGTATGTGATCAAGCCGGCCGAGAGGAAACGGCCATGAACGAACCCTGGATTGCGCTGATCGCGGTGCTGTGCAATGCCGGCGCCCAGTTGTCGATGAAATATGCGGGCGCCGCGCCGCAGCCGATGGACAGCATCGCCTTCTGGCTCTCGCCCTGGCTGCTGGCCGCGATCGCGCTGTACGGCTTGAGCTTCCTGCTGATGGTGCGCGTATTCGCGGTCAATCCGCTGTCGATCGCGACACCCGTGATGGCGGGCTGCACCTTCCTGCTGGTCACGCTGGCCGGCTGGCTGTTGCTGGGAGAAAGCCTGGGCTACCAGAAGCTGGCCGGCATCGGCTGCATTTTTTTCGGCATCGTGCTGCTGGCGCGGGCCTGAACGTTCAGCATACGGCGTTGGGACATTGGAAAAATTTCCTTTTGACCATCGCCCTGTCGTTTGAAGTACATCATGCGCATGCACTTCAATTCCGATCTTTATTGCATTTTCACCAATAACATCATATAAACGGCATGATCCTGCATCGGCAGCGCGGTATTGGTCCAGCGCTTGCAGGCTGGCCATGGCGTCATATGCAGGCCGGAACACTCATTCATCCTTATAGGAGTTATTGCATGTCGCTTCTGTTACGGAATGTTGCCCGGCCTGTCTGGATGCTGTTGCCGCCCGCAGTACGCACTTCCTCCCTTGCACTGTGGCTGAAGGCAAAACTGGTCAAGCCACCCATTCCGATAGCCGCGCCGGTTCCGCCGCCCGATCCAGTCGTATCGGTCGCGCCGGTCGCGCCGCGAGCCCCGTTCAAGGGACCGCAACAGGTATCGACGCTGGAGGAACTAGACGAAATGCTGGTGATGCTGGACGCGGCGGCCGCGATTTCCGACGATGAATTGCGGCGCGGCTTCACCCGATTCACGATGCGCTTTCCGCTGGATTTGCCGGCTGACCCGGATTCCGAGGCGTATCGCACAACGCAATTCAAGCTGTATGAGTGGCTGCACGGAAAACCCTATTCCACCAGCAACGAAGTCAGCAGCTTCGATACCCGCGCGGCGGCATCACGCCCTTTTCCGTTTTATACCGAGAGCCCGCACACGGTGGGCAATCACATCATCAGCATCGGGCACCTGATCCGGACGCTGAATCTGCCGCCGAAGAGCGCCATCCTGGAATTCGGACCTGGCTGGGGCAATACGACGGTCTGGCTGGCGCGCATGGGATATCGGGTCACCGCCGTGGATATCGAACAGAATTTCGTCGATCTGATCCGGGAGCGGGCACGCCGCAAGGAGCTGGACATCGATGTGCGGCAGGGGGATTTTTCACTGATCGACCAGTTCGAGCAGCAATTCGACGCGGTACTGTTCTTCGAATGCTTTCACCATTGCGCCAATCATCAAGCCCTGATCGCCAGCCTGGACCGCGTCATTGCGCCGGGCGGAAAAGCGGTGTTTGCCGCCGAGCCGATCACCGATGATTTCCCGATTCCGTGGGGCTTGCGGCTGGACGGCGAATCCTTATGGGCGATCCGCAAACAAGGCTGGCTGGAGCTGGGTTTCAAGGAAAGCTATTTCCGCAAGCTGCTGGCCCGGCACGGTTGGGAAGTGGAGAAATCAGTATGCCCGGAAACGCCGTGGGGCGTGATCCTGACGGCGACGCGCAAGGCTGAACAGGCTGCCTGACCTGGATGATGCACTGCTTGCGCGCCATCTTGCGCGCGGATACCCGGACATGGCGGGCTGCAGCGGTTTTTTATACTCCACCTTGTATTTTAAGAAACCCGCAGAATCATTCCGCATTTGGCCTTTTTTAAACCATACTCCCATGATTTCAACTCTATGCAGCTATCTGTTGAAACCAGCCATGCCGGAGTGAAATCAGGGTCAGAGTTTTGAAACCGGGGTCGGAGTTTTTTTACGCCGGTTTCATGGCGTAAATTACTCTGACCCCGATTTCATGAGCTTGATTTCACGGATCAAGGGCAACGGCTTTACCATCCATGGGTTTGCCATGACCTGCCTCTGATCCGTTACGGGGTCAGAGTAATTTACGCACGCGTAAAAAAACTCTGACCCCGTAACTCCGCCGTCAATGACTTTGACGCCGGGCAGCACCCTCAACAGCTAACTGCAACAGGACCCATTCATACCGCCTTCTGCTGCTCGCGCAACGTCTCCTGCCGGGCACGCAATCCATGCCGCCAGCGCAGCACCGGGCGTTCGACCAGCCCTTGCGTTAGCGCCGACAAGGCCAGGCTGGCGAGCAGATAGCCCCCCAGCATCGGCCAGCCGGCCGGGGTGCCCAGCGTCCATTGCAGCAGGAAGTGGTTCAGGAATACGCCATACGACAGGTCGCCCAGACGATTGTCGAGCGCATGCTGCGGCAGGCGGCCGAGCCAATGCAGCAGCGGCAGGCCGATGGCAATGCCGAGCAGCGTTTCGCGGTTGTAGGGCAGACCGAGGCGGCCGTAGCGCGCCAGCAGCAGCGCACCGCCAGCAGCGCACAACACGCCGGCCAGCACGATCAGGCCGCTGCGCAGCTGCCGGTTGCGTGCGTCGTACAGCGCGGAGCCGAGCAGGAAAAACACCAGTACGCCCGGCAGCAGCCGATAGCCGAAGGTATCGGTGTTCAGCACGCCCCACGCGGCGGCGGCGAACACCGTCAGACCGAGCAGGAATACGCCGCTGCGCAGGCGCCACAGCAGCAGCAGCGGGATCAGCAGGTAGAACTGCACTTCCGCGCCCAGCGACCAGGCGGGCGGCACCAGCGTGAACTGATCGCTGCCATTGAGCATGTAGTAATTGAGTGGCGCAACGGCAAGGTTATTCAGCAGGTCGGACCAGCGCGGCGCATGCTGCAGGAATGCCGTGTTGCGCCCGGAGAGCAGGAACCACGTCAGCGTGATGGCGGCAATCGCGAGATATTGCGGAAAGATGCGCAGCGCGCGGTCGAGATAGAAATACGGCACGCGCGGCAGGCTCTGGTAATGGCTGCGCAACAGCCCGGTCATGACATAGCCGGAAATCAGATAAAAACAGACCACGGCGATCACGCCCGGATTCAGGCCGGCAATCCGCACGTTGGCATGGCTGAGCGCGACCGCCAGCGCCAGCAGCAGCCTAAACGCGCCCAGCATCCGAATCCAGCGGGTTGGCGATGCCGTCGATCAGGTTCAGCAAGCGAACCGACAGCGCGGGCCACTGGCGGGCGGCGGTCCACTGCCCGGCCTTGAGCGCCTGCCGTGCCATGATGTCGGGATCGGCAAACAGGGTGCGGATGCCGGCTGCGATCGCTTCGGCGTCGGTGCCGGGCAGCGTATGCACCGCGTCGCTGACATCATCGAAGATCGACAGCGGCGTGACCGCGACCGGACGTCCGGCCGCCAGGCCCATGCGCACTGCCGCGCTGGAAGATTCCTGGGTTTGCTGGTACGGATAGACGATCAGGTCGGCCGCACGCAACCGCGCCAGGCTATCCGCATCGCTCAGGAAATCGGTGATCAGCGTAACCCGCTGCCGCAGGCCGAGTTCGCCGATCAGGCGCTCGCAGGCCTGCTGTTCCTGCATCGATTCGGGCGCAGGATAGAGCGCATTGACCAGCAGCAGATGCAGGGAAGGCCCTTCCGCCGCCAACGCCGCAAAGGCGCGGATCAGGGGCTGGATGCCCTTGTGCGGCAGCAGGAAACCGTAGGCGGCAATGATTTTTTTGCCGTGCGGGCGCATGCCGCCGGCATCGTCCGGGGTCGGCAGCACGCCTTGCGGGAAGAACACCACATTCTCGACCAGGCCGAATTGCTTGAAGCGGTTCAGGTCTTCCACGCCATGTACATACAGGCGGTCGGCCTGCGCCAGCGCGGCGGCGATGCTGCCGAGCGAGATGCACTTGCCGCCGCGCACCAGGTCGGCGGTGGCGTGGAAGAAGCAGTGCACCGCAATGCCGGCGCGCTTCAGGCGCCCGATCAGGCCAGCCAGCGCCTCCAGCGAGAAAAAGCCGAAGTTGTACTGGATTACCACCGCGCCGATGCCATGTTCGACGATGGCATTGAAGACATCGTCCAGCGTTTCGTCAACAGTCATGTCCCAGCAGCGCACCACATTGCCATCGTCCTCGGCGGTGCGCTCGGCAGTGCGGTTCGGCAGCAGCACCAGCCGGTCCGGTGGAAAGGCGGATGCCAGGAACGACGAGTAGGCCGCGATGCCGCAGCGTGTGTTCCAGCTGCTGATCCAGCCTACCTTCGGCTCGTTGCGCAGGAGCGGCTGGCCGGCCAGCGCCTCGATCGCCTGTTCGATGCGCTGCGCGGTCCGGCCCCAGGTGTAGTCGCGCAGCACCCGCGCGCGCGCCGCATCGGTGCGCGCCGTGCGCTCTGCGTGCGGCAATTGCCGCACGTCGCGCAGCAGGCGCGCCAGATCGTCGACATCCGGATCGGCCCAGACCGAATGCGCCATGCCGAGATGCGTCTGCGCCTTGGCAAAGCGGTAGTCGCACATCCAGGCCGTCGCCTGGTCGCAGAAATCGGTTTGCCCGCCCCACGCCGTGGTGATCACCGGCAGGTTGAACAGCATCGCTTCCGCCATCGGCAGGCCCAGCCCTTCGCCCCGGCTCGGTGCGACAAACGCATGGCAGGCCGCGTACAGGCCGGCCAGTTCGGCCAGGCTGCAATCGCGATCGATCAGGACGACATGCGGATAATCCGGGTCTTGCCGGCGCAGGCGCTGGAGCTGCTGCGCGACATCGTTGTGCGGATTGGGGAAAGTCTTGATCACCAGCGAGACGTCGTCGCCGGCGCGAAACGCCTTGCCATAGGCGGCCAGCAGGGCATCCACGCCCTTGCGCGGGAAGCACGACGACACATGCAGAAAGCGGAAGGCGCGCCACTCGATCGACGGCGCCTGCGGCACTACCTCGAGCAAATGATCGACACCGCCGCCGCTGACCGCGATCGGTATGCGCACGCCGTTGTCGCGCAAGACTTTTTCGACGAAGCAGGACAGCACCGTGATCATATCCAGCCGGCGGTTGAATGCGGCGACGTATTCCGCCGGGAAGCCGGTTTCTTCCCAGCCGTAGGAATGGAAGGCGCGCACGACGCCGCGCATGTCGTCCACCTGCGGCGGATAGCAAAAGCGCAGGCTGGCATCGGGGCTGCGATCGGCCCCGGCGGCACGCTGCGCCAGCGTGGCGCAGTCGGGATTGGCGTTCAAAAATGCCGCCGACGGCGCGAAGTCGCCCGTGCCTTCCATGCTGCGCAGGCCGACATCGTTGCCGCGCCGGGCCAGTGCCCGGCCCAGTTCGCGATTGACGATGGCCAGGCTGTAGCTGGAATCGAACGGCCCTTCTATTTGCAGATACGGCTGCGCCTGGCGCGTTTCATCCTGCCACTGCGCCGGCGGCTGCGGTATGACGACGCCAAGCGCACTCAGGTATTCCGCCAGCCGGCGTAGCAGGTGATCCGGCGCAAAACGCTGCAGATTGCGGCGCTGGCCGGCGATCACGCGCCGCCGCATGGCCGGTTCCGTCAGCAGCATTTGCAGCAGCGCCGCCGCATGACGCGGATCGGCATCCCGCAACAGCAGGCCGCCGCTGCCGAGCGTGTCGGGAATGCTGCTGACGGCATGCGCCACTACCGGCACGTCGAACAGCATCGCTTCGATCAGCGGCATGCCGAATCCTTCATGCTCGCTCATGCACACGAACGCATCGACCGAGCGGTACAGCGCCAGCAGCGCGGCGTCCGGCAGCTTGCCGGCCAGCAGCACATGGTCTTCCAGGCGCAGCTCGCGGATCCGCTGTTCGATTCTTTGCCGGTATTCCCCGCTGCTGGTGCCGCCTACCAGGATCAGGCGCACCGGCTGCTCCGCCATGTGCAGCAGCTCGTGCACTACGTCGATCAGTTCGAGCTGGCGCTTGTTTTCGCAGATCCGGCCGACGAACAGCAGATTGACCGCGTTGCGCAGCGGTGCCATCGCCGTCCGGTCCCACGGCGCATCGAGCACGCGCCGGATATCCACCAGCAGCGGCAGGCAGGTCACGTTGCGATAGCCGGCTTCGCGCAGCTCGGCGCTGTTGTTTTCGGAATCACCGAACCCGCCGATATACCCCGGCGCCCATTGCCGCAGCTGTTCGCGCCCCAGCACGCTGAGCCGGCGCAGCCCGCCCGCTTCCGGCAGCAGGTGTTCCGGCGTGATGTTGTGATACACCAGCACTTTCGGTGCGGCCACCGCATCGAGCCAGGCGCAATCCTCGTAGCCGAGGCTGTGATGCACCAGCAGCAGATGATCCGGCTGCAACATCAGGTCCTGGCGCCGCCTGACTTCGTGCGCCAGCTCGTCGGGGATATGGTCGCAGTAGATTTCCGATGCGAAGCCCAATGCGCGCAGCAGGCGGCGCGCGAAGAACATGCCGCTGGTGACGCCGTCGCCGCTGCTGCAGGCCGGATGAAATTGATGAATGGCTTTAATTCGCATGCGTCTTCCAGGCCAGCACTGCATAGTCCTGCGGACCGTACAGGGCTTGATTGATACGGCGCGCAGCCTCGCTGTCCTCGGCCAGCCGGTGGCTGTCGGGATACGGATGCAGCCGCAGGATGTCGGCACGCGCAAAGCCGCGCTGGCGTGCCATGAATTCGGCGACCGGCGGCGGAATCGGATGCAGGTGGGTCGGATCGGTGTAAAAATTGCAGGCGCCGACCTGCAGGTTTTCCGGATTGGGCGTTTCAAAAATGATCAGGCCGTCCGGCTGCAGCGCGTGCAGGGCCGCATCGAACAGCGCAATCAGCGTCTCGAACGGCAGATGCTCGATCAGGTGGAATCCGGTCACCGCAGCAACGCTGCCTGGCGGCTGCCGGCGCAGCCAGGCGATGGCATCGGCGCATTCGGCTGAAAAACCGCGCTGGCGGCATGCCTCGACCATGGCACTGTTCATGTCGATGCCGGTGGCGGCGATGCCTTGCGCGGCCAGCAGTTCGAGCCATTCGCCGCGCCCGCAGCCAACATCGACCACGCGCGCGCCATCCTGCGTTGCGACATGCGCCAGATAAGGCAGATAGACTTCCAGCCGCTGCTGGATATCCTCGCGCGAACCGCGGAACAGTCCCTCGAATTCGATATAGAAGCTTTCCTCGTCAAAACCGGTAGCCGGCACCGCATCACGAGGCGGCGTCATGCCTTCCGGCGGCAATGCGGCGGTCGGCGCCGTCCGCAGCGCGCGATGCAACTCCTGCTTGAGTCCGGCGATGAGATTGTCGCGCGCCACATCCTGGGCGCGCAGGTCAGCCAGCGCATTACCCATTCCGCCCAGGCGATGCTCCAGATTGAGCGCATCCAGGCGCTGCAGGCGATGCGCCAGATCCAGCATGTCGAGATGATGCAGCCGGCGCTCGATCTGCAGCCGGTCCAGCAGGTCCAGCCGGGCGACGGCGCTGCCGATGCGCGCGTCTGCAGCATCGATGCGTGTGGCGACGGCATCCAGCCGGGCGGCTGCCTGGGCATCGCTGGCACGCTGGGCCTGGCGCACCTGTTCCAGATCCAGCGCGATCTGATCGCGCACCGTATTGAGCCGCACGATGCCATTCACCCAGAGCGCCAGCGGCCCAAGCACCGGAATCAGGCGCACGCGCTGGCGCCAACTCATGCCCGGCATCCGGATATTGCGGTAGAGGCGGTAAGCGGCGATCGCTGCAGGGCCGATCCCGGGAATCCGCTTGACGAACGCGCGCAGTCCGCCGGCGGCCGGGGCGGCTTCGATGCCCGCAAAGGCGGCGGTTACCGCCGGTTTGCTGAACAGCGGCTGCGGTCGGCGGCGCTCGCTTGCGATACGCCGCAGCTTTTCTTCCACTTCATGCGGATCAAGATCGGGATTGTTGGGCAACAGCATGGCGAACTGGCCACTTCCGGATCGACTGCGGTTTGACCGAAGTGTCGAGGCCGGAACGGCGGAATTGAGAAGATGCTGAGTATAAATGATCCGGTAGCCGGCGCTGCATCTACTTGGTAAAAACGGTCGGGCCAAAGGATTTATCCATGCCTTCGCCGCCGGGAAGGGCATCCGGCCTTCCCGAATAAGCGCATCGAAATGTTTGTGGGCAGTGCGTTACGGCAGATCGAACAGCAGCACTTCCGCCTGTCGCCCCTGCGCCAGTTCGATGCGCGCCTCGTCCACCGCCTTCAGCGCATCGCCGGCTTTCAGCGCCGTGCCATTGACGCTGATCTCGCCGCGCGCTACATGCACATAGGCACGGCGACCGGGCGCGAGCGTGAACACAGCGCGTTCGTCGCCGTCGAACAGGCCGGCGTGGATACGGACATCCTGGTGCAGCATGACCGAGCCATCCTGCCCGTCAGGACTGGCAACCAGGCGCAGGCGACCGCGCTTTTCAGCTGCCTCGAAGCGTTTTTCTTCGTAGCCGGGGTCGATCCCGCGCACATTCGGTTCAATCCAGATTTGCAGCAAGTGCGTCTCTTGCCCTGCATGATTGGATTCGGAATGCATGACGCCCTTGCCGGCGCTCATGCGCTGCACGTCGCCGGGGCGGATCACGCTGCCATTGCCCATGCTGTCCCGGTGCGCAAGCTCGCCTTCCAGCACGTAAGTGACGATTTCCATGTCGCGATGCCCATGGGTGCCGAAACCAGTGCCGGACGCAATCCGGTCTTCGTTGATGACGCGTAACGGGCCGAAGCTCATGTGGTGCGGGTCGATATAATCGGCGAAGGAAAAACTGTGCCAGGTATCAAGCCAGCCATGATTGGCATGGCCGCGCTCCGTGCTTTTGCGCAATTCGATCATCTCGCTATCCTTTCTGATCCAAAGAAGACGATAATCCACGATTCATTATGCTGGAAAAACAGGCGCTCCGCGGCAGGCCCGGACAGCGCGAAATCAATCGCCGGTATTGATACGGGCGCCCGAACTGATGAATGCATCCTGATGCAAGCACGCTCCTACATCGGCCGTTTCGCCCCCTCGCCCACCGGGCCGCTGCACGCCGGCTCGCTGGTGGCGGCAATGGCAAGCTACCTGGATGCCCGGGCGCACCGGGGCCGATGGCTGGTGCGCATCGAGGATATCGACGAAGCGCGCACCGTTGCCGGGTCGGCGGATGCGATCCTGCATGCGCTGTCCGCGCTGGGCATGCGGCCGGATGGCGACGTCGTCTGGCAAAGTCGGCGCAAGTCCCTCTACGCAGCGGCATTCGCGCAGCTGTCAGACCGCATTTATCCGTGCGGCTGCTCGCGCCGGGAAATCGCCGATTCGCACATCGGCGTCGCGGCCGATGGCAGCGCAGTGTATTCGGGCATCTGCCGCAACGGCCTGCCCGCCGGCAAGGCGGCGCGTGCCTGGCGGATACGCGTGCCGCAAGCGGGACAGGAGGATGAGTGCATCGTGTTCGAGGATCGCTGGCAGGGTACGGTGTCGCAGCATCTGGCGGTGGAAGCCGGCGACTTCGTGCTGAAGCGCGCCGACGGGTTCTGGGCCTATCAATTGGCGGTGGTGGTGGACGATGCCGATCAGGGCGTCACGCACGTGGTGCGCGGCGCGGACCTGCTGGATTCGACGCCGCGCCAGATTTACCTGCAGCACCTGCTGCGCCTGTCGACGCCGCGTTATCTGCATGTGCCGGTGGTAGCCAACGCCAGCGGCGAAAAGCTGTCCAAGCAAACCGGCGCACGGGCGCTGGATCTGACCGCGCCGCTTCACACCTTGCAGGAGGCTGCGCGCTTTCTGGGTTTGACGGTGAACGATGCGCAATCGCTTGATGAATTCTGGATGCGGGCCACCGCAGCATGGGCAGTGCGATTTGGATAATGCATTCATGCATTAATGCAAGGGAGTATAGGAAAAATTACCTTTATATACGCAATGAATACGCGGTAGCTAAAAAATACAGGCAGGAGTATAAAATGCGCCGCCGCAGCACCAGAATCGCGACCATCAGCGCCATGATGCATGAGCGGCGCGCATTGTCCTGTTTTACCTGGATGGCGCGTAGTGCAATCCGGGAAGCATGCCGCCGCACACCCCGACATCGGCGCTGCTTCAGGCTAGATCGCCTGGCCGAATGGAAAATCGCGCTAGCGTTTCGGGATACCGCCCAGCAACGCGGCGACCTGGCCTTTTTGCGACTTGGTTGATGAAGCGGCATGCTCATCATCGCGCCGGTCATTCGACGGCGATGGTTCGTACGGTTTCAGGAACCACGGATCGATCTTTTCCTTGCGCGGCATCGAGGCATGGTAGCCACTGCGCCCATGTGGCGCCGGCGCTTCGCGCGCCGGACGGCGCTCGTATTCGCCGCGACGACGCTGTGTCGTGCTTTCGGCCACGAACGGCAGCTTCGCCACCACGCCCGGCAACCCGATCGGCGTCAGTTTCTGCTTGATCATTTTTTCGATATCCACCAGCAGGCGCGCATCCTTGTCGGTGTACAGCGAAATCGCATCGCCCGAGGCGCCGGCGCGGCCGGTACGGCCGATGCGGTGCACATAATCTTCGGCGTTGTACGGCAGATCGAAATTGATGACGCACGGCAGTTCGGCGATGTCGAGGCCGCGCGCCGCGACATCGGTGGCGACCAGCACTTCGACTTCGCCGCGCTTGAAGGCCTCGAGCGCAGCCATGCGCTCGCCCTGCGTCTTGTCGCCATGGATCGCAGAGGCATTGATGCCGGCATTTTCCAGCTGCCTGGACAGGCGTGACGCACCGATCTTGGTGTTGGAAAATACCAGTACCTGTTTCAGTCCGCGCGTGCTGATGATGTGGGCGACCGCTTCGCGCTTGGCATCATCATCGACCTTGTAGACAATCTGCGTGACATTGTCGGCGGTGGCATTGCTGCGCGCGACTTCGATCGTGACCGGATCTGTCAGGAAAGTGCCGGCAAGCTTCTTGATCTCGGGCGAAAAAGTGGCCGAGAACATCAGGTTCTGACGCTGTTTCGGCAACAGGTTGATGATGCGTTGCAAGTCGGGCAAAAAACCCATGTCGAGCATGCGATCCGCTTCATCCATGACAAAAATTTCGGTCTGCGACAGGTTCAGCGTTTTTTGCTGCACATGATCAAGCAGCCGGCCCGGCGTGGCGATCAGGATCTCGACGCCGGCGCGCAAGGCGGCGGTTTGCGGCCCGATATCGACGCCGCCGAACACCACGGTCGAGCGCAGCGCCGTATGGCGCGAATAGGCTTTCACATTGTCGGCCACCTGGTCGGCCAGCTCGCGCGTGGGCGTCAGGATCAGCGCACGTACCGGATGGCGCGCCGGCGAGGCGCTGGTGTTGGCATGCGCCAATAGCTGCTGGATGATCGGCAACGAAAAACCGGCGGTCTTGCCGGTGCCGGTCTGGGCGGCGCCCATCACGTCGCGGCCCTGCAGTACGATCGGAATCGCCTGGGCCTGGATCGGCGTGGGATGGAGGTACCCCTGATCGGCAAGCGCGCGCAGGATATCGGCGGAAAGTCCGAAATCATCGAAACGGACGGCAGGCGCGATATCTGGCGCGGCGTTGGACTGTGTGTCAGGCATGATGTCTGGTGGGCCCCCCGTGAGTCGAACACGGCACCAACGGATTATGAGTCCGCTGCTCTAACCAAGCATGAGCTAGAGGCCCAATTTTTCCTGCGGGTATCCCCGCTCAAGATTGCATTATTCCCTGCAGAGGGAAAGTGAGGCGGGGAAAATCGTGAGCAAAAAGCCTGCTCAAAATTTCCCCGCAATAATAAACGATTAACTGCCTTCGAGGAAGCTCTTCAGCTTGTCGGAGCGCGATGGATGGCGCAATTTGCGCAATGCCTTCGCCTCGATCTGACGAATCCGCTCACGCGTGACGTCAAACTGCTTGCCGACTTCTTCCAGCGTATGGTCGGTCGACATTTCGATGCCGAACCGCATGCGCAGTACCTTTGCCTCGCGTGGCGTCAGGGAATCGAGCACATCCTTGACTACGCCGCGCATCGATGCATGCAAGGCAGCATCGGCCGGCGCCAGCGTGTTGTTGTCTTCGATGAAGTCGCCCAGATGCGAATCGTCGTCGTCGCCGATCGGCGTTTCCATCGAGATCGGCTCTTTCGCGATTTTCATGATCTTGCGGATCTTGTCTTCCGGCATTTCCATCTTGACCGCAAGCGTGGCCGGATCCGGTTCCGCGCCGGTTTCCTGCAGGATCTGGCGCGAGATGCGGTTCATCTTGTTGATGGTCTCGATCATGTGCACCGGAATACGGATGGTGCGGGCCTGATCCGCGATCGAACGCGTGATTGCCTGCCGGATCCACCAGGTCGCATAGGTCGAAAACTTGTAGCCGCGCCGGTATTCGAATTTATCCACCGCCTTCATCAGGCCGATGTTGCCTTCCTGGATCAGGTCGAGGAATTGCAGGCCGCGATTGGTGTACTTCTTGGCAATCGAAATCACCAGGCGCAGATTGGCCTCGGTCATTTCGCGCTTGGCTTTGCGGGCCCGCATTTCGCCGGCCGACATCTGCTTGTTGATATTGCGCAAGTCCGGCAACGGCAGCACGACGCGCGCCTGCAAATCGATCAGCTTTTGCTGTAATTCCTTCACGGCCGGCACATTGCGGCCGAGAACCGTACTGTAGGAGTGCCCGCCCTCGACTTCGGCATCGATCCAGTCGAGATTGGTTTCATTGCCCGGGAAAATCTTGATGAAATGGCTGCGCGGCATGCCGCACTTGTTGACCACGACATCGAGAATCTGCTTTTCGATGTGGCGCACTTCATCGACCTGGCCGCGCAGGGTGTCGCACAGCTTTTCAACAAACTTGGCAGTGAAGCGGATCCCCAGCAACTCGTGCGAAATGGCTTCCTGCGCCTTGGTGTACGGTTTCGAGTTATAACCTTCCTTCTCGAACGCCTTGCGCATCCGGTCGAAGTTGCTGGCGATCGTCTCGAACTTGGCCAGAGCGTCGCGCTTGAGCCGTTCCAGCTGCTCGGGAGTGAAGCCGGCTGCGCCGGAAGCGCTGCTGCCCTCTTCGTCCTCTTCCTCCTCCTCGTCTTCCTCGTCTTCTTCTTCGTCGTCATCCGGGCCGGCAACGGGCGCCGCAGACAGCGCCTGCTCGTTGGTATCGGGCGCGTTCAGGTCTACCAGGCCATCGACGATTTCATCGATCTTGGCATCTTCCTTTTCAATCCGCTCGGCGGCTGCGAGAATTTCGGCGATCGTGGTCGGACACGCCGAGATAGCCTGGATCATGTCCTTCAGACCACCTTCGATACGCTTGGCGATTTCGATTTCGCCTTCGCGCGTGAGCAGTTCGACCGAACCCATTTCACGCATGTACATGCGGACCGGATCGGTGGTGCGGCCGAAATCGGAATCGACCGTGGACAGCGCAGCCTCGGCTGCGGCTTCTGCATCGTCATCGGCGGCGACCGTGGCAACGTTATCCGACAACAACAATGTTTCCGCATCCGGAGCCTGCTCGTACACCGCAATGCCCATGTCGTTGAAGGTGCCGATGATGCCTTCGATCGCTTCCGGATCGACGATGTTTTCCGGCAAGTGGTCATTGATTTCCGAATAGGTCAGGAAACCGCGGTCCTTGCCGAGCTTGATCAGCGTCTTCAGTTTTTGCCGGCGCGCTTCGAGTTCTTCTTCGCTGGCTTCGGCATCCGACGAAAAAGCTTCTTTCAGCAATGCCTTTTCCTTGGCCTTGCGATCCTTTGCCTTGGCCTTGTCGGCGGCTTTCAGTTCGGCGCGCTCGACCGCATTCAATGCGGCGACTTCATCATTTTCCGGCTGGAATTCCTTGGGCTTGCGACCGCGCCGCCCGGGCACTTTCACGCCCGGCAACACATAGCCCGACGTATCGATCGCCGCCAGCGCAGCAGCATCGGTAGTCTGGCTGACAACGGAACTGCCGCCGCCGGCGACAGCGGGCTTGAGGTCGCTTTTTGCCACGGGTTTTACCGCCTTGTCTGCGGGTCTTGATTCGGATTTCTTGTTTGTCACGAGGGCTTTCGATTGCACAGCAACTGTTTTGGCAGTGGCTTTGGGTAAAGGTTTTGCATTGGATGACGCTACAGCGGTTTTAGTGCCCGCTTTCGACGCTGCTCTTGCAGTTCCTTTCGGCGCCTTGCTGGAGGTTTTCTCAACCTCTACGCTGGTCCTTGCGGCTTTCGTCTTGCTTGCGGGTGGTGCTGCCGGCGTTTTTTTGACGGCTGACGCAACCGGTTTCGGTGCTGCCGGCTTTGCAGTCTTGGCCAATACGGAAGAGCTCGGGGTTTTTGCGGGTTTCTTCATCACGCTCGCCATGGAATCACTTACCAACTAAGGTTGCCTTGCCGCACAGCCGAACTGTACGCAAAGTTGATGTATGCGCCCGTTAACGGTCAGAAAACCCGCCCGCGCACTGTTCTTTGATCCTTCTTTGATTCTTTCTGCCTGCCTGGCAGAATCCGATATATTCAACGAAATACCGTAAGACATTGAATCAAAAGCCTTTAATTATAGCACAGAGAGACAATTTCCTCTAGCCCAACATTTCTACGCCACTTAATGCAACCCTTTTTCCTCGGTGGCCTGACGCCGCAATTGTTCTTGCTGCAACATCAATTCCCGGTAGCGCATCCTGCTTTCTTCGCTTGCCAGGCCCGCCGCCGCCAACTGCTCCAGTTCCGCTTTCAATAATTTCATTCTAGTCTGCCGCACCGCGCCGGCAAGTTCGATGCGCGCCGTATCCTTATCCGACTCCTGCGCTGCGGCAATTTCAGCAATCAACGGATCGAAGTCCGGCCCGGTAGCGCGCAGCAACTCGGCCAATGCCGCAAAATTGGCCTGTTCGCCGAGCGCCTGGCCAGTCGCGATCAGTTGTCGCAGCATATCTGCATAATTTGGCGCCGCATCCGCAATCGCGGCAATCGCCGCCTGGTCCATGTCCAATGCCAGCGCCGGATGCGCCACCAGAATCCGCATCACCTGGCGTTCCAGGCCTACCGGCGCGGCGCGCTTGACGCGGGGCGGTGCGGGGCGAACATGCGCCACCGGTTGCGTCAACTCGCTTAACGCCTCGATCTCGGCCGGCGTGGTCTGCGTCGCCTGGGCCACGCCCCTGACAATCTGCAGCCGCAACGCCGACGGCGGCATGGCCTGCAACAAGGGTTTGGCATCGAATTGCATGCGCGCCCGCCCCTCCGGTGTGCCGAGGTCGTTCGTGCCGCTCGCTTCGTTGAGCAGGAATTGCGATAGCGGCAGCGCATCGTGCACCTGCTGTTCGAATCCCGCGGTGCCCCGTTCGCGAATGTAACTATCCGGGTCGTGCTCCGACGGCAGGAACAGGAACCGGATGATCCGGTTGTCGGTCGCATGCGGCAGGCTGGCTTCAAGTGCGCGCCGCGCCGCGCGGCGTCCCGCCGCATCGCCATCGAAACTGAAAATCACCTGGTCGGTCTGCCGCAGCAACTTTTGCACATGCACCGGCGTGCAGGCAGTACCGAGCGTAGCCACCGCATGCGGAAAACCCAGCTGCGCCAGCGCCACCACATCCATGTAACCCTCTGTTACGAGCGCGTAACCCGCCTCGCGAATTGCCTGCCGCGCCTCGAACAATCCATACAGCTCGCTTCCCTTTTGAAATAAGGGCGTCTCAGGTGAATTCAAGTATTTGGGCTCGCCTTTGTCGAGTACGCGCCCGCCGAAACCGATCACCTGGCCTTTGACATTACGTATCGGAAACATGATGCGATCGCGAAAGCGGTCATAGCGTTTGCCGCCGCTCCTCTTGCCTGCGCCTTCCTCATCGCTCTTGTCGATGACCAGGCCGGCTTCGGCCAGCGCCGGATCGTCGTAATCCGGAAAAGCCGCGCGCAGGCTGTCCCAGCCTTCAGGTGCATAACCCAGGCCGAATCTGGCCGCGATCTCGCCGGAGAGGCCGCGCCCTTTCAGGTAGGCGACCGCGTGCGGTGCGCTGCGCAACTGCTGCCGGTAAAAGTCACTGGCGCGCGTCATCGCTTCCGACAAGGCCAGGCTTTTTGCCTGCTGTTCGGCGCGCTGGGCGGGCGGCAGCTTGTCGTCATCGTCGGGCACCACCATGCCGACGTTTTGCGCGAGGTCCTTGACCGCTTCGACAAAGCCGGCACCGGAATATTCGATCAGAAACCCGATCGCGGTGCCGTGCGCGCCGCAACCGAAGCAGTGGTAAAACTGTTTGGTCGGACTGACGGTAAAGCTGGGAGATTTTTCGTTATGAAACGGGCACAGGCCCATGAAATTCGCGCCGCCCTTCTTCAGCGGCACATAGCGGCCTACCACATCGACAATGTCGACCCGGTTGAGAAGATCCTGAATGAAGGATTGCGGAATCATGACGGCTTGTACCCGAAAACCATTTCACAGAAGGCACAGGGATACGGTGGAAGGCAAGAAATCGGCATCATTGCCTCGATTTTTCCTGCGCCCCGGCATCCCTGTATTGCGCGGTTTTGATACCTGGAGGCACCTGCTGCCCATGCCGGAAAGCGCTGCGCTCTTCCGCCTCGCGCTTTCACGTCATTCAACCCTTGGCCAGCGCCGCCTTCACCAGTCCCGATACCGCCGTCATATCGGCGCGGCCGGCCAGTTTCGGCTTCAGGACAGCCATCACCTTGCCCATGTCTTGCGGACCGGCGGCGCCTGTCGCCGCCACGGCAGCCTGCACTTCGGCCTGCACTTCGGCATCCGACAACGCAGCCGGCATATAAGCGGACAACACCGTCACTTCGGCTTTTTCGATATCGGCCAGATCCTGACGGCCGCCCGCTTCAAATTGGGTAATGGAATCCTTGCGCTGCTTGATCATCTTTTCAATGATGGCCAGGATCGTCACGTCGGTCAATTCGATCCGCTCGTCGACTTCCTTTTGCTTCATTGCCGCGGTCAGCAAGCGGATCGTGCCAAGCCTGGCGCTATCCTTGGCGCGCATGGCGGCTTTCATGTCTTCCGTGATTTGCTCTTTCAGGCCCATTTTTTCCTCCGAAATATTGCCAAAATTCAACACATCCAGCCTTTAAACACGAAAACCCGCTGCGGAACGACACCGGAGCGGGTTTGCGACATCACCGCACAGCGTGCGGCGGGAAATCAGTACATCTTTTTCGGCAATTGCTGGCTGCGGATACGCTTGTAGTGGCGCTTCACGGCAGCGGCGAGCTTGCGCTTGCGCTCGGCGGTCGGCTTCTCGTAAAACTCGCGCGCACGCAACTCGGTCAGCAAACCGGTTTTTTCAATGGTGCGTTTGAAGCGCCGCATGGCAACTTCGAAAGGCTCGTTTTCTTTAAGGCGAATTGTGGTCATGTAAAAAACTCAAACCGATGGGTTTAAAAGGAAAGAGCGCGAGTATATCAGATCTGAAATGCAATAGGAAGCGTTGATGCACGTAGCGAACGACAAGAGCCGGCAAAGGCGATGTCAACCGCGGGCAGCATTTCAAGGCGATTTCTTGCAATTACTTTACTCTGCCCTGTATTTTCAAAGGCCAGCACATTCATTGCGAATATTGATATATTTTCATGCATACTCCCCTATGTTGCAGCAAAATTTCAAGGCTGCCCCTGTTCTGGAACGTTTGTCGTTTCGGTGGATATTAGCCAGCGTCCCCTTCGCGCATCGTATGCCGATTGCGGGATTGGCGGCATGTGACCCAAAACGACTGCGGATTCCTGCTGAAAGCCGCAGGAATAACGGAAAGGCAAGCAAGCAATCCAGGCAGTCAGACACCCTGCACCGCCAACCCGGCCGCGACGCCCGAAGCCCAGGCCCATTGAAAGTTGTAGCCGCCCAGCCAGCCCGTCACATCGACTGCCTCGCCGATGAAATGCAGCCCCGGCACTTGCGTCGCCATCATGGTCTGTTGCGACAGGCCGCGCGTATCGACGCCGCCCAGCGTCACTTCGGCCTTGCGATAGCCTTCCGTGCCGTTCGGGACAATGCGCCAACGATTCAGCGATTCGCCCAGGCGGCGCAATTGCTTGTCCGGCATGTCGGCAATGCGCGCATCATGCCGGAAATCATTGGCCTCCAGCCAGCCTTCCGCCAGTCGCGCCGGGAGAAGCGATGCCAGGTGATTGCCGAGATTTTTCCTGATTGCGCCTTTGTCGCGGATCAACAGATCCGCCACATCGACATCCGGTGCAAGGTTCAAGGTCAACGGATGGCCGGGCTGCCAATAATTCGATATCTGCAGAATCGCCGGGCCGGACAGGCCGCGATGCGTAAATAGCAGATCCTCGCGGAAACGGCCGCGTGCTTTCTTGTCGCCGGTTTCAATCTCGACGTCGAGCGCAATGCCCGCCAGCGGCACGAACGGCCGCCACGCGGCATCATCAAACGTTAGCGGCACCAGGCCGGGGCGCGGCGCAACCAGCTTCAGGCCGAATTGCCGGGCGATGCGAAAGCCGAAATCGGTCGCGCCGATCTTCGGGATCGATAGGCCGCCGGTGGCAATCACAACACTGCCGGCACGGATTTCTCCCGCATCGGTATCAAGCCGGAACAGTTCGCCCGCCTTGCCGATCGCCGCCACCCCGCACGGCATGCGCCAGGCGACATGGCCCGCGTCGCATTCGGCTTTCAGCAGGTCGATGATATCTTCGGCGGAACGGTCGCAAAACAGCTGGCCCTTGTGCTTTTCATGATAAGCAATGCGGTAGCGCTGCATCAGCGCCAGGAAATCCTGCGGCGTGTAGCGCGACAAGGCGCTTTTGCAGAAATGCGGATTATCCGACAGGTAGTTCTGCGGGGAAGCATGCAGGTTGGTGAAATTGCAACGCCCGCCGCCGGAAATGCGGATTTTTTCCGCCAGTTGGCCCGCATGGTCGATCAGCACCACGCGCCGGCCGCGCTGGCCGGCAACCGCGGCGCACATCATGCCGGCCGCACCGGCGCCGATTACGGCAACATCAAACTGGTTTGTCATGGCTTGCACTGTGAAGAACGAGCCGTGATTGTAAGCGGTTACCTGGATGCCCAGGCGCTGCCGGCCGCAGGCGAGAGATGACGATCAGGCGTTTTTCAGCCGCCGGACAGCGGGAAACGTGCGCCGAGCGTAAAAATCCTACTCTGCACTGCCTTGCAGACGCCGGGCATGAAGGTGCCGTGCGGCATGCAGGCAGCATTCCACTTGTTCCGCTATCGGCGCAGGGACAGGTACGTCGCCGTCCAGTGCGCGGGCTATCCATTGCGCGGTGGTCGCGGCATCGTTTGCATCCGGCAAGGGAGGCATTTGATCAACCGGTTCCTGTTTCTGCACAAGGACGGTGCGCTCATGATCATGGAACCAGTCGATCTGCTGCGCGCGCCGCGCATTGGCGACGGTTTCGCCCTCGGTGCCGCGCATCAGCAATGCATCTCCGCGCGCCGAC
>DATEZO010000094.1:0-69017 GCA_035255485.1 Burkholderiaceae bacterium
GGCATGGTGGACGAGCCGATTTCGCCGGCCTTGGTGCGCTGCTTGAAGTAGCCGAGCGAAATATAGCCCCACAGGTCGCGGTTGAGGTCGATCAGGATGGTGTTGGTGCGCGCAACCGCATCGAACAATTCCGCCATGTAATCGTGCGGCTCGATCTGGATCGTGTACGGATTGAAAGTGAGTCCTAACCGCTGCTCGATCACGTTGCGCGAAAACGCTTCCCAGTCGACTTCCGGATAGGCCGACAGATGCGCGTTGTAATTGCCGACCGCGCCATTCATCTTGCCGAGGATCTCGACCCCGGCGATGCGCTGTTCGGCGCGCCGCAGCCGGGCCACCACGTTCGCGATTTCCTTGCCGAGCGTGGTCGGGCTGGCCGGCTGGCCGTGGGTGCGCGACATCATCGGGATGCCGGCGTGGGCATGCGCCAGTTCGGCCAGCTTGCCGATCAGGTTGCGCAGTGCCGGCAACAGCACGCCGTCGCGCGCCGCTTTCAGCATCATGCCGTGCGACGTATTGTTGATGTCTTCCGAGGTGCAGGCGAAATGGATGAATTCCGAGGCGGCGACCAGTTCCGGCACATCCTTCACCTGTTCCTTGAGCCAGTATTCGACCGCTTTCACATCGTGATTGGTGACTGCCTCGATCGCCTTGATGCGGGCGGCGTCGGCTTCGGTGAAATTCGCCGCCAGCCGGTCGAGCAGGGCGCTGGCGCTGGCGGAAAACGGCTTGATTTCGGCAAAACCCGCCGCCGACAGCGCCTGCAGCCAGGCGATTTCGACTTTCACGCGATGATGCATGAAGCCGGCCTCGGACAGGATCGGGCGCAAGGGATCGGTTTTGGCGGCATAACGGCCATCCAGCGGGGACAGGGCGGAAAGCGAAGACAGGGACATGGTAATCAGGACAAGGGATGGGAAAGAGGTTGCAGGCGCAAAAAAACCGCTGCAATAACTGATAAAGCGCAATTTTACCATCCGTAACCGCCCCCAAAATACCCTGATTGGCAAGCGGTTTGCGGCTACTCGCATCGATGCGGGCGTCGCGTTCCGGATACGAAAGCATATGTCAGGTTCTGGCGTCCCGGGCACGAATGCTATAATCGCAGCTCTTTTTTACGGCAAGCATCCATGAAGCTCATCGGTTCACTCACCAGTCCCTACGTTCGCAAAGTCCGCGTTGTGATGGCGGAAAAAAAGCTCGATTATGCGCTGGCCCTGGAAAACGTCTGGACGCCGGAAACCGCCATTCTGCAGTCCAATCCGCTGGGTAAGGTGCCTTGCCTGATCATGGAAGACGGCGGCGCAATGTTCGACTCGCGCGTGATCGTCGAATATCTCGACACGCTGACGCCGGTCTGCAAGCTGATTCCACCCAACGGACGCGAACGGGCCGAAGTCAAATGCTGGGAAGCGCTGGCTGACGGCCTGACCGATGCCGCGGTACTGGTCCGGCTGGAAAAAACGCTACGCCCGGCGGAACAGCAAAGCGAGAGCTGGATCGAGCGCCAGATGAGCAAGGTGCATGCGGGCCTGAAGGCGATGTCGACCGGACTGGGCGATACGCCATTCTGCACCGGCAACCACTACACGCTGGCTGACGTGGCCGTGGGATGCGCGCTGGGCTGGCTGACATTCCGCTTCCCGGACATCGCCTGGCGCGATGACTACCCGAATCTGGCAAAGCTGTTCGACAAGCTCTCGGAGCGTCCTTCATTCAAGGATACGCTGCCGCAGCAGTAACGCGTGCAGCCTTCAACCGGGCAAGGCGCAGCATCAGGACTGCGGGTCCGGATCGGCGGCTGATTCATTTCGGATGGATGCCCGACCCCAGCGATAGACAAACACCTCCCGGTCGCAGACCTCGATGCAACGCCCGCAGCGAAGGCAATCCTGATGTGTGATGGCAGGAGTGGTGTCATTCCCGGGCGGGCGTTTGATCCTGAGCGCCGGCGCAATGACATGCGGCTCCGGGCAGACCTTGAAGCAGTCGCCGCAATTGTTGCAGGCTTGGCGTTGTTCTGCCGATACGCTGATTTTTCCGCGCTTTCCCAGCCAGCCGTAGAAGGCCCCGACCGGGCAGACATGACCGCAAAAACCGTTGCCAAGCAGCAAAAAATCAAACAGAAAAACCCCTACGGCGGCCGCGATCGCACCTGTCCACAAACCAAAAACCAGTCCGCGCAGGCTCAAGGTAACGGGATTGATGAGTTCCCATGACAAGGTGCCTGACACTCCCGCCCCCAGTAACGCCAGCAGCATGACTATATGGCGCAGCCGTCGGTCGAGCCGGAGCAGGGATGCCTTGCGCCATCCCAGTTTGCGGCGCAGGCCATTGGCGGCATCGGTAATCGGATTGACAGGGCAGACCCAGCCACAGAAAAGGCGCCCGCCAAAAATGGCGTAAAAGCCCGCCACCAGGATGGCGCCCAGGATGGCGCTTGAACGCATCGGATGCCCTGCCAGCAGGCTTTGCAAAAGGATGAACGGGTCGGTCAGGGGCAGCAATCCCATCCATAGACTGCTGGCCAGCGTGCCACGGGCCAGCCACATTCCCCACCAGGGGCCGGATGCGAATGCCAGCAATATGCTGCCTTGCATGAGGCGACGGGCTATCAGGTAGCGATAGCGTCGGAAAAAATGCGGCATCGATTCAGTCATGTCGCGCAATCACGGTAATTGCGGCATCCGGCGCTATGCACGCTTTTTCGCATTGACCGCAGCCAGTGCACAGATTCGCATCGACGGTGGGGGTAAACATGCCATTCATCGGGGTTCGACCATGTTTCAGGATGATCGCTGTGCCTTTGAGGGGGCATGCCCGATAACAGCTGTTGCAAAAGGATGCGCCGTTATAGCTGTTGCACTGCCCGGGATGGCTGAGAACCGCCGTGCCCATGCGCGCATGGTTGATATCCGTGAGTTCGGGACTGAGCGCTCCGGCAGGGCAGGCCTGTAGGCAAGGAATCTCGGTGCACATTGCGCAAGGGATATGCCGGGCATGAAAGTAGGGCGTGCCGGGAGATAGCGGCATATTCATCTCGGCCAGGCGCAAGGTGTCGAACGGACATGCCTGCGCGCACAGCCCGCAGCGGATGCAGGCTGCATTGAATTGCGCTTCAGGCAAGGCACCGGGAGGACGAATTGCATCGGAGGGCAAGAGCGGCGGTTTTTCCTGCAAAGCCCTCCAGCCTATTGTTCCTTCGACAACCAGGCCCAGCGCGCAAGTCTGGATGAATTTGCGGCGCGATATTGGGGGAAGCATGACAACTCTCTGTTTTCAGGCGGAAGCATGGATGCTACTGTACCAGATGGCTGGCGCCGATGAGGTTGCGCCTCCGTTACCGGATGAGCCGGTAGTTCCATTGGGGTCAGGCACGACGCAGTCCTGATGTCATCGTGCCCTGTTCCTGCTCTCTTCCCCCGGGCAAGGATCAGAACGCCGTACTCAAGGTCAGCTGCGCGGCGCGTGGCGAGCCGACAATGATATTGTTGTCGCCGCCGGCGGTGGCGTAATAGTGGCGGTCGAACAGGTTTTCGAGATTCAGCGCGAGCCGCGTCTTGCCGTCGGTGAAAGCGTAGTAGATCGCGCCGTCGGCACGGGTGAAGGCGGGCAGCGTGACCGCGTTGGTCGCGGTGTTGGCGTACACGCTGGACTGGGCCACCAGTCCCAGCCCGACCGCCCAGCCGCCGGCAAGGTCGATGCGGTTCCATACTGAGGCGGCATTCTTCGGTACCAGCGCTACCGTATTTCCAGCCGGTACCGCGCTGCTGCCGGAACCGGTGGATTTTCTGACGCGGGCATCAAGATTGGCATAGCCGGCATAGATCTGCCACCGTTCGGTGATTTGCCCCTGCAGGCCGATTTCGATGCCCTCAGTGCGCTGCAGGCCCGACAGCAGCAGCCTGGTCGGGTCGTTCGGGTCGGCCGCCTTGACGTTGGCGCGGTCGAGGCGGAACACGGCGGCGGTCGCGCTCAGGCCGGGACTCAGATCCCACTTGGCGCCGAGTTCCCAGTTCCTGGCCTTTTCCGGCTCCAGTTCCGCATTATTGGCCGCCAGCGACAGCGTTTCTCCACTCGGCATGAACGCGTAGCTGTAGCTCAGGTAATACGAAGCGCTGGCGTTGGGCTGGTAGATCAGGCCGGCGCGCGGCGAGAACGCGGTATCGGTGCGGTCCAGGTCGATGTCGGCCGCCCTGCGGTCGTCGATCGAGACGCTGAAGCGGTCGTGGCGCAGGCCGAGCACGGCTTTCCATTGCGGTGCCAGCACGATCTGGTCCTGCAGATAGAGCGCGGCGATGTTGGCGGCCGCGCGGTTGTTGGTATCGCTGCTGGCGGCCTGCCACTTGCTGACCGTCGCCCGCGGGCTGGCGGCGTCGACCATGGCGCTGGTGGCGCTGCCGAAATAGCCGGTGAGGCGGGTGTTGTCGCTCTGCTGGCGGCCGAGTTCGAGGCCGGTGAGCAGCTGATGCTCGATGCCGCCGGTGCGCACGCGCGCTTCCAGTTCGGTCTGGTTGAAGATGTTGGTGCGCTGGTTGTCCTGGCGGTAGGCGCTGATTTTTACATTACCGGCGGCGTCGACGCTGCTGCTGGGCTGGACGTTCTGGCGCGAAGTGTCGTACCGGGTGGCGCGGAGCGTGTTGCGCAGCATCAGATCCGGCGCCAGTTCGTGTTCGAGCCTGGCACCGAAGCCGTCGACCACGGCCTTGCCCGGGCTTTGTTCCGGGTTGCCGAAGAAGGTCGGGCGCGCCGTGTCAAAGGGCTTGCCGTTGAACGACGGGATACCGCGATCGACGGTGCGCTTGTCCTCGAAGTGCTCGTATGACAGCAGCACCGAGGTGTCGCTGCCGGGGGAAAATTCGAATACCGGGTTGATGCCGCTGCGGCGCAGCTTGAATCCGTCGCGGAAGCCGCCGGTATCCTCGACCATCGCATTGACGCGATAGCCGGCGGTGGCCGACAAGCGGCCGCTGATGTCGGCGCTGGCGCGCTTGGCGTCATAGCTGCCGTAGCTGACTTCGGCCTTGGCCTGCGGCGTTGCCAGCGGCCGCTTGGTGACGCGGTTGATCACGCCGCCGGCGCCGCCGCGTCCGAAAGTCATGCCGCTCGGCCCCTTGAGGATCTCGATGCGCTCGGCATTGTACGGATCGCGGAAATACAGCGCGTCGTCGCGCACCCCATCGACATAGAAATCGCTGGTGCTGCTGATGCCGCGCAGCACCGGCTGGTCGCGGCCGCCCTCGCCGGGGTTCATCGACGTCCCCGGCACGTAGCGCAACACCTGTGCCATGCTGCGCACCGCCTGATCCTTCATCAGTTCTTCGGACACCACCTGGACCGATTGCGGGACGTCGCGCAAGGCGGTATCGGTTTTGGTGACGGTGGCGGAGCGGGTCGCGCGGTAGCCGGCCACCGGGCCGTCGGCCCGTTCGGCCTGATCCTGCACGTTGATTTGCGGTAATGTGGTTTCGATGCCGTAGGCGGCACCGCTGCTGCCGAGCGCGGCCAGTAAGGCCAGTTTGGTTTTTCTGAATGCCATGATGTGCCTGTTGTCTTGAGTTGGGTGGCTGGCTGGTGCGTCAGAAAGACACTTGGCTGGCTATTGGAGAAGTAAAACGATGCTGCTTGCCTGAATCCGTGCGATGTTGCCGATTGTTTGCTTGCGCCTTGGCCCAAAAAAACCGGGATCGGTGAACCCGAAAAAGCGCGAGCCTTCATGCCCGTCCATCCCGACATGCTGTGCCTTGCCGGGCTACGCAAAGGCAGTCCCTTTTATCGCCATGTCGGATGCGCGATAACTCATTCATGGGCTGTCGAGCCTTCCTGCCGGTTCATCTTGGCTGTGGTTCGGTGATGAAGCCGATCTTGCCCAGGCCGCCCGATTGCGCAGCCGCCATGACTTGCGCGACTTTTTCATATTGCGTGGTGCGCTCGGCGCGCAGGTGCAGTTCGGGCTGCGGGTTTTTGGCCGCGGCAATGGCAATGCGCTGGCGCAGCTGGCCGGGGTTGACCGCTTCCGCATCCCAGAACATTCTGCCCTGCGCATCGATCGCCAGGTTGATATTTTCCGGCTTGGCCAGGTCGGGCTGGCTGCTGGCGCGTGGCAAATCGATGTTGACGCTGTGGTTGATGACCGGGATGGTGATGATGAAGATGATCAGCAGCACCAGCATCACGTCCACCAGCGGCGTGGTATTGATTTCCGGATTGAAGTCGTCGTCCGCATCGGACAGGGAACCGAGTGCCATTAGCAGGCCTCCTTGAGCGCGACCAGCCGTGCTGATTTGGCAGCATCGCTGCCGCTGCGAGCGCCGGTGACGAACAGCGCATGCAGGTCGAAGCCGAACTTGTTGAGTTTGGCGATGGTTGCCTTGTTGCCGCGTACCAGAGCGTTGTAGCCGAAGGTGGCGGGAATCGCGACCGCCAGCCCGAGTGCGGTCATGATCAGCGCTTCGCCGACCGGGCCGGCGACCTTGTCGATGCTGGATTGTCCCGAGGTGCCGATGGCAACCAGCGCATGATAGATGCCCCAGACCGTGCCGAACAGGCCGACGAACGGTGCGGTGGACCCGACCGACGCCAGTACTGCCATGCCGGACTGCAAGCGCGCCGATGCTTCATCGATGGCTTGCCGCAGCGATAGCGTGACCCAGTCGCTGACCGACAACTGGTCATGCAAATGGCCCTTGTGCGCCTGGTGATGCTGCATGGCCTCGACGCCGCCTTGCGCGATATCGGCGAATGGATTGCCGCGGCCGAGCGTGGCAACGCCTTCAGTCAGGGTCGTGGTGTCCCAGAATTCGTGTCCGGCTGCCAGTGCGGCGCGTCGGAAGCGCCATAACTGCAGCGCCTTGGTGACGATCACGAACCAGGATGCGATCGACAACGCCAGCAGCAGACAGGCGACGCCTTTGGTGACCAGGTCGCCCTGGCTCCACAGGCTTTCCAATCCATAGGGATTTGCTTGCATGATGTTCCTTTGACTTGATTGATTGGTGAATTAGTGGTTGAGCTGAAACTGGATCGGCACGATGACGAATACCGCTACTGCCAGACCGTTGTCGATATGGGGTCGGAACTGCGCCCGCATGACGGCCTCGCGTGCCGCTTCATCGAGCCGGGTGCTACCCGACGAGGTGCGGATTTCAGCCCGTTGCGGCATTCCCTGCGGGTTGACCAGTACCCGCAGGATGGTGCGCCCCTCTTCGCCCATGCGGCGCGAGAATGGCGGATAACGGGGTTGCGGCGGCTGCACATACGCCACTCCGGATGAGAGGAGTTTCGGCTGCGCTGGCGTCGTCGGTGCTGTCTGCGCTGCTACCGCCGCGGCGACAGCGGCAACGGGTACGCCGGATTCCGGTGGCGATGGCAAATCCGGCGCAGCGACATGCCGTTGTGGCGCATCGGTTGCCTGCGGCGCAGTCGCGGCAACTGCCGCTGGTATCTGCACCGCTTTGGGAGGCTTCGGCGCCTCGCGTGGGCTGGGCGGTGCGCGCCGCGGGACCGGCAAACTGACAGTGGCAGGGGTTGGCCGCTCGGATGTGATGAAAGTGGCGAACAACTCTTTCGGACTGGCCGGTGGCGATGAGTCATGCTGCCCATTTTGCAGCGCAAAAAAGAGGCCGGCATGCAGCAGCACGATGACGCTCAGCGGTCCGACCCGGCTTTGCTGCCAAGGGGCTGAACTGCTTGCATGCAAAGTTGCCGCCATGGCTACTGTCGAATGGCGTGGGATCATACCCGTCATGCATTCAAGATCAGCTTGTTGAGCTGCGTCAGCCGCAGCCGATAGATGCGACCCTCGTGGTCGATCTCGATTTCGCGCCCATGCTGCAGCAGTTCCCGGCTGTTGATCCGCATGATCCTGTTGCCAACGCCATCGACGGCAGGCGTGCCGCTGTTGTGGGGTACAAAATCCGGAGAAGCAACTGATTTCATAGTCTCTTTCTCAAATGAGAATTATTCTCATTCGCATTATTAAGTGATTTGACCGTGCATGCAAGCAATTTTTGCGGCAAGCCGCCATTTCTTGTTGCTGGGGCGGCTTCCACGGGGAGGGCGCCGGCGACGTGCGCGGCTCAGGGCGCGGCCGCGCTCGGCATGGCGTCGTTGCGCGAAGAGGGAATGCGGGGAGTGTTTATGTTTTTCTGATACGCAACTGATATGGTTTTCCAGCGCCAGGCGGAAAATCGGCTTTCGGCGTTTGCGTAAATGGTGCGGCAAAATCGATCCGCGCGGATCAGTGCCCTGAATGCCGAATCGCATCGAATGCGGTAGATAGCCTCATCCCGCCTGCGTCATTGTGATGAACGGGCCACCACAAGCGGCAGACCTGCTCCGGTCATCATCATGACGAATGTGTGTCCACTGATCATTTGCCCGGTAAGCATCCTGGCAGAAAAAAGGAAAGTAAAGAACTTTCCCTTTCATCCATTTCCGTTGCTGTTACCGTTCTTACGCATCCATTTGCGCTTGCAGATAGTTCGGCAGGCCTATCTTGTCGATCAGTTCGATCTGGGTTTCCAGCCATTCGATATGATCTTCGGTATCGTCCAGTATTTCCTGGAACAGGTCGCGCGAGACATAATCGTGGGCCGTTTCGCATGCGGCGATGCCGTCCTTGACGGTTTGCTGCGCCATCGTTTCCAGCTTCAGATCGCATTGCAGCATTTCCGGCGTGTTTTCACCAATCATGAGCTTGTGCAGGGCCTGCAGGTTCGGCAAGGCATCCAGCATCAGGATGCGGTTGATCAGCTTGTCGGCATGCTTCATTTCGCCGATCGATTCCTCATACTCCTTCTTGCCGATTTTTTCCAGTCCCCAGTGACGGTACATGCGTGCATGCAGGAAATACTGATTGACTGCACTTAGCTCGTTCGTAAGTTGCGCGTTCAGCAGCTTGATGATGTTTGCGTCGCCTTTCATGAGCACCTCGCTAGTGGTGAAAAAACGAATCGGCTGAATGCAGGATGCAATGCGTTTTCGCATTAATAAACAGCCATGGGACCATCATAGCGCAGCTTGCCGTTTTTGCCAGAACGCTACCGATTTACCCGAAGCATGCATTACGGCATTGATATCGACCACATGAAACATGCTGCACCGAACAGGGCCGCAATGCTGCTCATGGCAGCCAGCGTTCGTATCGTATGCAGTTGTGTCCATAGCAGTAGCCCGGTGATCGATAACAGGATCAGGCTGCCTGCAATCGTATCCGACAAGAGCACCCAGAATGCATTTGCACCGACTGACATGTGCAGCCGCATTAGCGTGCCCAGCGGCGTCGCATCCAGCTGATCGAGGCGGACAAAGCGATTGCCGACGAAATACTCGGCACTGACGCTGCGGTGCGGGCTTTGCAGCGTGACGCTCCAGCGCTCCGGTTGCAGCACTTCGCGCCCGGCCCACAGGATATTTCTTGCCGCCTGCGATTTGGCTAGCGGCGGTTGGGCGGGCGCAAACCCGAGTTCCGCCTGCAGCCATTCTGCCATCCGCTGTGGCGAAGTGAATCCGCCGACCGGTAACGGAAGCTGTACGGTTCTCTGCACGGCTTTGTCGACCGGGATCTTCAGGATTGTCCGATGATTCATCAGGATGCCGGTCGCACCGAACACCAATCCAAGTATCGCGCCCCACAATCCGACATACAGATGGGTCTTGCGCAACCATGTCAGGAATACCGCTCGCCTGCTACGCTGCCGGTTAGACAGCATGATGCACCGTGGCCTGCCTTGACGCTGGATGAACGCAGTGCCGAGCGGCACGCGCAAAAAATGTCGCCAGCCGGGATTTTCTGAGTGCCATGTTATTCCTGTCAGTGTAAAAAAACGCTGGCTGGCTAGGTCAGAAAGACGCTTGGCTGGCTGTAGGGTCAGTAAAAATCGTTGATAGAAATCCTGCCTGGCGTTGCATGCGCCAAGCGGATCTTGTATTGCCTGCGCTTGCTGGTTTCCGGGGCCCGTTACCGCTACGCCGCATTCAGCAGCGATTGCCCCGGATGCCAGTCGCACGGCGTCAAGCCGCCTGCCTGCAAGGCTTGCAAGGTACGCAGGGTTTCCTCGGTGGAGCGGCCGACGTTGCTGCTATTGATGGTGACCGACTCGATCACGCCTTCCGGATTGACAATGAAGGTAGCACGTTGCGCAAAGCCTTCCGGCGACAAAATGCCGCAGCCTTGCGCCAATTGCCGTGTCAGGTCGCCGATCAAGGGAAACGCGAGCTTGCCCAAACCGTGTTCGGTCCACGCCTTGTGGCAATGCACGGAATCGACCGATGCACCGAGCACGACCGTGTTGGCTTTTTCGAATTCGCCATACAGCCGGTTGAAGCCCTGGATCTCGGTTGGACATACGAAAGTGAAATCGAGCGGGTAAAAGAACAGCACCAGCCATTTCCCTTGAAAATCGGCCAGCTTGAGCGGTGCGAATTCGCCATTCGGCATC
The DNA here is from genome assembly GCA_035255485.1 of Burkholderiaceae bacterium. Classification (GTDB taxonomy): domain Bacteria; phylum Pseudomonadota; class Gammaproteobacteria; order Burkholderiales; family Burkholderiaceae_D; genus DATEZO01. The sequence continues at coordinate 10,443 of DATEZO010000094.1, forward strand.
AGTGCTTCGCCGCTGAATGCAGGCAATGTCTGTCCTACAGTTAACATGGTATTTCCTTTCCTTGATGGATTGCCGCGTGTGATGTCCGGTGTTGCCATTTGCGCATCAGTGCACAACTGTCCGACATCAGCAAGCAGTTGGCAGTTCCACCCGGCTGGCAATGGAGGGCGCCGGAATGCAGGCGGTTGAATTGCAGCCTGTACCTTGCCATTCTTGCGCGGAGTGGGCGAAGCAAGGATCGCTTGCCATGGTTTCCGCGCAGCTCAATTGCCTGTGCGCAGCCGTTGTATCTGATGTTTGATCAGGCTGCCATCGCTTCGTATTCCAGCATGTTTTCTTGCGCGTTGGCTTCCAGGCATTCACGCAATACCTGCCTGGCGCAGGAATTGCATTTGCCGCAACAGGCAGCCACGCCGAGATTGTTGCGCAGTTCCGCCATGCTGGTCATGCCGGCATCCACGGCCTGCCGGATCTGGCGATCGGAAACATTGTTGCAGACACAGACAATCATTGAGGCACCTTGCTGCAGTTAAATGAAATCAAACGGTTTAAAAAGCAATTTTCCTGATGGATCCTGCATGGCGGATGTTCACTTGCGCCATCGGCAAAACGATGCCTGACGCCTGATTTGCCTGGCCGCTTCCGATAGGGCCGCCAGATGCAACGCGGCGGAAATATCGCAGGCAAGACAGGCGGAACCGGAAAAACCATCCATCTGCTTTATCATTTCTGCAAATGAGAACAATTCGCATTCAAATTATTGCCCATCTTACCTTGAATTGCAACTCTTTTTTCAAGGGGCGGCATGTTTGGACACGCGACTTTCCAACTGGGTGAGCTTGATCCATCCGGTGATCAATTTCCGGTTTGGTTATTTCCGCCGCCCGACAGAATGGCAATAGAAAAGTGCGCACGTCCCAGGCACTCATGTCATGGAGCATGAGCAATTTATGGGGGGGAGTATAGGAATAAATATAGTTATATGCGCAACAAATACGTGGCATTTCAAAAATACAGCAGGGTGTATTGTAGATTGTAAAATCGGCCGGAGGTGTCGGCGGCGTTTCATTTCGTCCGCCAACGTGCGGCAGGCGGGCCTCATCATGCCGGTTCGCGCAAAGCTGAGTGTGCTTCGATGATGCCGCCGCCCAAGCAAACTTCGCCCTGATACAGTACGGCCGACTGGCCCGGCGTCACCGCCCATTGCAGCTCCGGGAATGCCAGGGAAAATCCGGCTTCCCCGGCCGCCTGGAAATCGCAAGCGACATCCGCCTGGCGATAACGAGTCTTTGCCGATAACCGGTGCAATCCTTCCGGCGCCCGGCCGGCAATCCAGCTGGCCTGGCTGGCCTGCAAGGACGAGGACAGGAGCCACGGATGGTCATGGCCTTGCACGACATGCAGCGTGTTGCTGTCGATATCCTTGCGGGCGACGTACCATGGCTCGCTGTCGCCGGCGGGAGTCTGGTGCGATTTCAGGCCGCCCAGGCCGATGCCCTTGCGTTGTCCGAGCGTATAAAAGCTCAACCCGACATGCGCGCCGACGGTTTGTCCGTCCGGGGTTTTCATCGGCCCCGGCTGGTAAGACAGATAACGATTCAGGAATTCGCGGAAAGGACGTTCGCCGATGAAGCAAATGCCGGTCGAGTCCTTCTTTCTGGCATTCGGCAGCTGCAGTTGTTCGGCAATCCGGCGCACTTCGGTCTTGTTGATTTCACCCAGCGGAAACAGGGTTTTCGACAATTGCGCTTGATTCAGCCGGTGCAGGAAATAGCTTTGATCCTTGCTGGCGTCGAGCGCTTTCAGCAATTCGAATTGCCCGCCGTTCTGGCGCACCCGCGCATAATGGCCGGTGGCGATCAGATCCGCGCCCAGCGTCAGCGCATGGTCGAGAAACGACTTGAACTTGATTTCGGCATTGCACAGCACATCCGGATTGGGTGTGCGGCCGGCCTGGTATTCGCGCAGGAATTCGGCGAACACGCGGTCCTTGTATTCGGCGGCGAAGTTGACCGCTTCGATGTCGACGCCGATTACATCGGCCACGCTGGCCGCGTCGATCCAATCCTGGCGCGAGGAACAGTATTCGGCATCGTCGTCGTCTTCCCAGTTCTTCATGAACAGGCCGATTACGTCATACCCCTGCTCTTTCAGCAGCCATGCGGAGACCGAGGAATCGACCCCGCCCGACATGCCGATGACGACCTTCCTTTTACGCATCGGTTGCTCCGATAACGCTTGGATGCGTGTAAATCAGCGATAGAGGCGCGCGCTTGCCGTTCAGGTAATCTTCCGCGCATTGCAGCACCAGCGGGCTGCGATGCCGGTCGCGGCAGGCGAGCATTTCCGCATGGGTCATCCAGACGGTGCGCAGAATGCCTTCATCGAGCGGCAGATCATGCGCGACGCCGAGTTCACCGCAGAAGGTAAAGCGCAAATAGGTGACCTGGGTGCCGGTGCGGGAGGACAGGTAGCGCGACATGTACATGCCGACCAGGGCGGTCGGCGTGAAATCATGCGCGGTTTCTTCCAGCGTTTCCCGCACCACTGCCTGCAGCAGCGATTCGTTCGGGTCCAGATGGCCGGCGGGCTGGTTGAAACGAATGCCGTCGCTGGTTTCTTCTTCCACCAGCAGGAATTTGCCATCGCGTTCGATGATCGCGGCAACCGTGACGGAAGGTTTCCAGATATCGGTCATATATTCCCTTGAAAATGGGCACTTATTGTACCGTGCGTCATTGCGTCTTGCGCGATTGACCGGATGCGCCGGCGGACAGGCTGACAGTACCGCCCGAATGGAATGAGCGTTTCCTGAATACCGGAAAAAGAGACAGAATATTTTGATTCTGATTAATTTTTTGAATGAATCGTTTGGCGAATCAGCAAAAAAGCGGCAAAATCCACGGCATCAAATCATTTGCTGCTCGTGCATTCAATGAAAATGCATTCATAGGCAAGCTCACATAATGGGTTTTGCCGGTCAATCAATTACAGGAAGATTGTTCTTGCGCCAAGTTTCCGTGCGGGATTTTCATGTAAGATTCACGTAAGTCTCGCCAACCTTTGAAGAAACCATGCATACCGGCATATCCATCGGAGCATGGTTCGCCAGGGTTTGGCCTGGCTTGCTGCCATCCTCGAACCCATCGAAAGAGCGTGCCGGGCTTGTCGGCTTGCCGCACGGTTTGCGGCGGGAGTTGGCGTAAATGGCAAATCGATGCAATTTCAAGGTGCGCTCTCCAATGGAAGATCGGAAATGTCGCCGTGACACTGTCATGCGGCGTCAGGAATGTATTGTGTAAAGTGTAAAGAGGAGATGTACATGCAACGTGTAATGCTTCGCGCCAAGATTCACCGAGTGGCGGTCACCCAGTGCGACCTGAACTATGAAGGTTCATGCGGGATTGATGAAAACCTGCTGGAAGCGGCGGATATTCGCGAATTCGAAAAAATCGAGCTCTACAACGTCAACAATGGCGAGCGTTTCTCAACCTATGCGATCAAGGGAAAACGCGGCAGCGGGGAAATTTCGCTCAATGGCGCGGCGGCACGTCGTGCACATCTTGGCGATCTTCTCATTATCTGCACCTATGCACCGATGAGCGATGCCGAGGTGGAAACCTACCAGCAGAAGATCGTGTTTGTGGATGAAAAGAATCAGATCACCGGACTGAAGAAATAACCGGCAATGCAGTGACCGGCAACGGAGGCGGATGGCAGTGCCGCTCCCGATGGCCACCATGATAATACTAATATGACAAGGGAGGAGCGTATGCCTCTAATGATTGGAGTGCCGCGGGAAGTCTTTCCGGGCGAAAAGCGCGTCGCGACCGTACCGGAGGTCGTCGAGAAATTGATCAAGCTGGGTTTCCCGGTTGCCGTTGAATCCGGCGCCGGCGACCTGGCAAATTTCGATGACGATTCCTACCGCGCTGTCGGCGCCCAAATCATTGAAGGTGCAGCCAAGCTGTGGGCAGCATCCGATATCGTTTTCAAGGTGCGCGAGCCGAGTGCGGACGAAGTCGAATTGATGCATGCAGGCCAGACGTTGATCAGCTTCATCTGGCCCGCTCAGCACCCGGAATTGATGCAACAACTGGCGGCCAAGAAAGCCACCGTGCTGGCCATCGACGCGCTGCCGCGCATGCTGTCCCGCGCCCAGAAGATGGACGCGTTAACGTCCCAGGCCGGCGTTGCCGGCTACCGCGCCGTCATCGAGGCTGCCAACGCCTTCGGCCGCTTTTTCAACGGCCAGATCACTGCTGCGGGCAAGGTGCCGCCGGCCAAGGTCTTTATCGCCGGCGCCGGCGTGGCCGGCCTGGCGGCAATCGGCACTGCAGCCGGTCTGGGCGCGATCGTGCGCGCCAACGACACCCGTGCCGAAGTGGCCGACCAGGTGGTGTCGCTGGGCGGTGAATTCGTCAAGGTCGATTATGAGGAAGAGGGCTCGGGCGGCGGCGGTTACGCCAAAGTGATGAGCGAGGGCTTCCAGCAAGCGCAGCGCGAGATGTACGCCAAGCAGGCCAGGGAGGTGGACATCATCATCACCACCGCACTGATCCCGGGCAAGCCGGCGCCGAAGCTGATCACCGCCGAGATGGTCAGGAGCATGAAGCCGGGCAGCGTGATCGTCGACATGGCGGCCGAGCGCGGCGGCAACTGCGAACTGACCGAGCCCGGCCAGGCAGTCGTGAAGCACGGCGTGACCATCGTCGGCTACACCGACCTGAACTCGCGTCTGGCCAAGCAGTCGTCGACGCTGTACGGCACCAACCTGTTCCGCCTCACCGAAGAGCTGTGCAAGACCAAGGATGGCAACATCGACGTCAATATGGAAGACGACGCCATCCGCGGCCTGACGGTCATCAAGGACGGCGAGATCACTTGGCCGGCGCCGGCACCCAAGCTGCCGCCGGCCGCTGCCAAGCCAGCCGCCAAACCGGTCGCGCCACCGGCGGCGAAAGGGCACGGCCATGGCGCGACGGGCGCGCCGGCTTCCGGCAACCGCATCGCGATTCTGTTCGGCGTGGTGGCGATACTGTTCTGGTTCATCGGCGCTCACGCCCCGGCAGCATTCCTCGGCCATCTGACGGTGTTTGTGCTGGCCTGTTTCGTGGGATACATGGTGGTCTGGAATGTTACGCCGGCCCTGCATACGCCGCTGATGAGCGTGACCAACGCGATTTCCAGCATCATCGCGATCGGTGCGCTGGTGCAGGTCGCACCGCCGATTGCGGAGGCGATCGAGCGGCCGACGGACTGGATCCGCTGGCTGGCGGTGATCGGCATCGTGCTCACCTCGATCAACATGTTCGGCGGTTTCGCCGTGACGCGCCGCATGCTGGCGATGTTCCGCAAATAAGGGGCGACAAATGTCTGAAAGTCTTACAACGGTCGCTTACCTTGGCGCGACGATTCTCTTCATCCTGAGCCTGGGCGGCCTGTCCAATCCGGAAACTTCGCGGCGCGGCAATCTCTACGGCATGATCGGCATGGCCATCGCCGTGCTGGCAACCGTATTCGGCGCCCACGTGACTGCGGCCGGCCTTGGCTGGATCATGGCGGCCATGGTGGTGGGCGCCGGCATCGGCCTGTATGCCGCCCGTACCGTGCAGATGACGCAGATGCCGGAACTGGTCGCGCTGATGCACAGCCTGGTCGGCCTGGCGGCGACGCTGGTCGGCTATGCCAACTACATCGATCCGGCGGCATCGGCCAGTCTGGGCGGCGCGGAAAAATCGATTCACGAAATGGAGATCTATATCGGCATCCTGATCGGCGCCGTGACATTTTCCGGTTCACTGATCGCGTTCGGCAAGCTGTCGGGCCGGATCGGCGGCAAACCCTTGCTGTTGCCGGCGCGTCACTGGCTCAACCTGACCGGTCTGCTGATCGTGATCTGGTTCGGTGCGCAGTTCCTGCATGCGGAAACACCGTCTGCCGGTATGACGCCATTGATCGTGATGACCGTGATCGCGCTGCTGTTCGGCATTCACATGGTGATGGCGATCGGCGGCGCCGATATGCCGGTGGTGGTGTCGATGCTGAACAGCTATTCGGGCTGGGCGGCAGCGGCTACCGGCTTCATGCTGTCGAACGACCTGCTGATCGTGACCGGCGCGCTGGTGGGTTCAAGCGGTGCGATCCTGTCCTACATCATGTGTCGCGCGATGAACCGCAATTTCATCAGCGTGATCGCCGGCGGTTTCGGCACCGGCGGCGGCAAGCCGGCCGCATCGGCCGGCGCAGGCGCGGAACCGGCAGGCGAAGTCGTATCGGTGACGGCTGCCGAGACCGCCGAATTGCTGCGCGAAGCCAAGAGCGTGATCATCGTGCCGGGCTACGGCATGGCGGTGGCGCAGGCGCAGCATACGGTCTATGAAATCACCAGGCACCTGCGCGAAAAGGGCGTGAATGTGCGCTTCGGCATCCACCCGGTGGCGGGCCGCATGCCGGGGCACATGAACGTGCTGCTGGCCGAGGCCAAGGTGCCTTACGATATCGTGATGGAAATGGACGAGTTGAACGAGGACTTCCCGAACACCGATGTTGCCATGGTGATCGGCGCCAACGACATCGTCAATCCGGCGGCCCAGGAAGATCCGAACAGCCCGATCGCCGGCATGCCGGTGCTGGAAGTATGGAAGGCCAAGACCTCGATCGTCATGAAGCGCAGCATGGCTTCGGGTTATGCGGGGGTTGACAATCCGCTGTTCTACAAGGACAACAACCGGATGCTGTTCGGCGATGCCAAGAAAATGCTGGATGAGGTACTGGTGGTGTTGAAAACCGACTGAACGCCAGTTTGATCCGACGCATGTAAAAAAGCCGCGCTCGCGCGGCTTTTTTGACAGTTCAGTCCAGGCTGAAACATTCCATCCAGCGCGGCAGCCATAATCGGTTTTTTCAAGCAAGAGAGAAAACCGATGATGGAACGCCGCGGATTTTTGCAGGCTGGAATGGTGCTGGCGATAGCGCCGATAGTCGAATTGGACGCGCGCGCCTCCGCCGCGCCGGCAGGTTTCGATATGAAACGCATTGCCGGTCCGCTGCCGGGGAAGCGGATCAACGTGATCCGCGCCATCCGCCGCAGCCGGCCCACGCAACCATCGCCCGTACTCTACGTTCACGGCGGCACTTTCGCGGCAGGCTTGGCCGTCGGCTGGCGCTTCGACGGACGTAGCTGGATGGATGATTTGGCCGATGCCGGCTTCGATGTGTGGGGTTTCGACTTCCTCGGCTTCGGCGGCTCGGACCGCTACGATGAGATGGCGCAGCCCGCTGCTGCCAGCAAAGCGTTAGGCCGCACACCGCTGGCCTGCCGGCAGATCGATACCGTGGCGCGGCACATCCTGGCCGTCACCGGCGCGCGCCGCGTGCATTTGGTGGCGCACTCATGGGGCACGCAGCCGGCTGCCAAGTTTGCGGGCGACGCCCCCGGACTGGTCGATCGGCTGGTGCTGTTTGGCGCCATCCTGGAGCGGCAGCCCGGTATCGCCGTAGTGGCCGATCCCGATACACTGCCCGGCTACACCACCATTACGGTGGATGCGCAATGGAAGCGCTTCACCGAAGATGTGCCGAAGGATCATCCACCGGTGCTGCTGGAGCGCCATTTCAAACCGTGGAGTGCGGCATACCTCGACACCGATCCCGCCAGCCGCAACCGTACGCCGCCCGCGGTGCAAACGCCGCTTGGGCCGGTAGCGGATTTCGCCGCTGCCTGGCGCGGCCATTTGTCGTACGATCCAGGCGCGGTGAAAGCACCGACTATGCTGGTGCGCGGCGAATGGGACAGCCTGTGCGACGATCGGGATGCCGCATGGTTCATGCACCGCTTCACGAATGCAGCCGGAAAGCGGGATGTCAAAATTCCTGCCGGTACCCATTTGGCGCACCTTGAGGAATCGCGCATCGATTTGTGGAGGACGACGCGCGAATTCCTCATCGATGCGCTGTGAGCAACCCGTAACTTTAAACGTCTATGTACAACGTCATATTCCAGGTACAGTCGAGCCTGTCCGGCCATCAAACCTACCTCGACACGGCAAAAATACTACGCCCGCAGCTCGATGCCATCCACGGCTTTATCTCCGTTGAGCGCTTTCGAAGCCTGGAACGCGAACCGTGGATCCTGTCGCTGTCGAAATGGGCCGACGAAGCGTCGCTCGTCAAATGGCGCACGATGCCGGCGCATTGCGACGCCCAGAAGCTCGGCCGCAACGGCGTGTTCGACGACTACCGCCTGCGCGTGGCGCAGGTCGTACTGCACGCGCGACCCGGCCAAGCGGAGTGGATACCCGAGCGCCGCACGCCGTACCGTATCGCCCAGGGTCCGGCACGCTTCGCGTCGGTGCTGGAGATTGGTGGCGCCGACCGTTCGGTATTACAATCGGATCGCCACGCTGTCGATAGCGAATGGTACGAAAGCCTGGCCACTCCGGGAAAATTCGTCTGGGTCATCGGCTGGCAGGACGAAACGGCGGCGCGGCGCTGGCATGTGGCGACCCGCGCCATGCTTGATACGATGCCGGACGCCGCATTTGAATTGAGCTTGGTTGAAGTGGAGCGCGATTACGGCCTGTATCCGAGGGACGAGGCGCCACAATTCTTTCCGCCGTCGGCCCGGCGGGAAATTCTCTAAAGGAGCTGTTGGTGGGCGATACCTTTCCCGAATCGCTGTATGTAATCGGTCCCTTGATCGGCGAACCGTCGCGTCTGCGGATGCTGTGGGCGCTCCTGGATGGACGCTCGTATACGGCGGGGGAACTGGCCGCCGCCGCGGCCATTTCGCCGGCATCGGCCAGCATGCACCTTGTCAAGCTGGCCGATGCAGGTCTGTTGCAGGTGGTTGCGCAAGGCCGGCACCGCTACTACCAGTTTTGTAATGAAAGGGTGGCGCACGCGGTGGAGGCTTTGGGGGCGGTTGAATACCGCTCGCGCTCCGCCGTCGCTCATGGCGTACCGCGGCGGCTTCCCGCTGGAGCGGTCAGGCATGCGCGCGCCTGCTATGGACACCTGGCCGGCGAAATGGGTGTGGCAGTCTGGGAAACGATGATGGAAAAAGCATGGATTGTGTCCGGTAGCGCCGGTTTCGCGCTCACGGAGGCGGGTACGTCGGCGCTGTGCCGGTTGGGGGTTGATGCGGCGGCACTGGCCGCGCCCGGCTGGCAGGTCAAGCCGTGCATGGACTGGACCGAGCGCACCTTCCATCTCGGCGGGGCACTGGGACGGCGCTTGCTGGATACCTGGATCGAGCGCGGCGACTTGCGGCGCAACGCGCGTTCGCGGGCGCTGGAGAAAAGCCCTGGGACAACCGTTGCAACCCTGCTTGCACGTGAATCTGCGAAGCAGGCATGGTGAGCGAATGATGCGTGTCTTCGACCTTGCTCCTCATCCGTTGCTGCGCCCTTGCATCGATCGCTTCTGGGGCTGGGAATGCGGGCCGGCCGAGCAGGTGGCCTTGCCCGTTCTTCTGCCCGGCACCGGCGCCGAGATGTTCTTTCACCACGGCGCTCCGTTTCAACCCGCCGTGGAGACCGTCAATCCGGCCGTCCTGCAGCAAAGTCATCTCTTGTGCGTGCGCCGCCGGCCACTGCCGCTGGCCGCGCAGCGCGGGATCGGCTTTGTCGCCATCCGCTTCCGGGCAGGCAGGCTGGGCCGCCTGATGGCGATACCGGCGCGTGAGTGCCTCGATCTGCAATTGCCTGCCGAGGAACTGTGGGGGAATGCCGGACGCGAGCTGGCCGAGCGGGTGGCTGCCGCCCGCGATTTCCCCGGCCGCGTGGCACTGCTCGAAGATTTTTTGCTGCGGCGGCTGGAAAACGGTTGCCAGGACGCCCTGGTCGAGGCGGCGGTGGATCGCATTTACCGCAACCCGCAGGATGCGAATATCGCCTTGCTAGCCGACAGCCTGGGGATCGGGCGGCGCCAGTTGGAGCGCCGCTTCCTGCAACAGGAAGGGATTTCACCCGCCGAGTTCCGCCGCGTGACGCGTTTTCAGAAAGGGGTGCGGCGCCTGATGCTGGAGCCCTCGTTGCCAGTGCTGGATGCGGCGCTTGACCACGGTTATTACGATCAGGCCCATTTTTGCCGCGACTTCAAGTCCTTCTGCGGCAGATCGCCCGCGTGCCATCTGGCGACCGCTCGGCGCATGACGCATTTTTACAATACACCGCGCGCCTGACGCGCGATCATCGGGCTTTTCACTCAACAATGAAAAGGCGCTACCCGATGTCACTTCGATCCTCCCAACCGTGCGGCCAGCCCGTCGCCACCCCCAATACCGATGCCGTCTGCGGCACGGGCTGGCCGCGCCTGCTTGCCGGCATCGCCGCAACCGCGCTGATGGTGTCATCCGCCATTGCATCTCCACAGTCGACGCTTTCCTTGTCACGGTCCATCGATGTGGCGGCGCCAGCCGAAAAAGTCTGGGCCACGATCGGCAACTTTGGCGACCTGAGCTACTTTTCCGCTGCGGTCGAGCGCACGGAAATCGTCAAAGGAGAAAATAACCGGATTGGTGCGCAGCGCCGCATCGTCATGAAAGACGGCGGCATTATCCTGGAAACCCTGACCGCGCGCGGGGAAAATCCCTACAGCCTGTCTTACCGGATGGATGAGGGAAAGCTGCCGGTATCGGACTACCGCTCGACCATCTCGGTGGTGTCGTCCGGCAAGGGTAGCAAGGTCACGTGGCACGGGGAATTCCTGCGCAAGGTTGCAATCGGCACACCTGACAGTCCGAATAGCGGCAAAGACGCGGTCGATGTCATGGCAGGCATCTATGAGGGTGGCCTGGCGGCGATCAAGCAAGCCGTGGAGCGGTAAACGGTCGGCGAGTATCGGCGGGCGAATGCGCGATTTGAAATATGGCGTGACGACGATTCGCCCGAGATACCTGCCGCTAACCGTGCTGACGCCGAGTAAAAACAATCACTTTCCCGAAGCAACCGCCAGCAACTCGCCAAACTCAGCGCAGAGCATCTTGCTTGCGTACCGCGAAAGCGCTTCCGGCTTGGTATATCCCCACGGCACGCCGACGAAATCCAATCCCAGTGCGTGTGCCGCTTCGGCATCGCGAATCTCGTCGCCGACGCATAGCACCTCGTTCGGCGCCACGCCGCAGCGCTGCAGCGCATGTCTGAATTTCGCCTGCTTGCCGAAGATCGAGGCGCCGCAGCCGTAGTGGCGAACCAAGGGCGCATTCTCGCTTCCGAGCACACGGACGACGTTGTCTCTGGAATTGGACGTCACCACCGCGATATCGACGCCATGCGCCGTCAGCGCACGGAGCACGGCATCGACGCCGTCGAATAGACGTACCGCGTCGATCCGCTTTGCCATGGATTGCCGCATGTAGGCGGTGACTACCGGCACCTTCCACAGCGGCAGCGCCAGGTGGGTCATCAACTGCCTGCCGCTGAAGCCGCGTACGTCGTCGAGCCGCGCCGGATCGATCGGGTGGAAGCCGTACCTGGCTGCCGCCTCGTTGATCGCCCCCAGGAACCAGGAAAACGAGTCCGCCAGCGTTCCGTCAAAATCGAAAATCACCAGCTTGTACCGCATGGCCGTCTCCTTTTTTGCTGTAGCAGGCGATGGCGCGATCCCGTTCGGCGGGCAGCGTGCGCCCCGCCGTCGACGCATCCGGCTAGCGCGGGCACACAGGGATGCACAGTTCGCAGTAGAACTCCCCGGTCTTCGCATCGACGGAGAAATCTTCCGGATAATATTCAAACCAGGGGCGGGCATCGTGCTGCCAGTCGCTGGCTGGCAGCCATTCGCGGCACAACTGCATCCAGGCGTCGCCGATCGCGGCGGCAGCGCCTTTGAATTGCGCGACCGCATAGCGCCCGCCCGGCAGAACGGCGCGCATGGACGGCGCCTGCACATCAAGGTCGTCGGGTATCTCGACGCCCGCATCGTACCGGCATTGGTCCGGCGGCGTCGCGCTCGGGTCATCGTGACCGATGCCGTAGCACGGTCGGCCCGTCAGTCCATTTGCGGCCAGCCACGGGGAAAACGTCCCGCGCCAGAATGTGCCGATCGCCGGGCCATAAGGGCCGATATGACGTTGATAGGCGATGGTCACTCTCGGCAAATCGATGATGCGTACTTCCACGTTACTTCCTCCATGTCGTTGTTAAACGCCGCCACGGTGGTCACGCCACCGGCAAGCGCCCAGATCGGATTCAGAAATGATAGTGCAGATTGACGCTCAGCATCGAGGCCTCGGTCTTCTTCGAGACCATGCCATAGCGGTCCAGGTCGAGGCTTCCCACCAGGTTGGGCGTCAACGCATATTCGGCGCCGATGCTGCCCAGCGTCAGGTTCTTCTTGTTGCCCTTCAATTCGTCGAGCGCCGCGTTCGATCGGGAAGCGGTCGTGCGGCCGTAGGCGAGTGCCAGCTTGGCCGTCAGCGCAAAGCGATCATTCAGCGGCAGGCGTCCGGTACCGGCAACATAGAAGGCTTCCGCGCGGCCCTTGAACGTTCCGGCGGCGTAGGTGTTCTCGATCCTGCCGAGATTGGCGTAACCGACCTCGGCGCCCCAGTGCGGGGTGATGCGATAGCCGGCGTAGATCTTTTGCGCGGCAGCCCGCTTGTCGGTGTGATTGGCCGAGGTCGCCAGCGCGTCATAATCGCGGAAGCTGCCGCCGAGGCCGACACCGACATACGGCCCGACCGAGGCATCCGCGCAGGCGGCATTGGCGAGCATCAGTAGAATGACGGCCGGAATGGATTTGTTCAACATGGTGCGTTTCTCCATAAACAGTCAAAAGCGACTGCGGGAATTGTCGGCGGCGCATCTTAAGAAAATTTAAATGTGAGCTTAAGGTTTCCTTAAAGCTCGGTTGCTACACTTCTGCCATGAACATCTGTTTGATCGAAGACGATTTGGCGCTCGGGCGCGCGTTGCAGTCGGCATTGCAGGATGCCGGCGAGGAGGTGCTGTGGGTACGGCGCGCCGCAGATGCGCGGCATTGGGTCGGCGAGCAGCCGTTCGATGCGGTGCTGCTCGACCTCGGTCTGCCGGACGGCAGCGGGATCGACGTGCTGCGCGACTTGCGCAGTGACGGCCACACCGTGCCGATCCTGATCATCACCGCGCGCGACGGCCTCGACGACCGGCTGCGCGGGCTCGATACCGGCGCCGACGATTACCTGGTCAAGCCGTTTGCGACCGCCGAGCTGCTCGCGCGCGTGCGCGCCGTGGTACGTCGTGCCCACGGCTGGAGCGACTCCGGCGAACCGGTGTGGAAACTCAAGGATCTTGTTCTCGACGACAAGCGCATGACACTTCTGCGCGGCGGCGTCGCGATCGCCCTGTCCAAATCGGAATTCGCGCTGCTGCATACCTTGATGCGGCAGCCGGGCATGGTGCTGACGCGGCGTACGCTGGAGGCGCGGGCGCTGCCCAACAGCGAAGGGCAATCGCTCGATGTGCACATGTCCAATTTACGCAGGAAGATCGGGGACGGCTACATCCGCACCGTGCGGGGCGTCGGCTACGTGGCGGAAAAATGAAGCGGCTCGGCGCTATTTTCCGACGCACACCCGTTCGCCCGAGCCGTGCCGGAAAGCCGCCTCGCGCAACGGGATACGGCGCCCATCCCGCGTCCGACGCCAGCCAGGAAAGCCGCTGGAAGCGCTCGCTGTTTTTGCGGCTGATGCTCGGGATGATGACCGCGATGTTCCTCGTCTGGCTGTGCGTGCTGGGCTGGGGAATATATGCCGCGGTGCAGGACGGCAATCAGGACTTGTATCGGCAACTGCGGACGACCGCCCGGCAGATACTGGTCGGGATGGTGGCGCTGGCCGACCGTCCCGGACAAATGCGGCAGGTCGCGCAGCAAGTGGAGCGCCTCGGAAATGCGCAGGACAAATCCGGCGGTTGGCTCGACACATCCTTGTTCGTCGACGTATGGGAAGGCCGCCGGCTGATCTATGGCGCGCCGCAGCGCGATCCGCACGACGTGCACCAGCCGGCGCTGCCGCAAGACAAGCGCATCGCCTGGACGGAGCGCGATCCCGCATCGGACATCACCGTGCGGGTTTCCATCAACAAGGTCGATACCGCCATTCTGTCGCCGTCGAGCATCGGCTTTTTCTTCCTGCCGTTGTTGCTGAGCTTTCCGTTCCTCGTGATCCCGACATGGTTCGCGATCAAGATCGGCTTGCGCCCGCTCCGCCACATCAGCGACGAGATCGCGGGGCGTGCCGCCTCCGACCTGTCGCCGCTGACCGCGCCGGTTCATAGCGAGTTGCTGCCGCTGGTCGCCTCCGTCAATCGCTTGATGGCACGACTGAAGGAGCGCCTCGACCGCGAGCAGGACTTCCTGGCCGATGCCGCGCATGAACTGAAGACGCCGCTGGCGGTGATCCAGGTCAACGCCGAATCGATGGCGAGTACGACTGATCGCGTTCGCCTGCGAGAAGCGAAGGACGGGTTGTCGCACGGCGTGGCGCGCGCCACCCGCGCGGTACACCAGCTGCTGTCGCTCGCGCGCGCCAAGGCCGATGCCGGCAAGCAGGCGCTGCAGGCAATCGACCTGGTCGAGCTGGTGCGCGACCGCATGGCGCAGTACCTGCCTCTGGCATGGCCCAGAAATATCGAGCTCGAACTGCATTCGGAGGAACGGCGGGTGCTATGGCTGCATCGCGCCAGCGTGGTCTCGTTGATCGACAACCTGCTCGACAATGCCGTCAAGTATTCGCCGGACGGCGGCATGGTCACGGTGCGCATCGAGCGCCATGCGGACGCCACGCGACTGATCGTCGCCGACGAAGGGCCGGGCATTGCGCCGGCATTCCGCGACAAGGTATTCGAGCGTTTTTTCCGCGCCCCCGGACAGGAGCAGACCGGCAGCGGCCTCGGCCTGTCGATCGCGCAAGCAGCGGCGGCGCAAAACCATGCCGCGATCCGCCTCGATGTCGGCACCCGCAGCGCCGGGCTGGCCGTGACGGTGGATTTCGCAGGTGGTTCAGTGATGACGGAAAGCGATACGGAGGCGCGCGCGGCGAAATAGAGCGGATTGCCGGATCAATGCCGTTTGCCGAACATCATGTGCTCGGCCAGCATGCGTTTGACCGGCTTGAGAAGGTCTAAAATGCCTAGCGACATGCTGAGCGCACCTTGCGGCAGCGCGCCGCCCGGAGCACTGGCGAACACGCGCGCCAGGGCATCGGTCAACGTGACTGTCATACTGCGGTCGGACTGACGGGCCTGTGCAAACCGCAACAGCATTTCGGGCGTTGCCTGCCGCGCCAGTAGTCCTGCCAGCACCGCTGCGTCGCGCAGGCCGAGGTTGAAACCCTGCCCCGCGACGGGGTGCAGGGTTTGCGCCGCGTTGCCTATTGCCACGGTCCGCGCCGATGTTGCGGGATGCGCATTCAGGCCAAGCGGGAATGCATTGCGCCGCGAGACACTGACGAAGCGGCCCAGGCGCGTGCCGAATGCGTTTTCCAGCTCGGTTAAAAAAGCGGCATCCGGTAATGCGATCAACTTGTCGATGCTCGCCGGCTTGCCGCACCATGCCAGCGCGTAGCCGCTGTCCTCCGGCAATAGCGCCAGTGGCCCTTCATCGGTAAATCGCTCGAATGCGCGATGCGTTATCGGCGCGCTGGCGGCGACATGCGCAATCAGCGCAGTTTGGCCGTAATCACGGCGCAGCGGCTTTGCGGTTTGCCCGGCAAACAAGCCGCCTTCGGCTTGCACCAGGATATCGGCGGTGAATGCGCGTCCATCGGCCAGCCGCAGCGCGACCGCATCCTTGCCCTCGGTAGTGGCGCTCACGTGCGCCGGCCGGATAGCGGTGAGGCCAAGGTTGCCGGTGGCTGCCGCAAGCGCCGCGATCAATGTGCCGTAGCGGGTGACATAGCCAAGCGCCGGCAATGCGTACTCGTCGCGGTCGATCAGGGTGCGGCCGAAGTGGCCGCGGCGCGATACATGGATTTGATGAATGGCGGTGGCGGCGATCGGCCACGCGCCGATCTCTTCCAGCATCTGCTTGCTGCCATAGGACAGGGCGATAGAGCGCGGGTCCTGGGCGGCTTGTTCCAGTGCCTTGGCATCGATCAAGGCGATCCGCGCCGGCGATGCGCCGCGTTGCACCAGCATGGCCGCCAGCGCCAGGCCCACCGGGCCCGCACCGCAAATCGCCATATCGAAATCTGACGTCATTATTTGCTTCTCATCAGCGCTTCGATTTCCGTCACGTCCTTGGGCGCATCGCAGCTCAGCACGTCGCAGCCATTCTCGGTAATCACCACGTCGTCCTCGATCCGGATACCGATATTCCAGTACTGTTCCGGCACGCCCGGCGCGGGACGCACATAAAGGCCCGGCTCGACCGTCAGCGCCATTCCGGGCTGCAGGATGCGCCACGGCTTGTCGGCGCCCTCCGCCGCGCGGCCCGATTCACGGTATCCGCCAACGTCATGCACATCCATGCCGATCCAGTGACCGGTTCGATGCATGTAGAACGGGCGATACTCGCCCTTGGCGATGATATCGTCCAGCGTTCCGGCCTTGTTGCCGTCCAGCAGACCGGTATCGAGCATGCCTTGCGCCAGGACCCTGACTGCTGCATCGTGCCCGTCCGCGATGCTGCGGCCGGGAACGGCTTCGGCGATTGCCGCCGCCTGCGCTGCCAGAACAATCTCGTACAGCGCTCTTTGCGGGCCGGTGAAAACGCCGTTGGCCGGATAGGTGCGCGTAATGTCGGAGGCATAGCCGTCCAGCTCGCAACCGGCATCGATCAGCACCAGATCCCCGTCTTTCAGCACCGTATTGCCGGCCCGGTAATGCAGCACGCAGGCGTTGGCGCCGGCCGCAACGATGGAGGTATAGGCGGGAGAGTCGGAGCCGTGTCTTCGGAATTCATGGAGCAGTTCCGCTTCGACCTGGTATTCATGCAGGCCGGGACGCGAGTGGCGCATCGCGCGCGCATGCGCGCCGGCGGAAATCGCGGCGGCGCGCCGCATGATTGCTATTTCGCCCGCATCCTTGAACAGGCGCATCTCATCGAGCAGCGCCTGCACATCATGCAGCGCCGAAGGCGCGCTGGCGCCGGTGCGCGCCTGCAAGCGTACCGCAGCGAGCCAGTTCTGCACTTGCGCATTGAGCGCGGCATGCTGGCCGAACGCATAAAAAAGCGCTGGCGTGCGGGCTATCAGCCTGGGCAGCTCGATATCGAGTGCCGTGATCGGAAAGGCCATATCGAAACCGAACATGCTGCACGCGGCATCGGGGCCGTAGCGGAAGCCGTCCCAGATTTCGCGCTCCATGTTTTTCTCGCGGCAAAACAGGAGGGACTGCGTCGTTTTTCCGGCGACCAGCACGATCACCGCTTCCGGTTCGCCGAAGCCGGAAAGATAATAAAAATAACTGTCGTGCCGGTACGGATAATCGGAATCGCTGTTGCGCTTGACTTCCGGCGCGGTTGGAATAATGGCGATGCCGCCGCCTTTGGCCTGCATGTGCGCCATCAGCGCTGCGCGCCTGGCTGCATAGGATGTCATCATCGGGATCTTTCCGTCAAAGACGCATTCAGTTGCGCCAATTGCTCCACCGTGCCGACATTGAACCAGTCGCCGCGATACAGTTCGCCGCCGATCCGGCCGCTGGCCGCGAATTCATACAGCAAAGGCCCGAGCTTGGCATGGCTGCCCGGCGCGATCGTATCGAACATTTCCGGCCGGTAGACACCGATATTGGCGAAGGTGTGCATCGGCTCGCCCTTGGCCGTAATCGAGAAATTGTTCAAGGCAAAATCGCCGTTTGGATGATATGGCGGATTTTTCACCAGATACAGCCAGGCAATGTCGCGCTTGTCATGCGGATGCGGATTGCCCCACACGTCATTGTTTTCCAGTACGCTTTTTACCTGTTCGAAATTGAAGTGCGGACAATAGATATCGCCGGATATCGCGACAAATGGGTCTTCTCCCAGCAGGTTGCGCGCCTTTGCGATGCCACCCGCGGTTTCCAGTGCCGTGCTTTCGGCCGAATACGCGATGCGCGCACCGAAGCGCGAACCGTCGCCGAGGGCTTCCTCGACCATGTGTCCGAGATGGGCGTGGTTGATCACGATGTCGGTGATGCCGGCGCGTACCAGATTCACGACATGCCAGACCAGCAACGGTCGGCCGCGCACTTTCAGCAACGGCTTGGGGCAGGTATCGGTCAGCGGACGCATCCGTTCGCCGCGTCCGGCGGCAAAAATCATGGCTTTCATGTAAGGCCTGTCATCAATGGCTTCGGGAGTGCGGATGGATCGTATGCGCGGCACGCCCTTGCGAATCAAAATGTATAGCCAACCTGCGGTGTCTTTTGCTCCAGTTCATCCAGCAGCTTCGCCAGCGGCGTCAATTCCTTATAGCGCCGGGCGGCGTTGCGCGTGTATTCCATGACTAGCGGTAGATCCTGCAGGTAGGCATCCTTGCCGTCGCGGTGATACAGGCGGGCGAAAATGCCGAGTACCTTCAGATGGCGCTGCACACCCATGAATTCAAAATCGCGATAGAACGTATCGATATCCGGATTGACCGGCAAACCGGCGCGCCTGGCTCTTTCCCAGTAGCGGATGGCCCAGTCGAGCACCATTTCCTCATCCCATTGAACATAGGCATCGCGCAACAGCGATACCAGATCGTAGGTGATCGGCCCGTATACCGCGTCCTGAAAGTCAAGGATGCCGGGATTGCCTTTTTGCATCACCATCAGGTTGCGTGAATGATAATCGCGATGCACATGCACTTGCGGCTGCGCCAGATTGTTTGCCAGCAATGCGTCGAATACCTTGTCGAGTAGCGCCGATTGCTGATCCGATAATGTCATGCCGAGATGCTTGCCAATATACCATTCAGGAAACAGCCTTAGTTCACGCAACAGCAAGGCGCGGTCATATTCGGGCAGCATATCCGGCTGGCTGTGCGCCTGTATCAATACCAGTGCATCGATGGCATCCAGATACAGCTTGTGCGCGGTATCGTGGTTCAACTGCTGCAGATAGGTGGTCGACCCCAGATCGCTCAATAACAGGAAGCCGCGCTCGACATCCTGCGCCAGCACGGTGGGAACCGAGACGCCGGATTGGCTAAACAGAGCGGCCACATGAATGAAAGGCCGCACATCTTCCTGCGGCGGCGGCGCATCCATTACGATGCAAGTGCTTCCATCGCTGCAGGTGGCGCGAAAATAGCGGCGAAAGCTGGCATCCGATGATGCCGGGCGGATTGATTCTGGATCGACTGCAAGACTTGGCACAGTGGCTAGCCATTGTTTTAACTGGATAAAACGGGTATCGGGCGGGGTAGAAGAAGACATGAACGGCCTGGAGAAACGGATTGAGGATTTTGACTTCCCATATAATAAGGGATTAAACCTAAAAAATCGCCTGCAAGGCGTTCACTCAGTGCCTGTTTCCATTCTTTCATGATCTGGTTTCCGATGTTTCCCAAATTGCAACGGTTATTCTCCGGCATGGCTGCGGCGCTGGTCGCCGCCATGCCGGTGCTGGTGTACGCGCAAACCGCAGTAAAACCGGCGCAGGAAGACGAAAGCAAGCTGCCGGCGACCATTCGCGCGGAACAGATGACCGGTCGACCGGATCGTGAAGTCACGCTGGAGCGGAATGTGGAAATTACGCGCGGCAACACCGTGATCAATGCCGATCGGGCAACCTATGACATTGTCGAAGACCAGGTGGAAGCTGCCGGGAATATCCGCATGCAACGTTTCGGCGACCGGTACACGGGCGAGGAATTGAAGCTCAAGCTGGACGTGGGCCGAGGCTACGTGACGCAGCCGACATATCGGCTGGAGCACAACAATGCGCAGGGCCAGGCCCGGCGCATTAATTTTGAAAGCGAGGATCAGGCCGTTGTCACCGACGGCACGTACAGCACCTGTGAAGGACCGGATCCGGACTGGTACCTGAAGTCGGATGTGCTGCATCTTGATCGCGGGCGCGATGTCGGGACTGCGGCGAAGACCGTAGTGTATTTCAAGGGCGTGCCGATTCTCGGAACGCCGGCGATGTCGTTTCCCCTGTCGGATGCGCGCAAGTCGGGCGTGTTGCCACCGACCATCGGCACCTCTTCCGGGCTGGAAGTAACGGTACCGTATTATTTCAATATCGCGCCCAACCGCGATCTGACGTTGTATCCGAGCATTCTTACCCGGCATGGATTTCAGTTGGGAATGGATGGTCGCTACCTGAGCGAAAAGTACTTCGGCGAAACCTGGCTGGAAGTGGTGCCGAGCGATCTGGCGACCAAGACCAATCGATATGCGGTGACGTCGATCCATACCCAGTCCCTGGCTCCCGGATGGGGCATGTCGTGGAACCTGAATGCGGCATCGGACGACAACTATCCCAACGATTTTCCGCGCACGATCACCACCAGTTCGCAGCGTCTGCTGTCGCGTGACCTGAATCTGAATTATTCCGCGAAGTATTGGAATTTCGGTGCGCGCGCCTCGAATTACCAGGTGTTGCAGGATCCGGCGTCACCGATTCCGCGCCCCTATGATCGCTTGCCGCAATTAACCTTCCAGGCAGGGCGCCTGGACATGAATGGATTCGACTGGTCGGCGGATTCGGAGTTGACCCGGTTCTGGCATCCCGATGCGGGTATGCTGCGTGGCGACCGCTTCGTGGCGAATCCGAAGATCTCCTATCCGATCATTCGGCCGGGATACTTTGTGACCCCCAAGTTGTCGTTCGATCTGACCAAATACAGCCTGGACAATCCGGTCGCCGGCGCACCTTCCTCGCTGACGCGGACCTTGCCGACGTTTTCGTTGGACAGCGGCCTGGCGTTCGAACGCAATGCGCGTTTCTTCGGTCAAGACATGACGCAAACGCTGGAACCGCGCTTGTTCTACGTACGAACGCCATATCGCGACCAGAGCCTGTATCCGAATTTCGACACCGCGGAAGCGGATTTGAGCTTCGCGCAGCTCTTCAGCGAAAATCGGTTCGTCGGTCATGACCGCATTGGCGATGCCAATCAGCTTACCGCTGCGCTGGTGTCGCGCTATATCGAGCCGTCCGGCGCCGAACGCTTGCGCGTCGCAGTCGGTCAGCGCTTCTATTTTTCGCGGCCACGCGTGACCCTGGGCGCACCCAGCGACGAAAACCGCTCGGACCTGCTGTTGTCCGCTTTCGCCCAGTTGAGCGCGAAGCTCAGCACCGAAGTCAATATGCAATACGGCGACAACCAAAACGTATTGAACCGTGCCAACTTCAGTGTGCGCTGGCAACCGGGACCGAAGCGTGTGTTGAATCTGCAGTATCGGCGCGATGTGCTCAACAATCTGGAACAGATGGACGGCTCTGCGCAATGGCCGATTGCACGCCGCTGGTATGCGGTGGCACGTGTCAATTATTCGCTACCCGACCAGAAAGTGGCGGAAGGCTTGCTGGGAATGGAATACAAGGCAGATTGCTGGGTATTCCGTATCGTCGCCCAGCGTATCCCGACCGCGACCGGAAAAGCGGCATCGCCGATTTTCTTCCAGCTTGAATTGAATGGCTTGACGAGGCTTGGATCGAATCCGCTCCCGGCACTGCGCGCCAGCGTGCGCGGCTATCAACTTGTGAATCAACCTGAAGCACCCTGAAGCACCCAGTAACGACACCTTTAACGAACAGCGTTAATTTATGAATAACTCCTTCACCATGCACAATGCACTGAATCCGAAGCGGCGCCTGCAATTTGCGGCGCTCGCGCTATGTGTCACGCTGGGTGCATTGCCCCAAGCCTGGTCTCAATCGAACGCCACCGTCGGCGACACGAAACCGGCAGCCAGTGCAAAGCCGCGTATTCAGCCGGCTGACTCGATCGTTGCCGTGGTCAACCATGACGTCATCACGCGCAACGAGTTGAATGAACGCATGCGCATTGTCACCGCACGGATGAAGGCGCAAGGCAGCGCCTTGCCGCCGGAAGAACAACTGCAACGGCAGTTGTTGGAGCGCATGATTGTCGACCGCGCGCAATTGCAGCTGGCGAGCGAGACCGGGATTCAGATCAATGACACCATGCTCGATCTCGCCATCTCGCGCATTGCCGAGCAAAACAAGATGTCGCTGCAGGAATTCCGTAACCAGCTGGAGCGTGATGGCACGCCGTTCGGAAAATTCCGCGAGGAGATCCGTAACGAAATCATCATGCAGCGCTTGCGCGAGCGGGAAGTCGATAACCGGATCCAGATCTCGGAATCGGAAGTCGACAATTATCTGGCAGCCGAAGCCGGCGCGACGCAGGGACGGCAGGAATTCAATCTGGCGCAGATTCTGATACGGATCCCGGAAAATGCCTCGGCCGAACAGATTGCGGAGCGCCGCCGACGCGCGGAAGAAGTGCAGCGGCAATTGAAAGCGGGCGGCGACTTCGCCAAACTTGCGGCGACCTATTCCGATGCGAGCGATGCATTGAAAGGCGGCGATCTCGGCTGGCGCGATCAGAACCGGTTGCCGCAGCTATTCGTCGATGCGATCGGTGGCCTGGACCAGGGCGGCGTGTCGGATATCGTGAAGAGCGCCAACGGCTTCCACATACTGAAGCTGGTTGGCAAACGCATGCCGAGCGTGGTGAAAGTGGGCAACGGCACGGCGGCGGCTGCGGTGCAGCAAACGCATGCGCGCCACATCCTGATCAAGGTCAATCAGGTGGTAACGGCCAGCGATGCACGGCGCAAGTTGCTTGAATTGAAGGAGCGCCTGGATAACAAGGCCGCCAAATTCGAAGATCTTGCCAAGCTGTATTCCAACGATCTGTCGGCGGCGAAAGGCGGCGATCTCGGCTGGCTGTATCCGGGCGACACCGTGCCCGAATTCGAGCGTGCGATGAATGCACTACAGCCGGGGCAGGTCAGCGAGCCGATCGAGTCGCCGTTCGGCTATCACCTGATCCAGGTATTGGAACGCAAGACCGATGACGTGTCGAAAGAGCGGCAGCGCCTGCTGGCGCGCCAGGTGATCCGCGACCGCAAGCTCGAAGAAGCGACCGAGGACTGGCTGCGCCAGTTACGCGATCGCGCCTACGTCGAATATCACCTGGATGACAAATAATGACCATCTCATCGCTGGCGGCCGCATGAACAACCGGCCAACGATTGCGATCACCTGCGGGGAACCCGCCGGCATCGGCCCGGAAATTTCGCTCCGGGCCGCCTGGCAGTTGCGCGATACCGTCAATTGCGTGCTGATCGGCGACGCGGCGCTGCTGGCGCTGACCGCCGGCGAGATCGACCCCGGCCTGCGCCTGGCCGCCTTGTCGACGCAGGCGCTGCGCAATGGCGGGTTGCCGCATCTGCCGACCGGACAACTGGTCGTGATCGATTGCCCGCTGGCCGAGCCGGCAGTTCCGGGCCGGCTCGACAAGCGCAACGCCCGAGCGCTGCTGCAAACGCTCGACGTCGCGATCGCGGGCGCGCTGCACCAGACCTTCGATGCGATCGTCACCGCGCCGTTGCAGAAAAGCGTGATCAACGACGCCGGCATGCCGTTTACCGGTCATACCGAATACCTGGCGGAAAAGACCGGCACGCAGCAGGTCGTGATGATGCTGGCCGGCGGCACGCCCATGCTGCGCGTTGCGCTCGCTACCACGCACCTGGCGCTGAAGGATGTGCCGGCGGCGATTACGTTCGACAGCTTGCTGCGCACGATTGGCATCCTGCATCATGATTTGCAGCGCAAGTTCGGGTTGGCCAAGCCGCGCATCCTGGTGGCTGGCCTGAATCCGCATGCGGGCGAGGGCGGCTATCTGGGCCGCGAGGAAATCGACGTGATCACGCCGGTGCTGCAGGCGGCGCAGGCGCAGGGGATCGATGCCAGCGGCCCGTATCCGGCCGACACCCTGTTCCAGCCGAAATACCTGGAGCATGCGGATTGCGTGCTGGCGATGTACCACGATCAGGGCTTGCCGGTCCTGAAGCATGCGAGCTTCGGGCGCGGCGTAAACATTACGCTCGGCCTGCCGATCATCCGTACTTCAGTCGACCATGGCACGGCGCTTGATCTGGCGGTAAAGGGCGTTGGCCATGCCGACCACGGCAGCATGGTCGAGGCGATCAGGGTCGCGGCGCAGATGGCTGCCGCAAGCGCCGGCGCATTGCCCAGGTCTTGAAAAATTCTGTCGTGTCCGCGCAGGGCGCTGCAGGGATTTCGCAGGGCAATGCGCCACGGCCATCCTGCTTCACTGCCTGCGGTATCCTGCGCGGGCACGGCGGGGACTGATCCCATAACAATCCATGAAACACATTCCACGCAAACGCTTTGGCCAGAATTTCCTGACGGATGAGGGCGTGCTGCACGACATTATCCGCGTCATCGATCCGCAACCCGACGATGCGATGGTCGAAATCGGTCCCGGCCTGGCGGCCATGACCCGCCTGCTGCTGGAATCGCTCAGGCAACTGCATGTGGTCGAGCTCGACCGCGATCTGGTGGCGCGGCTGAAGAAAATCTTCGCCGCGGACCGCCTGATCATCCATGAAGGCGATGCGCTGCAATTCGATTTCACGACGATTCCGGTTGCGCCCGGACGCAAGCTGCGGGTGGTGGGCAATCTGCCCTACAACATATCGAGCCCGCTGCTGTTTCATCTGACGCAGATCGCGCCGCAGGTGCAGGACCAGCATTTCATGCTGCAAAAGGAAGTGGTCGAGCGCATGACGGCGTCGCCCGGCGGCAAAGCTTACGGCCGTCTGTCGGTCATGCTGCAGTGGCGCTATCGGATGGAGCTGATGTTCGTCGTGCCGCCAACCGCATTCGATCCGCCGCCGCGAGTGGAATCCGCCATCGTGCGCATGCTGCCGATTGCACAGCCGCTGGCCTGCGATCAGGGACGACTGGAGCAGGTGGTGATGAAAGCCTTTTCGCAGCGGCGCAAGGTGATGCGCAATTGCGTCGCCGGCATGTTCACCGAAAACGACTTGATCGATGCTGGTATCGATCCGCAGGCACGGCCGGAAACGTTGTCGCTCGAACAGTTTGTTGCCCTGGCGTATCGGTTGCCGGCCTAGCGCTGCTGCATCGCAAGCGGATATCCCTTGGTCTGAGGAACAGTGTCTTGCCTTTCCATTGAAGGGCGGAAGCACGTCATGCGTGGTCATCCTGATATTGCTTGCAGTAATGCATTTGGGGTACTGTAACGACCTTCGCTTTGCCGGAACCAGCCGCCTTGCCGATGCGTCGGCATGGCTGCCGGATCGGCAATATCAAACCGATATGCACCGCCTTTCGCAATTTCATCTTCTTTATCTGCCCGGAGCCGCACATGCCTGACACCGATAACATCAAAGACAACATCGTTCATGCGCCGCATCTGCCGTTGACGGATTACTATCGCAATGAAGAAGAGCGGCGCGGCTGGGTCGGGAAGATGTTCGACAGCACCGCTGCCGACTACAACCGCATCGAAACCATTCTCGGATTGGGATCGGGTTCCTGGTACCGCGGCCAGGCATTGTTGCGCGCGGGGCTGAAGCCGGGCATGAAGATGGTCGATGTCGGCGTCGGCACCGGACTGGTGGCGCGGCAGGCGGCAAACATCGTCGGCGATCCCGCGCTGGTGACAGGAGTCGATCCGAGCACGGGCATGCTGCAGAATGCGCAAGTGCCGGCAGGCGTCAAGCTGGTCCAGGGCACGGCCGAACAGATTCCGTTTCCCGACAACACCTTCGACTTTCTCAGCATGGGCTATGCATTGCGGCATATCAGCGATCTTTCCGTGGCGTTTGCCGAGTTCCATCGCGTGCTGAAGCCAGGCGGCCGGCTGTGCATCCTGGAAATCACCTGCCCGGAAAAACCGTTCCGGAAAATGCTGCTGAAAGCCTATATCAAGGGCGTGGTGCCGACTCTGGCCCGCCTCGCTTCGCGCAGCGGCAATACCTCGCTGCTGTGGCGTTATTACTGGGATACGATCGAAGCCTGCGCCGCGCCGGCCAGCGTGATGCATACGCTCAAGAACGCCGGGTTCGCCAATGTCGATCGCTATCTTGAACTTGGCGTATTTTCGGAGTATCGCGCCCTGAAAAAATGAATTTTGTAGAGAGTATAGGTAAAAATAGTGCGATATTCGCAATGAAAACGCGGGTATTTTAGAATACATGGCCGTGTATGCAGATGCTCCAGGAGCTGCGCAAAACCGCATTCACGGGTATTCCGGCTCCCGGCAAGCCTTGCCGGAGCATCCAGCCCGCAGGCATCGATCATTTCGGACTGGCAAATGAACGATGCGTTGCCGCATCAATTGCAAATCCTGCATCGGGAGGGCAACGGAAAAGGGTTGAGCCGGCGGAAGATGGGCTGGTAACATGACGGACTCTCTTCAAGCAATGGTTTCTTTGCGAAAAAGCAAGGCGGACGTTGCTTGTTTCAGTTATTAGGCAATACGGAAATCATGACTATTGACACTAGCGCGACTTATGATGTCGCATTGCAACATGAGGTTGCAGAGCTCATCGTGCAGGCATTGAATCTCGATGTCGGCGCGGATCAGATCCACCCGGACGACCCACTCTACGGTGATGGTCTGGGACTGGATTCGATTGACGTGCTGGAAATCGCCCTGGTGGTTTCCAAGCAGTACGGACTGCAACTGAAGGCTGACAATGAAGACAACCATCGCATTTTCAGTTCGCTGCGCAGCCTGACCGAATACATCGGCATCCAGAGATCAGCCTGATGTTCGAAGCGCTTCGGCTTGGGCGCTGGATCGCCGCCGGCGCGCTGGCGCTGGGCTACGCCCTGCTTGCACATCACACCAATACGGCCGCTGGCACCGCGACGCTGGGCGTTCTGCTGGCGCTGGCGCCGCTGGTACTGGCGGCGCTATCGCTGGCATGGCATGCGCGGCGCCGGATTGCCATGCTGGCGCTGTTCGGCCTCGGCTGCGCCGCGCTGGCGGCAAACTGGAGCGTACTGACGCATCATTACGACCGGATTTACTGGTTCGAACATGCCGGTACGGAATTGATTCTCTGCCTGACCTTCGGCCGCACGCTGGCGTCCGGCCGCGAGCCGATGTGCACCACTTTCGCCCGGGCAGTGCACGGCACGATCACGCCGACGCTGGCGCGCTATTCGCGCCAGGTGACGGTGGCATGGGTCGGGTTTTTCGGTGCGATGGCGGCGGCTTCGACTACGATTTTCCTGGTCGCGCCGTTATCCGTATGGTCCGCCTTCGCCAATTTCTTTACCGCGCCATTGATCGCAGCCATGTTCGTGCTCGAATACCTGGTCCGGCGATATTTGCATCCGCACATGGAGCACGCGCACATCCTGGATGCAGTCAAGGCCTTCTGGAAAGCGCCTGCCGGCTGACGTTGCGCCGGATCGAAAAGGAGGTTCCATCATGCCCGTTTTCCCCCTGATTACCCACCCGCATGCCGATAGCGTGATCGCCTGGCGCAACGGCCGCCCGATCACGGCCGCCCGTTTCCTGTCCGAGGTGGCGCAACTGCGCGCGCAACTGCCCGCCGGCAGCCACATGCTGAATGCCTGCGGCGACCGCTACCGCTTCATGGTCGGCCTGGCCGCCGCCATGACCAGCCGTAAAGTCAGCCTGCTGCCATCGACGCAGACGCCGGAAATGATCCGGCAGATGGCGCTGTTCGCGCCGGATGCGTTTTGCCTGACCGATAGCAGGGATTGCCCGATCGCGCTGCCGCAGATGCATTATCCGGCGCTGGCCGAACAGGATGAGGGCGGCGAATTCGTGGTGCCGCAGATCGACGCCGGGCAACTGATCGCCTATGTCTTCACCTCGGGCTCCACCGGCGTGCCGATGCCGCACCGGAAAACCTGGGGCGCGCTGGTGCGCAACGTGCAGGCCGAAGCGCAGCTGTGCGGCCTGCACGATGGCCGCCGGCATGCCGTGATCGGCACCGTTCCGCCGCAGCACATGTACGGCTTCGAATCGACGGTATTGATCGTGATGCAAAGCGCCAATGCGCTGGTCGCGGGAAATTCCTTCTATCCGTCCGATATCTGCCATGCGGTCAGCTCGACGCCGCGACCGCGCACGCTGGTATCGACGCCGGTCCATCTGCGCTCCGTGATCGGCGCCGGCCTCGACATACCGCAAGTGGATCTGCTGGTGTCGGCGACCGCGCCGTTGTCGACGGCGCTGGCCGAGGAGCTGGAACAGGCATTTCGCGCGCCGCTGCTGGAAATTTACGGCAGCACCGAAACCGGGCAGATCGCCGTGCGCAATTCCACCCGGACCCAGGAATGGCGACTGTTTCAAGACGTCCGCCTGACGCAGCGGGACGGCGTCACCTGGGCCTCCGGCGGCCATGTCGAACAACCGGTGCCGATGAACGACGTGATCGAAAGCGTGGATGACACGCGCTTTCTGCTGCACGGACGCACCGCCGACTTGGTCAACATTGCCGGCAAGCGCAATTCGCTTGCGTACCTGAACCTGCAGTTGCATGCGATCGCGGGCGTGGTCGACGGGGCATTTTTCATGCCGGACGAAGCGCACGCCGATGGCGTGACACGCCTGACCGCATTCGTGGTGGCGCCTGGAATGAGCGCGGCGACGATCACGGCGGCGCTGCGCGAGCGCATCGATGCGGTATTCCTGCCGCGTCCGCTGGTATTGGTCGATGCATTGCCGCGCAACGCTACCGGCAAATTGCCGCGCGAGGCGTTGCAGGCGCTGGCGACAGCCCGCAATGGCCCATCCGGCAAAGGGAATCCGGCATGAGCAGCGGCCAGGCGCCATTGGCGATTGCGGCCGATCATCCCGCATTCGCCGGACATTTCCCGGGTGCGCCGATCGTTCCCGGCGTGGTGCTGCTCGATGCAGCGCTGCATGCCATCGGCCGGCAGATCGGAACCGACTTGTCTGCCTGTCGTATCGGCACGATGAAATTCCTGCGCCCGGTCGGTCCCGGCGAGCCGGTCAGCGTACGCTATGAAACGCTCGACAGCGGCGCGCTGCGCTTCGATCTCCTGAGTGCGGGCCACAAGGTGGCGACCGGATCGATCCGCCTGCCTGAAGTGGCGGCGCCATGACATCGCAACCGCAGCGCACGGCCGGCTGGATGCGCAGCCCGGAGCGCAGCAACATGCTGATGCTGCGCATCATGACCTGGATTTCGCTGCATCTGGGGCGATCGGCCAGCCGCGCGGTATTGCACCTGATTGCCGCGTATTTCCTGCTGTTCGCACCGGCCAGCCGCGCCGGTTCGCGCGGGTATTTGCGCCGGATCCTGCCGCATCCGGTGCGCTGGGCCGACCTCTACCGGCATTTTTTCTGGTTCGCCACCACCATCCACGACCGGGTCTACCTGCTCAACCAGCGCTTCGACCTGTTCGACATCACGGTGCATGGCGAGGCGCTGATGCAGAAGTGCGTGGCGGACGGACGCGGCGTGTTCCTGATCGGCGCGCACATGGGCAGCTTCGAAGTGATCCGTGCGCTCGGCCGGCGCCATGCCGGGCTCAAGGTGGCGATGGCGATGTATGAAGAAAACGCGCGCAAGATCAACGACATGCTGGCGGCAATCAATCCGGCTGCGCAACAGGATGTCATCGCGCTGGGCCGGATCGATGCGATGCTGAAAATCAGTGAAGCCCTGGATCGGGGCGCTCTGGTCGGCATGCTGGCCGATCGCACCCTGCGCGATGACGCGACACTGGCGGTGCCGCTGCTCGGCAGCCCTGCGCCGCTGCCGCTCGGCCCGTGCCGGATGGCGGCGATCCTGCGGCGGCCGGTGATCTTCATGACCGGCCTGTATCTGGGGAAAAACCGCTACGAGATCCATTTTGAAATGCTGGCCGATTTTTCGCAGGTTGCACGGACGCAGCGGCAGGCGGAAATCGAGCGCGCGGTGGAGCGTTACGCTGCCCTGCTTGAAAAATACTGCCGGCGCGCGCCCTATAACTGGTTTAATTTTTTCAATTTCTGGCAATTCGCCTCCGCAACCGGCAAAGACCCTGATCAATGAACGTTACATCGATACGGCCGGTGTTCCGCCGCACTTTCCTTTTTCTCCTGGCCATTGCATTCTGGCCGGCGCTGTCGATGGCGGCGGACTGGGATATCGACCAGCTGATGCAGTCGATGGGCAAGGTCGCCTCCGGCCGCGCGACCTTCATCGAGAAAAAAACCATGGCGATGCTCGAACGGCCGGTAGAGTCGTCGGGAGAACTGCTGTATACCGCTCCGGACCACCTGGAAAAACGCACCCTTAAACCGAAGCCTGAAACCATGACGATCGACGGCGGCACGCTGACCATCGAACGCGGGCGCCAGAAGCTGGCGGTGCAACTGTCGGAGTATCCGGAACTGGCCGGTTTCCTCGATAGCATCCGTGGCACGCTGGCGGGCGACCGCAAGGCGCTGGAACGGGTGTTCAGGCTGCAGCTGGAAGGCGGCGCGGAGCGCTGGCAGCTGTCGCTGACGCCGACCGATGGCAAGATGGCGACCACGATTCATCTGATCCGGATCGCCGGCAGCCGCGACAACGTGCGCCGCATCGAGATCATCCAGACTGACGGCGATCGTTCGGTGATGACGGTCACGCCCGTCGCCACGCCATGACGGCACCATCGCGCCGGCGCGGGATGGCGCTGGCCGCATGGCTGCTCGGCGCGGTCGTGTGCGCCCTCGTGATTGCCCGCACCACCTTTACCACCGACCTGTCGGCCTTTCTGCCGCAGTCGCCCACCAGGGCGCAGCAGGTGTTGCTGGATCAGCTGCGCGATGGCATGGTTTCGCGCCTGATCCTGATCGGCATGGAAGGCGCGGACGCGCCGACCCGCGCCGCGCTTTCCAAAGGCATGGCGCAACAACTACGCGGCGCACCGGCATTCGCTGCGATCAATAACGGCGAACCGGTCGATGCGGCGCGCGATCAGGCGTTCCTGTTCGACAACCGCTATCTGCTCAGCCCCGCAGTCACGCCGGAACGCTTCACGCCGGCCGGACTGCATGCCGCGCTGGCCGACACCATCGACCTGCTGGCGTCGCCCGCCGGCCTGCTGGTCAAACCCTTGTTGCCGCGCGACCCGACCGGCGAAATCATGCAGCTGCTGGAACAGATGCATGGCGGCAATCGTCCGCACACCAGCCATGGCGCATGGGCTTCGCGCGATGGCACGCGCACGCTGTTGCTGGCGCAGACGCGCGCGGCCGGCGCCGATACCGATGGCCAGGAACAGGCCATGGCGCAAATCCGGAAGGCGTTCGATACGGCGGTCAGGCAGCAGGGCGGCAGCGCGGCCCAGGCCACGCTTGCGATGACCGGCCCCGGGGTGTTTTCGGTGCAGTCGCGCAGCACCATCAAAAGCGAAGTGACGCGCCTGTCGAGCATCAGCACCGCCATCATCATTACCCTGTTGTTGCTGGTGTACCGCTCATTCACGGCACTGGCGCTCGGCTTGCTGCCGGTGATTTCCGGTGCGCTGGCGGGGCTGGTTGCGGTCAGCCTCGGATTCGGCATGGTGCACGGCATTACGCTCGGATTCGGCGTCACGCTGATCGGCGAGGCGGTCGATTACTCGATTTATCTGTTCGTGCAGTCGCGCCAGTCGATGGTGCAGGGAAACGGCGCCGCACCGGACTGGGTGCGCGATTTCTGGCCGACCATCCGGCTCGGCGTGCTGACCTCGATCGCCGGTTTTGTCTCGCTGCTGCTGTCGAGTTTTCCCGGCCTGGCGCAACTGGGCCTGTATTCGATCGCCGGCCTGATCACGGCAGCCGCGGTCACCCGCTTCGTGCTGCCGCACCTGCTGCCGGATGGCTTTCGCATCCGCGATGTATCGGCCTTCGGCCAGCTGCTGGTGCGCATCGTCCGCCATGCCGCGCTGCTGCGCTGGCCGGCGCTGGCGCTCGCGGTTGCGGCATGCGTGGTGCTGTTCCAGCATCGCGCGAATTTATGGAATCCCGAACTGTCGTCGCTCAGCCCGGTGTCGCCAGCCGACCAGGCGACTGATGCGCGCCTGCGCGCCGACCTCGGCGCACCGGATGTGCGCTACATGATTGCGCTGTCCGGCAAGGATAGCGAAGCGGTATTGCAGGCGGCGGAAAAAATCGCCGGCCAATTGCAGCCGCTGGTGGCAAGCGGCGTGCTGGCCGGTTTTGAAACGCCGAGCCGCTATCTGCCGAGCATGGCTACGCAGCTGGCGCGGCAAGCCAGCCTGCCGGCCGATGGACTGGCGCAGCGGCTGTCGCAGGCAACCGCCGGCTTGCCGGTGCGGCCCGCGCTGTTTGCGCCGTTTGCGGCGGATATCGCGGCGGCAAAAAAACGTCCGCCGTTGCAGCGTGCGGATCTCGACCATACTTCCCTGGCGATGGCGGTCGACGCCATGATGTACCGGCACGATACGCGCTGGCATGCGCTGCTGCCGCTGACCGCGCCGCCCGCCGGCATCGCGGCCGCACCGGTGCGCGCGGCGCTGGCGGCGGCCGGACAGCCGGATGCGCTGTTTGTCGATCTGAAAGCGGAATCCGATCATCTGTATTCCGGCTATCTGCATGAAGCGATCGGCCTGTCATTGGCAGGGCTGGCCGGTATCGTCGCGCTGCTGCTGCTGACGCTGCGTTCGCCGCGCACCACGCTGCGGGTCTTGCTGCCGCCGCTGGCGGCGGTGGCGACGGTCGCTGCGGCGCTGGCCTTGTGCGGGCAGCGCATGACGATCCTGCACCTGGTCGGGCTGCTGCTGATCGTTGCGGTCGGCTCCAATTACGCGCTGTTCTTCAATCAGGGAAGGGAGGCGGGTGCGAACGGGATTACGCCGCAGACGCTGGTGTCGCTGGTGTTTGCCAACATGACCACGGTGGCCGGCTTCGGCCTGCTGGGGTTTTCGCAAGTGCCGGTGCTGCAGGCGATCGGCTCCACGGTCGGCCCCGGCACGGTGCTGACGCTGATGTTCGCGGCGATCTTCGCCGATGCCGGCAAGTCCGGGGCGGGCTAACACATGCGCATCCTGCACGAGCATGCCGCTTCCGACCGGTTGGCGCAGACGCTGGTGATCCTGCTGCCGGGCGCGCTGCAGCCGCCGGAACAATTCCTGCAATCCGGCTTCGCCGACGCCGTGCGGGCACGCAGCTTGCCGCTCGATCTCGCCATGCCCGACCTTGCCATGCGCCATATCGCCGAGACGATCGACGGTTCCGCCCAGCGGCGCCTGCATGACGATGTGGTGCAGCCGGCGCGGCGCAAGGGCTATCGCGACATCTGGCTGGCCGGGATCTCGATCGGCGGCCTGATTGCTGTCGCCTATGCCGAACGCTATCCCGGCGATATCGATGGCCTGTGCCTGCTGGCGCCGTATCCGGGCAACCGGCTGCTGACCAACCGGATCAGGGCCGGCGGCCTCGCACAGTGGCGGCCCGACGACGCGGCGGGCGATGCCGAACTTCGCATGTGGCAATGGCTGAAAACGCACCGACGGCAGCCGGATGCGCCGGCAATCCATCTCGGTTACGGGCGGCAGGACCGCTTCGCCGACGGCCAGGAGATGATGGCCGAAGCGCTCGATCCCGCATCCATCGATATCATCGACGGCGGGCATGACTGGCCGACCTGGCGGCAGTTATGGGACAACTTTCTTGACCGGCTGGCGGTGCGTCCCGCCTGTTCCGCGGCGCTACGCGCATGATGCGGCCGCAATCCTTGCGCTGGCGGATGCCGCTCTTGATCCGCTTCACCCTGGCGCTGCATGTCGCGCTGCTGGCTGGATGCATCCTGTATCCGCAGGCCTGGCGCTGGGCGCTGGTGCTGCTGCTCGCCAATCACGCGGTGCTGACGCTGGCCGGCCTGTGGCCGCGCAGCACCTGGCTCGGCCCCAACTGGACCAGGCTGCCGCATGCCGCTGCGTTGCGCGGCGAAATTGCACTGACGATCGATGATGGCCCCGATCCGGACGTGACGCCGCAGTTGCTCGACCTGCTCGATCGCCATGGCGTCAAGGCCACCTTCTTCTGCATCGGCGAGCGCGCCGCGCGCCATCCGGCGCTGTGCCGGCGCATCGTCGAACGCGGGCATGCGGTGGAAAACCACAGCCAGCGGCATCGCCATTACTTTTCACTGTTCGGCATGGCCGGCCTGGCGCGCGAAATACAGATGGCGCAGGATACGCTGACGGCGCTGACCGGCCGCCGGCCGCAATTCTTCCGCGCACCGGCCGGCCTGCGCAATCCCTTTCTCGACCCGGTGCTGGCGCGCTTCGGGCTGAGGCTGGCGGCCTGGACCCGGCGCGGTTTTGATACCCGCACGCCGGACCCCGCCCTGGTCAGCCGCAGATTGCTGCGCGACCTGGCCCCGGGCGCGATTTTTCTGCTGCATGATGGCAATTGCGCGCGCGCGCCGTCCGGCGTCCCGGTTGTCATTGAGGCATTGCCTGCGCTGTTCGATGCCGCCGCCGGCGCGGGCCTGCGCTTTGTCACCTTGTCGGATGCCATGCAATCGCCATGACCGCGCCATTCATCCGCAGGATGGTCGATGCCGCCGCCGCTCCCTACCGTGCAGCGGGCCGCTTCGCCTGGCATTTCGCACGCGGCAAGCTGGGCGGCGACCCGGTATTTGCCGGGCTGCTGGAGCACGGGCTGATTCCGGATCGGGCGCGCATTCTCGATATCGGCTGCGGACAAGGATTGCTCGCAGCCTGGTTGCTGGCAGCAAAAAAGATGCAAGTTGCCGGCGACTGGCCCGCGAATTGGCCCAAGGCGCCGGAACCAGTCTCGATCCATGGCATCGAACTGATGCCGCGTCAGGTTGCCTGCGCACGCCAGGCGCTGGGCGATGCCGCCACATTTGCAGTCGGCGATATGTGCCGTACCGATTTTGGCCAGGTTGATGCCATAGTGATCCTGGATGTACTGCATTATGTGGATAGCGCCGCGCAGGACGAAGTGCTGCGCCGGGCCCGGGCAGCGCTTGCCCCGTACGGCGTTTTGATCCTGCGGGTCGGCGATGCCGATGGCGGGCTGCCGTTCCGGTTCAGCCTGTGGGTCGACCGGGTAGTGGCGTTGATGCGCGGGCAACGCACCGGCCGCCTGCATGGCCGTCGATTGCCGGAATGGCATGCCGCGCTGGCTGCGCTGGGCTTCGAGGTTGCCAGCCTGCCAATGCACCAGGGCACGCCCTTCGCGAATATTTTGCTGGTTGCCTGGCTTGACAGGAACATAACGACTTAAGGAAATTAGTTTGCTAAAATCGGCGCGCCCGAACAATCACATTCCCCGGACTGCATTGAAGCCGCTTTTTCTTTCTCATTTCACCACGACCAGTGCGATCGGCAGCGGCCTTTCCCGGACGCTGGAAGCGTTGCGACAGCGCAGGAGCGGCCTGACGCGCTGCGATTTCGACACGGTCGATCTCGACACCTGGATCGGTGTCGCGCCGGAGGTCGATCAGACCGCGATTCGCGCCGATCTGCGCACCTACGATTGCCGCAACAATCGCCTGCTGCAGCTGGCGCTGGAGCAGGACGGCTTTGCCGGCGCGGTGCAAGCCGCCGCCACGAAATACGGTGCCGACCGGGTCGGCGTGTTTCTCGGCACCAGCACTTCCGGCATCCTGCAGGCGGAACTGGCGTATCGCCGCCGCGATGCCGTCAGTGGCGACCTGCCGGCGGATTTCCATTACGGCGCCACCCAGAACTCGTTTTCCGCCGCCGATTTCGTACAGCGCTATTTCGGCCTGCGCGGACCGGCGGCGGCAGTGTCGTCCGCCTGTTCGTCCAGTGCCAAAGTGTTCGGCTCCGCACGCCGCATGATCGAGGCGGGCCTGATCGATGCGGCGCTGGTCGGCGGCGTCGATACGCTATGCCTGACCACGCTGTATGGCTTCAATTCGCTGGGCTTGCTATCGCCGCAGCCTTGCCGGCCGTTCGATGCGCAGCGCAGCGGCATCTCGATCGGCGAAGCGGCTGCCGTGATCCTGCTGGAGCGCCTGCCCGACAGCCTGGACGCCGATGCGGTGCTGCTGGCCGGTATCGGCGAATCGAGCGACGCCTATCACATGTCGTCGCCGCACCCGGAAGGGCTGGGCGCGCAGCTGGCAATGCGGCAAGCCTTGTCGATGGCGCAACTGGCGCCGCAGCAGGTCGATTACATCAATCTGCACGGCACCGCCACCATGAGCAACGACGCCGCGGAAGGCGTGGCGGTCGCCGCCCTGTTCGGTGCGACGACGCCGTGCAGTTCGACCAAGGGTGCGACCGGACACACACTGGGCGCCGCAGGCGGAATCGAGGCGGTCATTTGCGCGCTGGCGCTCCAGCACGGCCTGCTGCCGGGCGGCCTGAATACGACCCGATGCGACCCTGGCTTGCCGCTGAATTACCTGCTCGACAATCTCGAGCGGCCGATCCGCCATGCGCTCAGCAACTCCTTTGGTTTTGGCGGCACCAATTGCAGCCTGTTGTTTGGCCGCGCCAACTGAATTCGCCATGACGACTCTGACCTGTTATATCGATGGCGTGGGCCTCTTGGGGCCGGGCCTGGCCGGCTGGCCGGCCAGCCGCGCCATCCTGGCGGGACATGCCGCTTACCAGTACCACAAAACCCTGCTGCAGGCGCCGGCGCTGCTGCCCCCCGCCGAGCGTCGCCGCTGCGGGCCGATCGTCAAGCTGACTATGGCGGTGGGCCAGGAAGCGGCGCTGGCCGCCGGGCTGGATGTGGCGGGATTGCCGACCGTGTTTTCCGCTTCCGGCGGCGACGGCAATAATTGCCATGAAATCTGCGCGGCGCTGGCGTCCGAAGATCGCCTGCTGTCGCCGACCCGCTTCCACAATTCGGTGCATAACGCGGCGGCCGGTTACTGGGGCATCGCCACCGGCGCAATGGCGGCTTCCTCGGTGCTGTGCGCCTACGATGCGAGCTTCGGCGCCGGCCTGCTGGAAGCCATGGCGCAGGTCCGCGTCGAGCAGACCCCGGTGCTGCTGATCGCCTGCGACACCACGTATCCGGAACCGTTGCGCAAGGCGCGTCCGATTCCGGACGAGTTCGGCGTCGGCCTGGCGCTTGCACCGCTGCGCAGCGAAGCCTCGCTGGCAAAAATCAGCATCGCGCTGACCGCCGATCCGGCCGACCGGCTGGCCGACGGCGCGCTGGAACGGATGCGGGCAGCAATCCCGGCCGCGCGCAGCCTGCCGCTGCTATGCGCGCTGGCGCAGGCCGCCTCGGCCTCCATGACGCTCGGTTACCTGGATGCCGCGGGCCTGGCCGTGACCGTGGAGCCATGCTGCCCTCTCCCAGAGGGAGAGGGGGAGAACAGGGCACGATGAAATCAAGACTTCATCGTGCCGAATCGATGGGGCGCGACTGGATCGCCGCCCGCATTCCGCACCGGGGCGCGATGTGCCTGCTGCATCGGGTCGAGGACTGGGATGAACAGCGTATCCGCTGCAGCGCCGTCAGCCACCGCGCGCCGGACAATCCGTTGCGCGCGCACGGACGGCTGGCCGCCGCCTGCGGCATCGAATACGCGGCCCAGGCAATGGCGGTGCACGGTGCGCTGATCGCGCCCCGGGATGCGCCGCCGCGGCTCGGCTATCTGGCCAGCGTGCGCGGCGCGGTGCTGCATGTCGGCCGGCTGGACGATATTGCCGCCGACCTGACGGTGGAGGCGACGCGCTTTTCCGGCGACGGCAACACCATCCTGTACGATTTTGCGCTGCGCGCTGCGGGGCGTGTGCTGCTGGAGGGCCGGGCGGCGGTGATCCTCGACGCGCACGCCGGTTCGGTCAATCCATCCCCTCTCCCCAACCCTCTCCCGGAGGGTGAGGGGGAGAACAGGGCACGATGCAATCAAGACTTCATCGTGCCGGATTAATCATGAGGGCTCCGACAATGAAACGAGCACTGGTCACTGGCAGCAGCGGTGCGATCGGAGGGGCGGCCTGCCGCAGCCTGGCGGCCGATGGCTGCCATGTATTGGTCCATGCGAATAGCCGGCGCGATCAGGCGCAGAGGGTGGTCGATGCAATTGGCGCGGCGGGCGGCAGCGCCGAAGTACTGGTGTTCGACGTCACCGATGCAGAAGCGGTTGCGGCAGCCTTGCTGCCGCTGGTCGAGCACGAGCCGATCCAGATCCTGGTCAACAATGCCGGC
The DNA here is from genome assembly GCA_035255485.1 of Burkholderiaceae bacterium. Classification (GTDB taxonomy): domain Bacteria; phylum Pseudomonadota; class Gammaproteobacteria; order Burkholderiales; family Burkholderiaceae_D; genus DATEZO01. The sequence continues at coordinate 48,535 of DATEZO010000094.1, forward strand.
ATCCACGACGATGCGGTGTTTCCCGGCATGCAGCCAGGCCAGTGGCAGCGCGTGATCGATGTGTCGCTGAACGGTTTTTACCATGTCACGCAAGCCCTGATGATGCCGATGATCCGCAGTCGCTGGGGTCGCATCATCAACATGTCTTCAGTGGCGGCGCTGACCGGCAATCGCGGCCAGACCAATTACGCGGCGGCCAAGGGCGCGCTCAACGCGGCCACCAAATCGCTGGCGCAGGAAGTCGCCAGCCGCGGCATTACCGTCAATGCGATCGCGCCGGGCATCATCGAAAGCGACATGATCGAAGGCAAGTTCGACGCCCAGGCGATTGCACGCCTGGTGCCGATGAAGCGCGCCGGCAAGCCGGAAGAAGTGGCGGACCTGGTCAGCTTCCTGGCCTCCGAACGCGCAGCCTACATCACCGGGCAGGTGATTTCGGTTAATGGCGGGATGATCTAGCGATTTTCAAGGCAAAAAATACTATCCGCTGTATTTTAAAAAGCCCGCGGAATCATTCCGAATTTCGGTATTTTTTAACCATACTCCCCTAATTTTTGCAAAATAGGGATTGATCATAATGATTCAATCCCGTCGCAGCTTGCGCAACAGGAGCAGCGGCAGCCGCACGACAAAGCCGAAAAACAGGCGGCTATGCATCCAGGTCAGCAATGTGTTGTCGCGCAGATAGCGGAAATGCGACACGCCGCCTTCCGCGGTCGTGAAATACCGCACCGGCGCAGCCAGGTTGACCGGCTGCACGCCGCGCCAGCATAGCCGTACCACCGCTTCCGGATCGAAATCGAAGCGGCGCATCCAGCGCTGGCCGCGCATCACCGCGCGCAGCGGGCCGACCGGATAGACGCGGAAGCCGAACAGCGAATCGCCGATGCCGGCCCACAGCGTTTCCAGGTTGGCCCACCAGTTCGACACCTGCCGCCCCTTGACGCGCAGGCTGGGCGCGCTGGCGTCGAACACCGGCATGCCGAGCACCATGGCGCCGGGACGGCGCATCGATTCGGCCATGAATGCCGGAATCAGGTCGGCCGGATGCTGCCCGTCCGCATCCATGGTCAGCGCATGCGTGAAGCCGCGCGCCGCAGCCGCATCCAGGCCGTGCAGCACGGCCGCACCCTTGCCCATGTTGCGTGGCAGCGTGATCACATGCAGGCCGGCATCGCCGGCAGCCATCTCCTGCAGGCCGGTGGTGCTGCCATCGGTGCTGCCGTCGATCACTACCCATACCGGATCCCAGTGCTGGCGCGCCGCGCGCACCGTCTCGAATACTTTCGGGCCGGGGTTGTAGCTGGGGATCAGTACCAGATGGGTGGTCGATGGTGGAATCATCAAGCGCGTCGATAACAATGAAAAAGTGGAAAAATGAGGCGGTATGTCACTCTACCGCAGCCGTTTCCGGCTGCGGCGCGGCTACCGGCGCCGGCTCGCCCGCGCCGAGTTCGCGGGCGAAATATTGTTCCAGCTCCGCCATGAAAATGGAACTGTTGCCGGGCGGGTCGAAGCGTTTGCCGAGCCGGATGCGGTAGGTCATCGGCAGGCGCGGCCTTTTGTAGACCGGCCATCCCTTGGCCAGAAAGCGCGAGTCGGTTTCAATGATCACGGTTTGCACCGGCACCCTGGCGCGGTGCGCAATCGCGCCAATGCTGCCGGTCAGTACCCCGATCGGCGGCCTGGTGGTGCGCGTGCCTTCCGGGAACAACAGCAGCTGGCTGCCGTGCTGCACCTCCTTCACCGCCAGCATGATCATTCTGCGCAGCGAATCGTTGCGAATGTAGCGTGCCAGCCGCGCGCCCGCGCCAAGAAACAGATTGTTGATGATTTGCGCTTTCATGATGCAGGCAACATTCGGCAGCCGCGAGACGATCATCACCACATCCCACAAGGACGGATGATTGGGGGCGATGATCAACGATTCCTCGGCGCGCAATGCATCGAGCGTATCGATATCGAAGTGGAAACGCCCCGACAGTCTCAGGCTGGCCAGGAACAGATGAAATCCTCCCATGATGCCGAGGCGGCCGATGCGCTGGCCGACTGCGCGCGGCAGTACCGGGTACAGGATTACGGCGAATGCGGACCAGGTCAGGCAAATCAGGCCGAACCATAGCAAGCCGATATAAAACACCGCACAATCATAGGCCGTAAGCAGGATGCGCATACAGGATTTCATGGTGGGATGACAGGTCGCTTCCAGTGCGAAAAAAACATGTAATGCAGAGAGGAGGTCAGATGCGCCGGCGCCAGCCGCATGGCTCGGACAGTGCAAACAGTCGAAATGACATGATAAATGAAGTGGCGCGGGATGACGCCATTTTGCCTCTGTCAGGGATGAAAAAGCCGCCCATCCGTGCGGTTTGCACAACCTGCGCGATGCGCTTGCATGTGCACTTGGCAAGGAGCGGGTGCAAATCCGTGCACGGCTCCGGGCTCCGGCTTCCGCCGGCATGACGACGCTCTTGGCAAACGTTTACTATTATTTGTCCATGAAGCGTCGCCATAACAGAATGACCAGTTTTACTGAAATGCGTAATCTCCTTGTCTTCATCCTGGCAGGCTGTTACCCACCGATTGCAAATTCAAACGGATGGCCGGCGGTTCCTTCGATTTCCATCAGCAGATCCTGGCGGCAGATGTCTGCCTTCAGAAACATCAGGCGCGCCGATGTGCCGAGCAACCGGCGCAATTCGGCGTGAACCGCCGCCGCATCCTTCGCATGCCGCACATAGACCTTGTAGCAGAAATCGGCCAGTGAAAAGTCTGCCCGTGGAAACATCCGGTTCGCCTCTTCAATCATGGCCGAGATGTTGACAACCGTTTCGCGCGTCTGCGCCACCACATCGCCTGCATGCAGCGTGTGATGCCCGACAATGCTTGCGGTACCGGACAGAAACAGGACATCGCTCTGGCCCAGGCGCGCCAGGCTGGCCCTGGAAAAAGTCGGGCTGCGCGGGCCGTAGTCCTGCGGATAGCGATAGGCGCTGACCTGGCGCGGGTTTTCAATCGCCACCGGCGGCGCGCCGCGGCCAGCCAGGAAACAGATGGTTAACGGCCCCGTCGCAAATCCGACCGCCGATGCGGCCGGTGCGCTTTCCATCACCTTGCGTCCGCAACCGAGAAAGCCATCCTGCCGTCCCGTGTTGAATTGCTGGTAGCGCTCCATGCCGTGACTGTGCCCATTGATGTCGGCAATGTAATTCCAGAAGCGCAGGATATGCGGAAAAGCCAGTGCATCGGTCAGTGCGAAAATTTCCCGATACGCGCGTTCGGCCGCCTGCTGCAATGGCAGCTTGCCGGATTCCTGCGCAGCGCCGACACTTTCCTCGATCTGGATTACGCCAAACAGGATGTCCTGGTTATGGCCGTAACGCACCGCGTTGCGCGCTCCATAGCAAAAAGCGCCATTGCCGCCCCATACTTCGCACGCAGTCCCGGCGGTGCCGCCCGCATCGAGCACCGGCATCGGCACTTGCGCGAACGGCGCATCGGCCGCCGTGGCGCCGTATGCGACGGGTAATTGCGAAAAGCATATGGCGCCGAAGTTTGCGCCTGTCCGAAGGGGCGCACCGTTCTCGAATTTGCCAAAAGGCAAATAGGCGCATCGCAGATCCGATGCAGGAGAATTGATCAATTTGTCATCCCGTTAGCGAGGCCAGCAACGGATAGCATTTTTTAGGCGGCGCATCATTCTCGCGTGCTTCACGAGGGCTTCAGGCCCGGCCCACAGATACTATCGCAGATGACCCTGTGGTTTTGCATGGGCCGAGACTTTACCATTAATTTCCCGTTCATGTAGGCGCCACGCCAGCCGCACATCCGCGCTGCGGAAAACGGCTTTCCGGCTGATGGAATCGGGGTGTGTCCTGGCTTGAAAGAATGGCATACAATCGCCTGAATCATTACCTGCTCCACGCAATACGACAAGCTGCAGCGAGTACGCCAGCACCTTCATCATTACTGCCTTCGCGGAAATGACAAGGGTATTTTGAGCGGTCTTGATTTCGAAAAACCTCAATAACCAGCAACCAACCAGTGGAATTGACCATGAAAAGAATATGCATGATTGCAGGCATCCTGATATTCGCCAGTGCGTGCACCAAGGCTATCATCGTCAGCCCCGAAGCGAAGAATGTCAGGGTGGTCAGCGCGGCGCAAAAAAAGCGTTGCGATTTCGTGCGCACCATTTCCGCACGCCAGCCGATCGGGCCGGATAAAAAAGGCGACGCATTGAAGATGGCGCTGAACGAGGCCGCAGCTGCCGGGGCGAATGCGTTTTATGTGATTTCCACGACCGATGAAGGCGGGATCAAAGGCACAGTGCTGCTCGGAGAAGCGCTACGCTGCAAGTGGTGAGCCGCTGGCTGTCATTCCGGAAAATCCACCATCGTCGATGATTCGCTGAATATCCGGATCAGTGCCACGCCGGCAGATACGGCGCCGCGCTTTCTCACCAGAGGGCTATCGTCGAATACGGCGCCAGCCACCGTATCGCCGCGCACGAAACCGCCGATCCAGTAATGCGGGAAGCGCCTGGAAATAGTCAGGGTGATTTGCGCGCCGGCGTACCCTCCGGATGCGGAATAGGCGGGGCGTGTCGCGGTCGCTTCCGACGGTGCGACCGAATAGAAATGGGCGTTGTATGCGCGATTGCTGAACAGCGCTCCTGCAACCAGGCCCATATTCCAGCCCGGCGCTCTGCCCACGTCGCGCAGGTCGAGGTTGAGGTTGGGCGAAAATAGCCAGCCGATCTGTTTCGGCGATGATTGTGCCGTGATGCTGGTGCGGACCGGCGCGCGAAAATCCAGCGCCATCTTTTCGCTGGGCGAGCGCCACAGATGGACATTCAGGGTGGGCCCGACTTCGAAGGTGGGCTTGAGGTCCGCCATGCCGCGCCGCGCTGTATTGCTTCTGCTTTTTACCGGCGGCGTGCCGTTGATGCTCAGGCTGGCTTCCAGCCGGTCATTTTCAAACAGGGTGCTGCGCACGCCATTGCGGTCCGCCTTGATGAACTCGCCGCGATACACCACATACGGTATCGGCAGCAGATAGGTATCCGCTTCGTCCGATCCGCGGTAATCGGGCAAATTGACCGCGGCGAGCCCGGCGCCGATTTCCCAGAGCGGCAGCGGCTTCGCATGGCTGGCCGATGCGGGCAGCAGGCCGCTGATGCAAAACGTGAAGGATGCGATTATCCGTGCCTGGGTAAATTGGGTCGCCATGGTCGATGTGTCATGCGGTACTGTTCGTATTTTTAACGCAAAAATAGGGAAGCCGTGCAGTGAAATGTCAAGGCCGGGCTTTACGGGGCGTTTTTTTGGAGGGTGAACAGGCCCGTGTATGGCAGGAAATGCACATCGAAATCACGCGCACGTGCCGGGTATGGATGTGCGCCTGTAACCATCCTGCATTTGCGAAGATTCAATTAACCGCTGGCAATGACTGGCAGTAGACCTTCGACGCGCATAGAATTGCAGCTTCCGGCCAACTCATCCCAAGGGCGATTATGCGTATTCTTCACACCATGCTGCGCGTCGGCGATTTGCAGCGCGCGATTAATTTCTACACCAAGGTGCTGGGCATGCGCCTGCTGCGCACCACCGACCGGCCCGAGCAGAAATATACGCTGGCTTTTGTCGGCTACGGCAGCAATCCCGATCATGCGGAAATTGAATTGACCTACAACTATGGCGTCGCGCAGTACGATATGGGTACGGCTTATGGTCATATTGCGATCGGTGTGGAAAATGCACGGCAAACCTGCGCTGCAGTAAAGGCGCAAGGCGGTACGGTGACGCGCGAAGCCGGGCCGGTGCAAGGTGGCGACACCATTATCGCCTTCGTGTGCGATCCGGACGGTTACAAGATCGAACTTATCGAGCGGGGAAGCTAGGCAGCATTTCAGGAGCATGCTCGCGCAGCGCTTTTTTCGCCGCATCGAATTCCGGAAACACCGATTGCACCGTCGCCCAGAAGCGCGGGCTGTGATTCATCTCGCGCAGGTGCGCGAGTTCGTGCGCGACCACATAATCAATCAGCGGCAGCGCAAAATGAACCAGCCGCCAGTTCAGCCGGATTTTCCCTTCCGCGGTGCAGGAACCCCATTGCGTCGTGGCGGAGGATAGCGCGAATGAGCGGTAGCGGACATTCAGTTTTTCGGCATACATCGGCAGGCGCTCCGCAAAAATGCGCTTGGCTTCGAGTTGCAGCCATCCCTGCACGCGGTCCTTCAATTGCTGTTCCCCGGCTTCGGCCGGCAGGCAGACCTGCAGTTCACGCGTCGCGTCGGAATAGATAATGCCGGCGGATTGCCGGGTCGCGATGCGTAGCGTGATATCGGCGCCCAAATAAGGCAGCGTGCCGCCATCGCACCATTGCATCTGCGGTTGCAGGCGACGTGCGGAACGTTCGCGGCGTTCCTTGAGCTTGACGAAAATCCAGCGCTGCTTCTCATGAATGGCATTTTCGATTTCGGCAACCGTTACCCATTTCGGTGCGGTGATGCGCAGTCCGTCATCGTCGATCAGAAACCCGATGGAACGTCGTTTCGATCGCAGCAGCGTATAGTCAAGGGCATGACCATCGAGATGGATGCGGCGCTTGCCGTGCGGCAGGGCAGGCGGGCGATCCGCGCCGGGCAGGACAGGCTGCGGCAGGGCCATGCCGGGTGAATGGTCCGGCGCGGGATGATCCACATGCGGCCGGGATGGCGGATTCGGAGAAAAAAAGTCGAGCTGCAGCGCGAGCTGTTGCGGATCCGGCGATGTCTGGCGAAGCAGTTTCAAGGGTTATTTGCTGATTGAATCTGTGGGGAGCGAAACTCGCTGTGCTTGCAATGGTGTTGGTTCATTCTGTCTTCTGTCTATCATGTCGTGGGTAGAGTAATCCGGCATCTCCTCTCCCTCAATCCCTCTCCACGCGTGGAGAGGGAAGCTGTCTGCCCCCTTCTCCCGCAGGTGGGAGAAGGGATGGGGATGAGGATGAGGGAATGCCTTATAAACCCTGTCCCGCGCTTTGATCGGTTGGGGACAGAGTACCGCTGCGCTAAACCCTGTCCCGCAATTCTGAATAAATATGCGGGGAAATCACCCGCATTTCAGATTCGATCCAATCTTCAACCCGCTGCATCAACTCGATTGCATTCAATCCTTCCGGCGATATCGGCCTGCCGATCGATACCGTGATGGTACCCGGTTTTTTGATGAACGAATTTTTTGGCCAGCATTCGCCCGAGTTCATCGCAATCGGCACCACTGGCGTATTGGTTTCGATTGCAAGGCGCGTGCCGCCACCCTTGTACTTGCCTTTTTTGCCGACCGGCATGCGGGTCCCTTCCGGAAACATGATGATCCATTGGCCATCTGCCAGGCGCCGCCTGCCTTGTGCCACGACTTGGGCGAAGGCATCCTTGCCCTTGCTGCGGTCGATCGGGATCATGCGCATGAGCGCGATGGCCCAGCCGAAAAACGGGATGTACTGCAATTCTTTCTTGAACACGTACACCAGCGGGCGCGGCATGAAGTATAGGTAGAAAATCGTCTCCCACGCCGACTGGTGCTTGGACAGCAGGATCACCGGTGCATCCGGCAGGTTCTCGTAGCCTTTCACCTGGTAGCGGATGCCGCATACTGCCCGTGCCGCCCACATCACGAACATGTTCCAGCGCGAGGTCATGTAATAGCGCTGGTTATACGGCAGCGGTGCGAACAGGAAGCACAGCGGCGACCAGATGATGGTCGCGATGATCACCAGCAGCAGGAACAGCAGCGAGCGCAGAAACAAAGTGATGCGTAACATCTAATCTCCAGAGTGGGTGGCGAGAGAATGCGAAATCTGTCGCCGGCGCTAATCCGTCGCAGATGCCCCGGTGGGTATTTTCAACAAATGATCCGCTACTGCTGCCAGGTTCGGATAGATTGCGGTGCCTGGCGGAAGGCCGCCTTTTTCGCGCGTTCTTTCGCCTTTGCCTGTCAATACGAGATAGGGTGCGCATCCGGCCAGAAAGCCGGCCTGCAGATCGCGCAGGGAATCGCCGACGGCCGGCACGCCTTTCAGGCTAAGGTCGAACCGTTTGGCAATCGCCTGCAGCATGCCGGGTTTCGGCTTGCGGCAGTCGCAATTGTCATCGGCTGCATGCGGACAAAAGAAAACTGCCTCGATATCGGCGCCGGCCGCTTGTGCGGTGGTATGCATTTTCTGGTGGATCGCATTCAGGGTCAGTATGTTGAACAGGCCGCGTGCGATGCCGGACTGATTGGTTGAGACCACGACCTTGTAGCCGGCCTGGTTCAGGCGCGCGATCGCCTCCAGTGAACCGGGAATCGGAATCCATTCATCCGGCGACTTGATGAATTTGTCTGAATCGTGATTGATGACGCCATCGCGATCGAGAATGATCAGTTTCATGATTAACTCCTGCAGAGATGGCCGGGAGCCACCCCCATCACGAAGCCGCAAGTTTTGAAATATCTGCAACGCGGTTCAGCATGTCGTGCAGATTGGATAGCAGTGCAAGGCGGTTGCGACGCAACTGCGCATCTTCGCTCATTACCATGACATCCTTGAAAAAAGCATCGACATTATCCCGCAGATGCGCCAGCGTTTTCAGCGTGCCGGTGAAGTCACCGCGCGTGAACGACGCATCAACCTGCGGCTGCAGCAGCGTCATGGCAGAGTACAGGCCTTGCTCGGCCACTTCGCGCAGCAAGCCGTTTTGCACGGTACGGGTAACGCCTTCGGCTTTCTTCAGGATATTCGTGATGCGCTTGTTGGCAGCCGCCAGCGATTCGGCTTCCGGCAGGGCGGCGAAGGCCTGCACTGCATTCAGGCGCTCGATGATGTTGTCGAGCGTGTCGGGGTTTTGCGCAACCACGGCTTCGATTTCATTCTGCGCGAAACTCCGTTCGCGCAGCAGGCCGCGCAGGCGCTCGACCATGAAGGCGGCGACATCGGCGCTCGGGTCCTTGAAATTGGGATTGTCGGCAAATAGCTGGGCGGTATCGGCCAGCAGCGCCGACAGCGACAGTGGCAGGCGTTTTTCGATCAGCATGCGCAGCACGCCAAGCGCATGGCGGCGCAGGGCGAATGGATCCTTGTCGCCACTCGGTGGCAGGCCGATGCCCCAGATGCCGACCAGCGTCTCCAGCTTGTCGGCCAGTGCCACGGCAGTGCCGGTTTGGGTTGCCGGCAAGGCGTCTCCGGCAAAGCGCGGCTGGTAATGTTCGGATGCGGCCAGTGCAACTTCCTCATGCTCGCCGTCGTGCCGCGCATAGTAAGTGCCCATGATGCCCTGCAGCTCCGGGAACTCGCCGACCATGTCGGTCAACAGATCGGCTTTCGCAAGCAAGGCGCCGCGTTCGGCCAGTGCGACGTCCGCTCCCAGCGCGTGCGCGATCTTGCCGGCCAGTCTTGTAATGCGCTCGGTGCGCTGCGCCTGTGTGCCGAGCTTGTTGTGGTACACCACGTTCGCCAGTCCCGACAGGCGGTCCGCAAGCGTCTTTTTCTTGTCCTGTTCGAAAAAGAATTTTGCATCCGACAGTCGCGGCCGCACCACGCGCTCGTTGCCGCCGATGATGTGCTGCGGATCGCTGGTGTCGATATTCGACACGATCAGAAAGCGTGAACGCAGCCTGCCGTGCGTATCGGTCAATGCAAAATACTTTTGATTGGTCTGCATCGTCAGGATCAGGCACTCCTGCGGCACCGACAGGAATTCGGACTCGAAGCGGCATTCATACACTACCGGCCATTCAACCAGTGCGGCGACTTCATCGAGCAGCGCTTCCGGCATCAGGACCTGGTCGTCCTGCGCCTTGTCCAGCAGCGCCGCGCGGATTTTTTCCTTGCGCGCCGTTACGCCGGCAATCACCTTGCCCTGTACTTCGAGTGTGGATGCATAGCTGTCGGCGTGATCGATCGACAATTCGCCGTGCGACAGGAAGCGATGGCCGAGTGTGGCACGTCCTGCCGCCAGGCCGAGAATCGCCAGCGGAACCACGTCGCCGCCATGCAGTGCGAGCAGGCTGTGCACCGGGCGCACGAACTGTACGGTCGAACCGTCGGGGCGCTGGTAGCTCATCAGCTTCGGAATCGGCAATTTGGCGAGCGTGTCTTCCAGTGCCGCCTGCAAGCCTGCATGCAACGCCGAACCCGGTGCGGTGTAGGTGTAAAAAAAGCTTTCCGCCTTGCCGTCAACGGCGCGTTCCAGGTCGCCGACGCTGAGCGCCGGCGCGCCGATGGCGCTTGCCAGTGCGGCAAGTTTCTTTAACAGCGGTGCGCTCGGCTGCCCTTCCTTGTCAAGTGCAACCTGTACCGGCAATATTTTTTCGCGAATCGATTTGTCGGGCGACTGCGCGCGCACTGCGGTGATTGTCACCGCCAGGCGACGCGGTGTGGCAAAGGCGGTTGCCACTGCATCGGCTTCCAGGAAGTCGCGCGACTTCAGGCCATTCACGATACCGGCGGCAAAGGCCTCGCCCAGCCTGGCCAGTGCCTTGGGCGGGAGTTCTTCGGTCAGAAGTTCAACTAACAGTGTCTGGTTCATTTTCTTTTGCTGTCATTCCCGCAAAGGCGGGAATCCAGTGGCTTTAACAAAATGGGATTCCCGCCTTCGCGGGAATGATGGGTCATGCGGCGATTCTTGCGTCCCCGCACATCGGAAAGCCGAGCTGCTCGCGCGAGTCGTAATACGCCTGCGCGACCGCGCGCGACAGGTTGCGGATGCGGCCCATGTAGGCGGCGCGCTCGGTGACCGAAATTGCGCCGCGCGCATCCAGCAGATTGAAGGTGTGCGCCGCCTTCAGGATCATTTCGTAGGACGGCAGCGCCAGCGGTACTTGCAGCAGGCGTTTGGCTTCGGCTTCGTAATTGGTAAACAGCGAGAACAGGAATTCGGTATTCGAATGCTCGAAGTTGTAGGTCGATTGTTCGACTTCATTCTGATGGAACACGTCGCCATAGGTCAGGCGCTTGGCAATGCCGTGTTCTTCCCATTCGGTCCACACCAGGTCGTACACGTTTTCCACGCCCTGCAAATACATCGCAAGACGCTCGATACCGTAAGTGATTTCACCCAGCACCGGTTTGCAATCGAGGCCGCCGACCTGCTGGAAGTAGGTGAATTGGGTGACTTCCATGCCGTTCAGCCACACTTCCCAGCCCAGGCCCCATGCGCCCAGCGTCGGGTTTTCCCAATCGTCTTCGACAAAACGCACGTCATTTTGCCGCAGGTTCAGGCCGAGCGCTTCCAGCGAGCCGAGATACAGGTCGAGAATGTTTTCCGGTGCCGGCTTCAATACCACCTGGTATTGGTAGTAGTGCTGCATGCGGTTCGGATTCTCGCCGTAGCGGCCGTCTTTCGGCCGGCGCGACGGCTGTACATAGGCGGCGCGCCACGGTTCCGGCCCGATCGCACGCAGGAAGGTCGCGGTGTGCGAGGTACCGGCACCGACTTCCATATCGTATGGTTGCAGCAGCGCGCAGCCTTGCGCGTCCCAATACGCTTGCAGCTTGAGAATGATTTGTTGAAATGTAAGCATCGTGGTGTTATCCGGCCTTGCTCCGCAAAAGAGCGGAAATGATGTTGCCAAAGCCCCTGATTTTAGCGGTTTTTGTCCGCGTTATGCGAATTGCGGCGGGTTTTGCGCTGCAAAAGCCAGGCAAGTGCCAGAATCAGCGCAGTCATTCCCACTATAAGCGAATTTCCAAACAGGATATATGGTGTGGCACCCTGATAGCCCTGTACCGAAGCGGCAAGCGCAGCGTGCTGGAGCGGCGGCAGTTGTGCGGTGACTTTGCCTTTCGGATTGATGATGGCAGTCATGCCGGTATTGGTTGCGCGCAGCATCGGGCGCCCGGTTTCCAGCGTGCGCATCTGCGAAATCTGCAGATGTTGCGGCAATGCGAGCGAATCGCCGAACCAGGCAATGTTGGACATGTTGAGCAGGATGCTTGCCTGCGGTGCGCCGGAGAAATAACTGGCCGCCAGTTGATTGGCGATTTCTTCGCCAAACAGATCCTCATAGCAGATATTCGGCAATATCCATTGATCCTTCACGGCAAAAGGCATTTGCAATGTTGCGCCGCTGGTCTGGTCGCCCAGAGGAATGCGCAGCATGTCGACGAACCAGCGAAACCCGGTTGGAATGAATTCGCCGAACGGCACCAGATGATGCTTCTCGTAGCGATAGGGTGGCATGCCGGCAGCGGGCTGCTGCGGGAATACCATTACCGCATTCGAATATTGCTGCGGTCCGTCGCTGACCGGAATCCCGAGGGCAAGATGGCTATGCGACTGGCGTGCGAAGCCGGCCAGCAACTCGAGATAGTCCGGCGGAAGCTGATGCGGCAGCAGCGGGATCGCCGTTTCCGGCGTGGCGATCAGGTCGGCCGGCGCCTGCCGGATCAAGTCGTAATACAGGCCCAGCGTTGCGCCGAGCTGCTCGCTGTCGAACTTGATTTCCTGCGGCACATTGCCTTGCAGCAGCCGTACTGAAATCGGCTGGCCATGCGCTTCGGTCCAGTCGATCGATTTCAGTCCATAGCCCGTGCCGAGAATCACCATTGCCAATAGCAATCCGCGCCTGTCGTGCGGCAGCAGGGCAAGGCAGCCCGCCAGGATTGCGGCCAGCCAGCCGATTCCATACACGCCGATCAGCGGCGCAAAGCCGGCCAGCGGACTGCCGGTATGCGCATAGCCGGACACGATCCAGGGGAAACCGGTAAACACCCAGCCGCGCAGCCATTCGGTCAGCGCCCATGCCGCAGGGGCGAGCATCAGCAGGGTCATCGCGGGTGCGGCGTGCCAGCGTTGCCGGAGCCATGCCGTGCCGCCCATGGCCAGTGCGGTGAATGCACCCAGGCCGGCGGCGAACAGCACGACCGCAAGCGCCGCCATCCAGGCCGGCATGCCGCCATATCGATGCATGCTGATGTATAGCCAGTAGACGCCGCATGCCATCCAGCCGAAGCCGTAGGCCCAGCCCAGCAGGGCACTGCGCCTGATCGTGCAGTCGCGCGCTGTTATCCCGAACATCAGCGCGAGCGTCAATAGCTGCACCGGCCACCATCCGAACGGGGCAAAGGCAAGCACGCTGCATGCGCCCGCGGATGCAGCCAGCAACAGGGCGATCGAAGAGGACAGGCGGTTATTCACGGAATGGAGTTTGGTTATCGATGTTTTATTACCCATGATGCGGCGTGCCAAAATCCTGGTCATCCCATCGCAAGCGGGGGTTCATTTTCAGGCGGCCGGAAATGGGGGTTTTCCCCGCAGGATACTATCCTGCGAAATGTCACATGGCAGGAACCAGGCTCCTGAGCGCTGTTTGCGAAACATGGTTGCGTTCAGGATGCGTTATCGTCTTCTTCCGGCGGCGGTAATTTTTCCACCAGCAATACATGCGCCTGGCGCGCATCGGCCCGCAGCACTTCGAAGCGCACATGGTCGATATCGAATATGTCACCTTTGCGCGGCACGCGGCCGAGATGATTGGCAACCAGGCCGCCGATGGTGTCGACATCGTCATCCGGGAAGCAGGTGCCCAGCGCCTGATTGAATTGCGCGATTTCGGTCAACGCCTTGATGCGCCAGCGCATGCCGTGCGCGCCATCCTTGATCCGGAGCACGTTGTCTTCTTCTTCATCGAAATCGTATTCGTCCTCGATGTCGCCGACAATCTGTTCCAGCACGTCTTCGATCGTGATCAGGCCTGCCACGCCGCCATATTCGTCAACCACGATTGCCATGTGGTTGTGGTTTGCGCGGAAGTCGCGCAACAGCACGTTCAGGGGTTTCGATTCAGGAATGAAAATTGCGGGGCGCAGCATGTCGCGCACATCGAACGAGTCCTCCGCGTAATAGCGCAGCAGATCTTTCGCCAGTAAAATTCCAACCACCTTGTCGCGGTCGCCCTCGATTGCCGGAAAGCGCGAATGGGCGGTTTCCAGCACCATCGGCAGCCAGCCGTCAATTGGCTTGGACAGGTCGATCATGTCAATTTGCGAGCGCGGAATCATGATGTCGCGGGCCGACAGGTCGGAGACCTGGAACACGCCTTCGATCATTGATAGCGCATCGGCGTCAATCAGATTGCGCTCATGCGCGTCGTGCAGGATTTCAAGCAGTTCGGTGCGGTTTTCCGGTTCGGGAGAAATCAGGGCAGTCAGCCGCTCGAACAGTGACCGATGGGGTTTGACGTCGATCGATTTGACGTCACTAGGGTGATCTGGCATATGGCGTGAGCCGTGGGTCCGACAAAGTTTCAATGCGCCTAGGATACAACAAATGCACGTCGTACCCAAAAATGCAGAGATCAGACGGCATACGGGTCGGGCTGATTCAGCTTCGTCAGGATCTCGATTTCGAGGGCTTCCATTTCGTCCGCTTCCTGCGCTTCTTCATGATTGTAGCCTTGCGCATGCAGCACGCCATGTACCACCAGGTGCGCAGCATGCGACCGCACCGATTTGTTCTGCTCTGCCGCTTCGCGCTGCAATACATCGGTGCAAAGGATGATGTCCGCCATTGTCGTGTCGCTATCCTCATCCTCCGTGTAAGCGAAAGTCAGCACATTGGTGGCGTAATCCTTGCCGCGATAATCGCGGTTCAGGATGCGACCTTCCTCGGCGTCGACAAAGCGGATCGTGAGTTCCGCCGGAGCGAACAGGGCGGCCTGCACCCAGCGGCGCAGTGCGGTGCGCGAGACGATGTCTTTCAGGCGGGGGTCGGCGTATTGAACCGACAGGGAAAGTTTATTTTTTTGCGCCATTGTCAGAATGCAGGGAGGAGTCGGAGGCGGTTGCCGCTTCATACGCATCGACAATCCGCGCCACCAGCGGATGCCGCACCACGTCGGCGCTGGTGAAATGGGTGAAGGCAATGCCGCGTACGTCCTTCAGGACCCGAATGGCATCGATCAGGCCGCTTTTCTGGTTGCGCTGCAGATCGATTTGCGTGATGTCGCCGGTGATCACGGCCTTGCTGCCGAAACCGATGCGTGTCAGGAACATCTTCATCTGTTCCGGCGTCGTGTTTTGCGCCTCATCGAGAATCACGAATGCATGGTTCAGCGTGCGGCCGCGCATGTACGCCAGCGGTGCGATTTCAATTGCCTGCTTCTCGAACATCTTCTGGGTGCGATCAAACCCCAGCAGGTCATACAGCGCGTCGTACAGCGGGCGTAGATAAGGGTCGACCTTTTGCGCCAGGTCGCCGGGCAAAAAGCCGAGCCGCTCGCCGGCTTCCACCGCTGGGCGCGTCAGTACGATGCGCTGTACCGCATCGCGTTCCAGCGCATCGACTGCGCATGCCACTGCCAGATAGGTTTTGCCGGTGCCGGCCGGACCGACTCCGAAGGTGACATCATGCTCCAGCACCGACTGGAGGTACTGGTTCTGGTGCGGTGTGCGGCCGCGCAAATCGTGGCGGCGGGTTTTCAGTACCGGACTGTCGACACTTGCGCTGCCGGCTTCCTGCGCCGATGCGCGATGGTTTGCAGCAGCGGCCGGCGGCGTGCCCGCGCGCTGTTCCACCAGGGCAAGCTGCACGTCTTCAACCGCGATGTTCTTGTCGGCGATGGCATAGAAATGCGCCAGGATTTCCACCGCACGCCCAGCATTGGCGCCGCTGACGATAAATTTCTCGCCGCGCCGAAAAATTGTCACATCAAGTGCCGCGGAAATCTGACGCAGGTTTTCATCCATCGGACCGCACAAGTGGGCGAGCCGCTTGTTATCGAGCGGCTCCGGGATGAAATGCAGCGGCTGGGAAGGGGATTTGGTTTTCAATTTGTTTCAATCAGGGAAGATTGCGAAAAGTTCTGATGTGTCATTTCCACCTTTGCAGGGCGGATACTGAAAACGATATGCGTCAAGTAATCGGCCGATAACCGAATAACCGTAGTAAACGGTAGTCCAGACGTGCTTGCGCTTCCCCAGCTTGCCGAATGGCAGGATATCCGCGCCGTTCATCGCCATGGCTGATGTGCGATGACTCAAGAGCCTTTGACCACAATCTCGCCGCGCAATGAGAACGGGTTGCTTTGCGTGACATGGATATCGGCCATCTGCCCTATGAGTCGCGCCGCATGCGGCCCGCCGTCGAAATTGACAACGCGGTTGTTTTCGGTGCGCCCCTGCAATTCGTCCGGATTTTTCTTTGACGGGCCTTCCACCAGGATGCGCTGCACCGTGCCAAGCATTTGGTCGCTGTAGCGCCTGGTATTGTCCGTGATCACTGCTTGCAGGCGCTGCAGGCGCTTCAGCTTGGTCTCGTAAGGCGTGTCGTCCTGCAGGTTGGCGGCCGGCGTGCCAGGGCGTGCGCTGAAGACGAAACTGAAGCTGTTGTCGTAGCCGATATCATCGATCAGCTTCATCAATGCCTCGAAATCCGCTTCGGTTTCGCCCGGAAACCCGACGATGAAATCCGATGAGATCGCGATATTGGGCCGCACTTCGCGCAGGCGGCGGATCAGGGATTTGTATTCGAGCGAGGTATAGCCGCGCTTCATTGCCGCCAGGATACGGTTGGAACCATGCTGCGCCGGCAAATACAGATGATCGACCAGTTTCGGCACCTTGGCGTAGGTATCGATCAGACGCTGTGTGAATTCCTTTGGATGGCTGGTGACGTAGCGGATACGCTCGATGCCGTCGAATTCCGCGATGTATTCAATCAGGAGTGCAAAGTCGGCGATATCGCCATCGGCCATTTGGCCGCGATATGCATTCACATTCTGGCCCAGCAGCGTGATTTCCTTTACGCCCTGATCCGCCAGGCCGGCGATTTCCGCCAGTACATCCTCAAAGCGGCGCGAGACTTCCTCGCCGCGCGTATAGGGCACCACGCAATAGCTGCAATACTTGCTGCAGCCTTCCATGATCGATACGAAGGCGGTTGCACCTTCGACTTTGGCCGGCGGCAGGTGATCGAATTTTTCGATTTCCGGAAAGCTGATATCGACTTGCGCCTGGCCGGTGGCGCGTCGCTGGTTCAGCAGGGCTGGCAGGCGATGCAGTGTCTGCGGGCCGAATACCAGGTCGACGTACGGTGCACGCTTGACGATGGCATCGCCTTCCTGCGACGCCACGCAACCGCCAACGCCGATGACCAGATCGGGTTTGTCGCACTTTAGTTCGCGTAGCCGGCCAAGATCGGAAAATACCTTTTCCTGCGCCTTTTCGCGCACCGAACAGGTATTCAGCAGGATCACGTCGGCATCTTCCGGCGTATCCGTCTTGATCATGCCTTCAGCGGCATGCAACACATCCGCCATCTTGTCCGAGTCGTACTCGTTCATCTGGCAGCCGAAGGTTTTGATGAATACTTTTTTGGGCATGGAATTATTGCGGTTGGGTACTTTTCTGCGCAGGCAGAGGCAGGGCGGCTTCCTCGGCATCCAGAATCCAGATACGGTCGATATCGCCTTCCGCCGTTTCCGTATAGTTGACGACCCGCCCATCGCCGCGTAGCGAGGCCGGCTGTTCCAGCAGGTTGTCTTCATTCCAGATGCGCGCGCCAGCCGACAGTCGCCGCATCTTGCCATCGATGATGATCTCAGGATAAGGCGCCGGCGACATCGTTCCGCGCTTGGCGGTTGGCGCAAACGAGCGGTCAAGCGCAATGGCCGGCAGCGCACTCGCTGCTAATGCCGCACATAACAGAACACGTCGAATCCACATGTCAGATTCCGCTTTGGAAATAAATTGCGTACGCGATACGGACCAGTGCGCTGATACTGAAGCTCGTCCTCCCGGTCGCCGGGAAAAGCGGGTGAATCAATGGCGTCTGCGAATTGATGGAAAGGGCGCCCGGGCACTGGCGATGGAGTGCGAGAGTATACCATCAATGGATTGACGAGCGGGCCGGCGAGCGGCGCGATTCGGTGCTGTCGCATGGAGAATGGCTTGCCATTGACGGTTATCAATTTTTAAAATTAGCGGGAGTATAGAGGTAAAACAATTAAAAATCGCAATGAACTTAACGGTATTTAAAAATACAGGGGTTAGTATATAAAATGCCGGCTGCCCGGACAAACCCTGCTTTTCCTCGCCCTGGACGTACCAAAGAGTGCATCGCGATGCGTCCATGCAATGTCATTTCATGTATTGCTATTTGCCCCATATTTTTCTGTAGGCATCGCGATAGCCGTTATCCGGGTCGAACATGCTTTTCGAGCCGCCGTGGAATGCGTGGTTCTGGCTGGTCGCCAGATAGGTAGAAGGCGCATATCCGCTTGGCTTTTGACCGGCAATCGCGCGACCGGCTTCGTCGACCAGTTGCCAGCCCTGCATGTTCAATGGTTCCGGCACCGTGCCAATCTGTGTCTTGTCGCGGATGCGCTGGAATGCCGCGACCGATCCATCACCGGCGGCAATGGTTTGTGGCGGCCTGTTGCTGCCGGCGGCAGGCATGGCTGCCGCGGCTTTGGGCGGATCGAAATACTGGTCGCTGGTGCCAAGGGTATGCGTCCATCGCACTCCCAGGCGCTTGGCGAGTGCATCAATTACCTGGTAACGATTGCCCACCTCCAAGGGTGGGAATTGTTCCACCGCCAGCAAGGCGCAGGTCTGGCATTGCTTGATGGTATCGATAATGGCGCTTGCCTTTGCCGTCGCGTAGGACGAGGCAGCGTCGGAAAATACCACCACGCCGGCCTTGCCCCTGGATTCGACTATGCTGAGCAGGGCTGCGATCTGCCCCGCTTCCTTCGGTTCTGTTCCAAGGTTGGTGAACAAGCCGTCCGCAGGGCCGATTTTTGCGGCGGCGTGCCAGCCGATGACAGGAATTTTCTGCTTGGCGGCGGCGGCCAGTTCCTTGGGCTGTGCGCGAGCGTCGATCCCGGCCAGGATGATGGCGTCGGGCCGCAGCGCGATGGCCCGGCTGAACGCTTCCGGTCGCCGGCTAGGGAGATTGTAGCAATCGATCATCTGCAAACGCCATCCGATCACCATGGCTGCTTCCTTTACGCCGTTGGCGATGCCGGTAACGCCGTTATCGCGAAAATCCGATCCGATAAAGACAATCAGCCCCTTTTCCCGCATTGCCGGCGCCGAGACCGGCCCATCCCATTGATTCCGGAATACCATCGCCTTGGCGACTTTGGCATTTGCCCTGTCGAGAAACAGGGCAGGGTCTTCCTGCGCCGATACCGGGCTGACCAGATGAAAGGTCAGGATCAGCGACGCTGCTGCACAATTGAAGATGTTCATTTTTATATTTTTTGAAAGAACTTCAACAAGAAAGCGATGGGTCTGTGCGCGCCGTCCCGATTCAGGTAACAGCGCGCTCAAGCGCTCGATGGACCGTCATTTGCGCACCTTCCTGGGGATGTTGGGAATGTTCCCCTCTCCTTCCGCTGGTTGCCCCGTGTACAAGTAAGGCAGCAGCTTCTCGGTCAGTTCTGTGGCATTGCGCAGTGAATTTTCCGAGCGATGCAACACGGCGCCGCATAGCGCCTCGATCAGCGCCAGTGCTGCTGCTTCCGAATTTGCCGACAGGCTGCGGTCGGCTTTTGCATACAGCACCAGATCTGCAAGCGGTACCAGCGGAGAGCTTACCCGGTCGGTGATTGCCAGTATCTTGGCATGCCGGTCGCGTGCCAGGCTCAACAGTTCGACCGTGAACTTGTTATAGCGAGGGAACGAGATTGCAATCACCAGGTCCTCTGGATTCAACTTGAACAGCCGCCTGGCCGCCTGGGTCGGGCCGGCATCGTTGGCGATGGTCTGCACGATCGAACAGCACGGATCGAGGCGGTGCGCCATGATCGAACCGAGATAGGCGCTGGTGCTGAAGCCGAGGATGAAGATGCGCGGCGCGCGCAGGATCATGTTCACCGCTTTTTCGCAGGCAACGGCGTTCAACTGGCGCAAGGTTCCCTGGATGTTTTCGATGTCTTCTTCCAGCGATGCGGAAAATATTTCGACGCTGGATGCTTCGCGCTGCAATTCGGTGCGTAGCTTTTCCACCGGCGCCAGCGTGCTTTCAAACGCTTTCACCAGTTCGGCGCGAAATTGCGGATAGCCATCGAATTCCAATGCGCGTGCAAACCGGTTCGCGGTGGCGACCGACATGCCGACCGCGCTCGCCAGTTCATCGATTGTCATGGTGGCTGCCCGAAACGGATTGGCCAGCACATAATCCGCTGCCTTGCGGTGAGCGGACGTCAGTGAAGGGTAGATGCTGGCGATACGTTCGGTGATCGCGGCATTGGACAGCATAAAATCAATTGGTGCGGCTTGTTTCATCTGTTATCCATGATAAGTCAGGCAATCGATGAATGCTGCCGCCATCGTGGCGGCGGCGACCCACTAGCTTGCCGAACGGTTTGCAAGCATTATCCAGTAACGCGCCAGGTCGGCAGTGCCGTCGGTTCCCTGGACGGACTTCAGGGCCTGGATCGCGTCCGGCTTGCGGTTTGCTTGCAGATAGGCGATTCCCATATGGAGCTTGGCATCGTCCGGGCGCTTGAAGC
>DATEZO010000095.1:0-14717 GCA_035255485.1 Burkholderiaceae bacterium
TCGCAGCCAGGCGCACCGCGCACTGGACCTGCATGCCATACCAAGTCATTTCTTCCGTTTCTGGCTATGGCTGACCACCGGCATGGTGACCAGGGAATGGGCTGCCATCCATCGCAAGCATCACGCAAAATGTGAAACCGAGGAAGATCCGCATAGTCCTGTCACGCGTGGTATCCGGAAAGTGCTGCTGGAAGGGTCGGAGCTGTATCGCATCGAATCCAGGAATCGCGAAACCATCGAAAAATACGGTCACGGCACACCGGACGACTGGATCGAACGGCATCTGTACAGCAGATATCACTGGCAGGGCATCGGCTTTATGCTGATCCTCAACCTGATGCTGTTCGGTGTGATCGGCGTAACGATATGGGCAATCCAGATGTTGTGGATCCCCATCTTTGCCGCCGGCGTTATCAATGGCCTTGGTCATTTCTGGGGATATCGCAACTATGATAGCGCCGATGCCTCCACCAATATCCTGCCGTGGGGCATTCTGGTCGGTGGCGAAGAATTGCATAACAATCATCACACCTTCGGTACTTCCGCCAAACTCTCGTCCAAATGGTATGAATTCGACATCGGCTGGATGTACATCCGCATTCTCGAGATTGCCCATCTGGCGAAGGTGAAAAAGCGGGCACCGGCGCCGAAGTTCAATCATGAAAAACGGATCGCCGACGTGGAAACCCTGCAATCCGTGATCGCAAACCGTTATGACGTGATGGCGAAATATGCCCAGTCAGTAAAACGGGCGTGGCGCGATGAGCGGGAAATATTGAAAAGCAAGGCAAAATTCGAGTCCGGCTTCTTGCGTTCATCGAAAAGACTTTTGCAACGCGAACCCGGCAAGCTTGAATCATCCCAAAAGCAGCAATTGATGGCGCTTTTTGCGCATAGCAAGGCATTGAAGACCATGCACGACATGCGCGTTGAGCTTGGGATAATCTGGGAACGTTCGCATGCGAGCCGCGAGCAGTTGTTGCAACAATTGCAGGATTGGTGCGCCCGGGCGGAAGATTCCGGCATCAAGGCGCTACGTGAATTTTCGCTACGCCTGCGCAGTTACGCATGATTTATACATCCAGGTGTATTTTTTAATAGCCCCTGTTTCATTGCGAATTTCACGTTATTTCCAGTGATACTCCCCCGTTTTTAGGAATTTGAAATTCGATCTGAATTACCAACTTCGCCATTATTGGGTGTCGTTCGGCATCCACCGGTCATGTTGTTGTGATGCAATCGTTTCTACCATGCCAATGGATTTCTGTAGAAAACGGGAGAAGGTCGGTGCCAGACGGCAATGACTCCCAACCGCGCCATGGGAATGCCGAAACAACTCCTGCGTTGCAGTCCAAACGCCGTTGCCATGGCAAAAAGCCCCGCAAGATACAATCTTGCGGGGCTTTTTGCCGAAATGAGATCAATTACTTGATCTTGGTTTCCTTGTACGTCACATGCTTGCGTGCCTTGGGATCAAATTTCATGATCTCCAGTTTTTCAGGCGTGGTGCGCTTGTTCTTGGTAGTGGTATAGAAATGACCCGTACCTGCAGTCGATTCAAGCTTGATTTTGTCGCGGCCGGATTTAGCCATGATAATTCCTCTATTTTGCTAGTTGGGGACAACGTAGCGCTTGACTGACGCCATCCCGCAATTTTCAAGTGTCGTTAGACTTTTTGGCCGCGGGCGCGCATGTCAGCCAGCACGGCGTCGATGCCGATCTTGTCGATCACGCGCAAGCCGGCATTGGAAATGCGCAGGGAGACCCAGCGATTTTCGGATTCAACAAAAATGCGGCGGTTTTGCAGGTTCGGCAGAAAACGGCGCTTCGTTTTGTTATTCGCATGGGAAACGTTGTTGCCGACCATCGGCCCTTTCCCGGTGACTTGGCAGACACGTGCCATAGATAACTCCTCAAAGATTTCCGAAATTGGAAAAGTCCAGAGTATATCCAGAAAATCCATGAATTTCAATGACTTGCAGAAAACAATTGTGTCTTGCGTGGTTAAGAAATTTAACAATTTGAACCAGCGCACGCCCGCACTCCCTTGCGTGATCACAACCGGCCGTGCTCTGCAAAGGAATAGGTATGCTTTCCCGCAATAATGAAATGGTCAAGCACCCGTACATCCACCAATGCCAAGGCCTGCTTCAGCGCTTGTGTCAACGTCATGTCAGCAGTGCTCGGTTCAGGCGCGCCGGATGGATGGTTATGGGCAATGATGATGCCGGCAGCGTTGTGGGATAGCGCTTCCTTGACGACTTCTCGCGGATAGACGCTGGTATGGGTCAGGGTGCCGCGAAACAGCTCCTTGCCTGCGATCAGGCGGTTTTTCACATCGAGGAACAGAACGGCAAAGGACTCGTATGGCCTTGTTCCCAGCAACAGTTGCAGATATTGCCTGACTGCCATCGGTGAATTCAGGCACGC
Source organism: Burkholderiaceae bacterium (assembly GCA_035255485.1). Classification (GTDB taxonomy): domain Bacteria; phylum Pseudomonadota; class Gammaproteobacteria; order Burkholderiales; family Burkholderiaceae_D; genus DATEZO01. The sequence goes on from DATEZO010000095.1 coordinate 2,431, forward strand.
ACCGTCTTCCAGTTCTTCCGACAATGCGCGTCGAGCCAGTTCCAGGACAGCTTGCAGTTGTGCGAACTTCGCCGGCCCCAGCCCGTTGATTTCAGAAAATTCTCCAAGAGTGGCCGCGAACAGGCCTTTCAATGAACCAAAGCGTCCAACCATATCGTGCGCCAGATCCACTGCGCTTTTCCCGGTTACGCCTACTCTCAAAAATACCGCAAGCAATTCCGCATCGGACAGGGTTTGCGGCCCATGCCTGATCAGCCGCTCGCGCGGCCGCTGTTCAACGGGCCAGTCCGTGATTGCCATGGCGGGATCAATCCGGCGGTAAAAGCGGGATCTGCATGGCGAATATGGAAAGATGCCCGCCTGAAGCCGCATCACCGAATGGATTTTCGTACCCGCGTCTTGAAAGGCATTCGATTCCGATGTTCATGCATGCTCCCAGCGTGTAAAAAATCCGCTGCTGTTTTGGGATTTAAAGGTTTTGATACTTTGAACGTGGCTTAAAATAACGCGTTATCTTGCCATTCGAGGATTTTAATGTCAAATTCGCAACCATTGCTCGTTACCGCAGGGGCTTACCTTACCTTGCACTATCGCCTTGCCGCTGCGGATGGCGCCGATATTGTCAGTACATTTCATGACAATCCGGCGACACTTCAGCTTGGCTGCGGACAGCTTGCGCCGTTTCTGGAAGAGTGCCTGATCGGATTGCCGGAAGGTGCGCATCAAATGTTCGATTTACCACCCGAAAAGGCTTTCGGACAACGCAATCCCGATCTGGTCCAGAAAGTGTCGCGTGCCGCACTAGATCAGAATTCCGACGAGGAACAGGAATATGTGGTGGGTAATCTGATTGAATTTGCGGCTCCGGGTGGCGGCCATTTTGCCGGCGTTCTGCGCGACATGAATGATACGGATGTCACCTTCGATTTCAATCACCCGCTAGCCGGGCAGCCAGTCAGGTTTGAAGTAAGGATCATCGGCATCCTCTAATGCAAAAACGCGATCTCCCGCCAGGAGAGCGCTGCATGCGATCTCATTTCAGGAAGGTACATGGATAAGGAAATTCTTCTTGCGCAGCCACGCGGATTTTGTGCCGGCGTGGATCGCGCAATTGATATTGTCGAACAGGCGCTTACCCGGTATGGCGCGCCGATTTATGTACGTCACGAGATTGTGCATAATGCTTATGTCGTAAATGATCTGCGCAGCAAAGGGGCGATCTTTATCGAGGAGCTGGCGGATGTACCGCCCGGGAATACCGTGATCTTTTCTGCGCATGGCGTATCCAGGGCGGTACAGGCAGAAGCGGAAACGCGCGGCTTGAGAATATTCGATGCGACTTGTCCGCTGGTTACCAAGGTGCATATGGAAGTAGCCAAAATGCGTCGGGAAGGCCGGGAAATCATCATGATCGGACACAATGGGCATCCGGAGGTCGAGGGCACCATGGGCCAAGTCGAAAGCGGCATGCATCTGGTGCAGACGGTCGCCGATGTGGAACGATTGGCAGTTGCCAATCCCGCCATGCTGGCGTACGTATCGCAAACCACCTTATCGCTCGACGATACTGCTGAAGTAATTGCTGCCTTGAAGCGTAAATTCCCTGATATTGTCGAACCGAAGAAAGGCGATATTTGCTATGCAACGACCAACCGGCAGGAAGCTGTCAAATTCATGGCCCAGCAAGTGGAGGTCGTGATTGTGGTTGGCAGTCCGAACAGTTCCAATTCCAATCGCTTGCGCGAAGTGGCGCAAAAAAAAGAAGTGGATGCGTATATGGTGGATAACGCTGCGCAGATTGATACCGCCTGGTTGGAAGGAAAAACGCGGATTGGCGTAACAGCCGGCGCATCGGCGCCCGAAGTCTTGGTACAGGCCGTGGTCGATCGGCTGAAAGAACTGGGAGTAAAACATGTTCACGCATTGGACGGGGTAAAAGAGCATGTCACCTTCCCCTTGCCTAAAGGGCTGAAGGACTGAAGGATATTCATTCCAGGCGAAATTAAATTTCGCACTCGCTTTTAATTTCCATGGATAGTTTTTTCTCTTCTTCGCTATTATTCCGTGCCTGCCGAATTTCTTGTGTTGCTGGTAACCTGCAAGAATATGATCAAGCCATAAAGCTTTTTCAGATAATTGCCGTGACAGGTTTTTCAGGAACATGCACACTATTTAAAGCGATTCAGGATAAATAGGAAACAATTGAATGTATCCATGTGTTTTGAATGTCCGGTACCGATTTATTATTTCTTGAATGCAACAAATCAATTCAGTAATCCATTGTGGCGAGGCAGGAAGTGCATGCACTTCTGATGGATGTTTGCAACAGAGATATGAAAAACATTCTTACTGAATATGCATATCATCAAATTCGGTATAATCCGCCCGGCTTCAATCCAGAATATAAAAAAAGCAGCATTAAAAATATTGAAAATTTAATCAAGCGAGGAGAGACATATCATGAATACCAAGCAAGGCATTGAGTTCAATATCTGACGGCAAATTCATTGATTTGACTGGGATTCAAAAATAAACGGCACTCCATAATAAAGAGCAAAACCGCATTATCAACTCTTACTCTTTCGCGCAGCGGATCGTGTTGGCACTTTCCGCACTGTTCGAATGGAAAGCCGGAATGCAAGGTTGCGCATGGCGGCTATCCTTCATTATGGAACCCTCAATCAATTGACTTACACAGAATTTGCCAGGCCGGCATGTAAGCTACCCGTGAACTGCAGCCTCATTTGACCGATCCTTTTAGGGAGCAAGAGAATTATGGATATCTTTATCCAACAAATTATCAACGGGCTGGTACTGGGCAGCATGTATGCTCTGGTGGCACTGGGGTACACCATGGTGTACGGGGTTCTCAACCTCATCAATTTCGCACATGGCGATGTGTTGATGATCGGTGCAATGGTTGGTGTAACAATCCTCAAGATCGTGCAGAACGTTGCCCCCGATTTGCCGGGCGTAGTCAAGTTGATCATTGCGATTCTCGGGGCAATTCCGGTCTGCATCATCGTAAACGTGGTGATCGAGCGTGTCGCCTATCGAAAGCTCCGGAATGCGCCGCGTCTCGCTCCGCTGATTACTGCCATTGGCGTATCGATCCTGCTGCAGACATTCGCCATGATGATATGGGGCCGAAGCCCCGTATTATTCCCGCAAGTCATGTCGTCCGAATCTTTCCATGTATTTGGCGCGCTGATTTCACCGACTCAGGTGATGTTGCTGGTGCTGGCGACCATTTCAATGATCGGGCTGCTGTTCCTGGTCGAAAAGACAAAAATGGGGCGCGCAATGCGCGCTACTGCCGAAAATCCGCGCGTCGCCGGATTGATGGGAGTGGATTCCAACAAGGTCATCGTGATGACCTTCGTCATTGGCGCTGCGCTGGCGGCGGTTGCCGGCGTCATGTGGGGCGCGACCTATGCATCGGCGCAGTTTGCGATGGGCTTCTCGCCTGGTCTGAAGGCATTCTCCGCTGCGGTGCTGGGCGGTATCGGCAATATCTATGGCGCGATGCTGGGCGGCGTGCTGCTCGGCTTGATTGAAAGTCTTGGCGCTGGTTATATCGGCGATTTGACCGGTAATTTCCTGGGCAGCCAGTATCAGGATATTTTCGCATTCGTCGTGCTTATTATTGTCCTCACATTACGGCCATCCGGCATCATGGGTGAACGTGTGGCGGATCGTGCATAAAGGGGATCGTCATGGCTAATTATTTCGATATCAAGCGTAATCCGCGCAAAGCCTATAGCGGCCTGATTTTAATCGGGATCGCGGTTCTCATTTTCCCGTTTATTGCCTTGCATTACGGTAATTCCTGGGTGCGCATCATGGACTTCGCGTTGCTGTACATCATGCTGGCGCTTGGCCTGAATATCGTGGTCGGTTTTGCAGGCCTGCTGGACTTGGGCTATATCGCGTTTTATGCGCTGGGCGCGTACATGACAGGCCTGCTGGCATCACCGCAGTTCGCCACGGTGCTGGAATCTTTCGTCAACCAGTATCCGACTGTCGGTAATGCATTATTGTGGATTTTCGGGCCTGAAATCGCACAGAATGGCATCCATTTGTCCGTCTGGTTCATTGTGCCGCTGGGGGCTGCGCTGGCTGCCACGTTCGGGGCGCTGCTGGGTGCCCCAACTCTCAAACTGCGCGGCGACTATCTCGCCATCGTGACACTCGGTTTCGGTGAAATCATCCGTATTTTCATGAACAATCTGAATGCGCCGGTCAATATCACCAATGGTCCACAGGGCATCAATCTGATTGATCCGATTCGTATCTTCGGCGTCTCGCTGGCTGGTGAAACCGGCTCGCAGGCAACGGTGCATATCGGCAGTTTCTCGATGCCATCAGTCAATGCCTATTACTATCTGTTCCTGGTATTGTGCATCGCGATCATTTTCATTACGGTACGTTTGCAGCATTCGCGGCTGGGTCGCGCATGGGTAGCGATACGTGAAGACGAAATCGCGGCCAAGGCGATGGGCATCAACACCCGCAATATCAAGCTGCTTGCCTTTGCCATGGGGGCGTCGTTCGGCGGTGTCGCGGGCGCCATGTTCGCGGCTTTCCAGGGCTTCGTATCGCCCGAATCGTTCTCGCTGATGGAGTCGATCGTGGTATTGGCCATGGTTGTCCTGGGCGGCATCGGGCATATACCTGGCGTAGTGCTGGGTGGCGTGATTCTGGCCGCACTGCCGGAAATATTGCGCCATGTGGTGGAACCGATGCAACAGACGCTGTTCGGCAAAGTACTGGTGGAGGCGGAAGTGCTGCGCCAGTTGCTGTATGGCCTGGCGATGGTCGTCATCATGCTGAACCGGCCGGCAGGATTATGGCCGGCGCCAAAAGCGGAAGACCGGCCGGATTCCGATATCGACGTCGACAAACCCGAGCGCGTCGCCGGCGTGGTCGCAGCATAAGGGGAACCAGGATGAGCGAACAAGTTATTCTCAAGATCTCCGGTGTCAACAAGCGGTTTGGCGGCTTGCAGGCGCTGTCCAATGTGGGCATCAAGATCGCCAAAGGCCAGATCTATGGTTTGATCGGACCGAACGGGGCCGGGAAGACAACGTTTTTTAATGTGATCACGGGCCTGTATCAACCGGATACCGGTACTTTCGAATTGGCCGGCAAGCCATATTCGCCGTCTGCACCGCACGAGGTGGCAAAAGCCGGAATTGCCCGCACCTTTCAGAATATTCGTCTGTTCGGCGAAATGACCGCGCTCGAAAATGTCATGGTTGGGCGCCATGTGCGCACTCATCAGGGCGTCTTCGGCGCGGTCTTTCACCACAAGGCGGCGCGCCAGGAAGAGGCGGCAATCTACAGGCGCGCAATGGAATTGCTGGATTTCGTCGGCATTGTCAAATTTGCCGAACGGACCTCGCGGCATCTTTCGTATGGCGACCAGCGGCGCCTGGAGATCGCCCGCGCATTGGCGACTGATCCGCAATTGTTGGCGCTTGATGAGCCGGCTGCTGGCATGAACGCTACCGAAAAACTGGGATTGCGCGAGTTGCTGGTCAAAATCAAGGCGGAAGGTAAAACCATCCTCCTGATTGAACATGATGTGAAACTGGTAATGGGATTATGTGACCGGATCACCGTTCTCGATTACGGCAAGCCGATTGCGGAAGGTTTGCCGGCCGAAGTGCAGAAAAACCCGGCGGTTATCGAGGCATACTTGGGAGGTGGCCATTGATGGTTGATAATGTATTGAAGATCAGCGGCCTGAAAATTGCCTATGGCGGCATTCAGGCAGTCAAGGGTATCGACCTGGTAGTCAACCAGGGCGAACTGGTTACGCTGATCGGCGCAAATGGCGCTGGCAAGACCACGACGCTGAAAGCAATTACCGGCACGCTGCCGGACTGCAAGGTGGATGGCCATATAGAATATGTCGGAACATCCATCAAGGGGAGGTCTTCCTTTGAGCTGGTCAAGCAGAGTCTTGCCATGGTGCCGGAAGGTCGCGGCGTCTTTACCCGCATGTCCATTCTCGAAAATCTGCAAATGGGCGCCTATACGCGCAACGACAAGAATGGTATCGCCGATGATATCGACAAATGGTTTGGCATATTCCCGCGCCTGAAGGAAAGGGCGATGCAGATGGCAGGTACGCTGTCCGGCGGCGAACAGCAGATGCTGGCAATGGCACGCGCATTGATGAGTCATCCGAAGCTGCTGCTGCTCGATGAACCGTCAATGGGCCTGTCGCCGATCATGGTTGAAAAGATTTTTGAAGTTGTGCGCAATATATCCGCGCAGGGCGTCACGATTCTCCTGGTCGAGCAGAATGCCAAGCTGGCGCTGCAAGCAGCGCATCGCGGCTATGTGATGGATTCCGGCCTCATCACGATGACCGGAGATGCGAAAAACATGCTGGATGATCCCAAGGTCAAAGAGGCGTATCTAGGCGAGGGATAACGGTAAATCAGCGCAGGAAAATTGCACCAGATCGAACGCCTTGCAGGGAAACCGGCAAGGCGTTTTTGCTTTTCAGGATGTTTTCAGCGCTACAAAATGGAATAAAACAGGATCTTGTCCTGCTGAATCGGAGAGACGGCCACGGGAAACTGCAACTTTGCCTGCCTGGCATGATCAAATGACAAGAATACTGCCGCCGGCAGGCGATGTTACTGTTGCCGGCTTCGGTATTTTCTCGGCGTACCGCATGCAATGTCTCGATCATGATTCTCTGGAATGCGATTACCTTTCTAGGCGATACAGTCGTGCTGCTTCCAGTCGCGATTGTCATTACCATCTGGCTGCTTATGGAGCGCGCCTGGCGCATGGCGGCAGCCTGGTGGATGCTGTTTGCCATGGGCCTGACGCTGGTTGCTGCAACCAAGGTGGCGTTTGCCGGATGGGGTATCGGGATTCGCTTCCTCGATTTCACCGGACTCAGCGGCCATGCCATGCGCGCAACCGCTGTTATTCCAGTCATGCTGTACCTTATCTTGCAAAAATCCTCGCGGACAGCGCGCATGAGCGGCATGGCAGCCGGCGTCGGATTGGCCACGCTGATCTGCGTATCGCGCGTAATTGTCCGTGCGCATTCCGTATCGGAAGTGGTTGCGGGCGGATTGCTGGGAGCGATGATCAGTGCGACATTCATTGCGCTGTCGCAGCATGTCTTGAGGCATGCCGCATATCGCTGGCTGATTGCATTCAGCATGGCTGGCGCACTCGGAACCTCGCATGCGCAGCCAGCGCCAACACAGCACTGGATCAATGGCGTGGCGCTGTATCTCTCAGGGCGGGATAAACCGTTTGACCGAAGCAGCTGGAAAACAGCCGCATCAAAAGAGGATTGCGTCTGGTACTCCCTGCTTGGTTGCGGCAGTAATCCACTTGGCCGCAATGATCAACAATGATCAATAGAGTCATCCTGTCGTATTGGACACCTGCGCATGTTTGCCGAGATGCATCACTCAATGGCTGATTCGGCTATGGACGCGGCGCTGTACCGCGCGCAAATACCAGAACAGGCCGGCAGCAACCAGTGCAATGCTGATGCTGTTGCCCAGCCAGAAGCCGGCTGCGCCATGGAAGACTGCCGGCACTATGCCGAACGGGTCGAATCCGAAAATATAGCCACCGCCGAGCCCCACTCCCCATAATGCAAATGCGTAAATTACCGTGGGGATGACGACAACCTTGTAAGCGCGCAGCACGAATGCAGTAGTCACCTGGATCGCGTCGAACAACTGATAGACCGCGATGAACAGAAACAGAGGTAATGCGGCCGCCATAATCGATGCATTCGGCGTGTAGGCGCGCACGATCGGTTCGCGTGTCAGCCATACCGTGCACCCGATGGCGGCCGACAGTATCGCCGCCATGCGGATGCCGCTGTCGCCGATTCTGCGTGCTTCCGGCAGGTCGCGCGCACCGATCGATTGCGCCACCAGCGTGCCGGTTGCATTTGCAATCGCCAATGGCAGCATGTACAGCACCGTGCCGAAGTTGGATGCAATCTGGTGCCCTGCAACCGTGGTATCGCCAAGACGTGCGATGAAGATTGCCATGAATGTGAATGCCGTCACTTCAATCAGATAGCTTAAGCCCATCGGAATGCCGAGCTTCAGCAAGGTACGCTGCGCCGCCCATCGCGGCCCGACGAAGCCGGTTTTGAACAAGCCGAAAATCCGGTAAAACGGCGCGTTGCGCAAAATCAGCCAGGCTGCCAGCAGCGAGACCCAGGAGGTGATTGCGGTTGCCATGGCAGCGCCCGGTCCGCCGAAAGCCGGAAGCCCCAGCCCTCCGAAAATGAACAGGGCATTGAGCGGCACTTTCAGCAGCAGCGCGGTGATATGGATTGCCATGACCATTTTCGGCCGGGCCACTGCATTATTCAGCGCGCTGTAGACGCGAAACCCCAGGGTGGCGGGTAAAGCCAGTGCGAGAATGCGCAAATACAGCGTTGCCTTTTCCGCCAATTCCGGCGAGGCATGCGCTAGAGACAGCAGCGGCTGCGGAAAAAGCAATACCAGGCCGCCAACGAGAGATAACATCAATGCCAGCCATGCGCCTTGTTTGACTTCCATCCCAATCGCTTCAAAACGCTGCGCACCGAACATCTGGCCGATCGCAGGCGATAGCGCCTGCAGTACGCCATGTCCTCCGACGAAAACACTGACATAGATCGATGTGCCGACGGCAAGTGCGGCCAGGTCGGTGGCCGAAAAACGGGAAGTCATTGCCGTATCGAGTACGCCATTGGCAATTACCGCCAGTTGGCCGATCAGGATCGGCCAAGCCAGCGCAGCAATCCGGATAATGCGATGATTGGATTGTTTGAATGGCATCAATTTATGCGCCGATAAAGGCGGAATCGTTCATCACGATCCGAAGGCCGATGTCCTTCCCATAGCAATTGCCATTGATCGCCGAAGCGATTGATGAATTTCGGATTCCCATTCCTCCGGTTGTTGTCCTGCAGGAGCAGGAAATCGCAGCGGGTACCATCGAACCGGGCAAAGGAAATACGACCGAAATAGGCAAATGATGCGCGCTGGGCCGGCCCGACATTGGCATCGACGCATTGCGCCGCAGGCGGGAGTTTCGATGCGATTTGCCGTGCGACACCCGCATAGCTCTTCCCGTAATTGATCCATGGCAGCCACAAGGTCATCAGCAGCAGCCAGCAAAGTATCACGCCGCCGGACGACAGTACGACAGCGCGCCACAGCACCGAAGGGCGACGCGCAATGCGCCAGTGCACCAGTGCAATCCAGCCCGCTGTGACGGCGGCGGCTGCAACTGTGGCAATCAGATTGAATTCGGGCTTGAACCCAGGCGCAAGCTTGAAGGCATTCCTGGCAATTTGTGCCGGCCAGCCAGTCTGTTTTGCGATCCATCCAATCCAGATGAAGCCGGCGCAGGTGGTCAGCGTCATTACTGAAAACCAGTCAACTGCGTTGATGGCGCCGCGCTTCATTGTCGGCAGGCCGAATGCAGCCAGAATGGCAAGTGGCGGCAGCAAAGGCAGCAAAAGGCTTTCCTCGGAATAGGGATTCAGCAGCCCGAGTAACACGAGCGGAATAAAAAAAGCGAGCGGCAACGCAATATGCAAAGAACGGCGTTGGGTGCGCCAGGCATATAGCGCCCAGACGGCGAACGGCCACGCCGGCCATGCAAACCAGAGTATGTTTTGCGCAAAATATTTCAGCGTGCTCCATGGCGGCGTATCGATTTGCCGGTAATTCCAGCCCATCCATGCATCAAAAGGCGAGCTGTTGAACGGGCGCACCAGGCTGCAGGCATAAAACCACGTAGCGCTTATGATCAACGCGACCGGTAGCGTCACCAGTATGGCGCGGATGACGGCCTTCTGGTTGCGCATGGCCGTCAATGTGATGACCCCAAGCCACAACGCGAGGGGGGCCGTCCAGCCGCGCGTCAGTATCAGCAGGCCGAGCACGACGCCGAGCATGGCGGCTGCGCGGAATGACCAGGATTCAAAAAACCTGGCTGCGATGTACAGCGTGCAAGCAATCAGTGAAACCTGCAGTGCGCCGGCGCTGGTGGAATGGCTATGCACCAGCAGGCCGAGACAGCCCAGATAAATCAGCAATGCGCCATCGGCCAGGGTTCGGCCGTAATCTTGCGGTTCCGGCTGCCCGCCGAAAGCCAGACGCAACGGCTGGGCTTCACTGCGGCGTCCAAGCAGATAGGTGGTATACCAGACCGATAGTGATCCAAGCAGGAAAAATCCGATAACGGCAATGCGCGCCGCGACCGCATCGCCCAGCAACCCGCCGAACAGGCGTATGGAAATTGCACCAAGCCAGAAGGCCAGCGGTCCCTGTTCGGGCATCGGCAAGCCGGCAATATGGGGCCAGAGCCAGTCGCTTAACGCGCCATGCGCCATGGTCCACATGATGCCAAAGCCTGCGGCATCATCGTTTTTCCACGGGTCGCGCCCGATCAGCCCCGGCAAGATATATAACAGGCAGAGTGCAAACAGACCCCAGCGCGGAAGCGCATGCGTGGCGGAAGCGGGGAGGCGAACAGGCTTCATATACGAAATGATCCGGTTTTTTCTTGTCTTATTCGATCGTATTGTGTCGGAAAAGCCGGTACGGACAAAGCAACAAAAAAGGCAGCCATGGCTGCCTTTTTGAAACCAAGCGGCAGAAGCGAATTAACCTGCGACTTGCGTTTTGGAACCGCGCGTACCGAACTTCTGGCGGAATTTCTCGACCCGTCCGGCGGTATCGACAATCTTGTGCTTGCCGGTATAGAACGGATGCGATTCTGCGGAAACCTCGATTTTCACGAGGGGATATTCCTTGCCCTCGAAGGTGATTTTCTCACGGGTGTTAATGGTCGAACGCGTGATGAATTTGAAATCGTTGGACATGTCCTGGAACACGACTTCGCGATAATCTGGGTGAATGTCTGCTTTCATGCTTGCCTCAAATGGTCTGGTAGCCAATCGTCACTTCGGCGGTCATGTTGCTTCTTGACCCGATTGTCGATCACTTGCCTGGGTGAAAAGCCGAAATTATACAATGAAATCATGGGGCTGAACCAATGTTTATGCAGCTGAATCCGTATGGCGGCAACAGTGCTGCGGTAATATTGCTGTCGTTCAGAAAAGGAGAAAACGTGGCAATTGGCCTTCAGACCGGCATGAGTACCATGCTGCGCGCAGTAGAGTTGTGCGGTATTGTCGCTTTCGCATGTTCCGGCTTTATTGAGGCCCGCAGAAAGCAGATGGATCTGGTCGGTGTATTCACCATTGCCTTCATCACCGCATTCGGCGGCGGCACCTTGCGCGACCTGCTGCTTGATCGGCGGCCGCTGTTTTGGGTGCAGCATCAGGAATACACGCTGCTGGTGTTCGGTCTGGCCTTGATCGGCATCCCCTTTTTTCGGCACTTGAGTTCCGCCGTTGCTGAAAAGGCGATTATCGTTGCGGACGCGTTTGGGCTTGGCCTGTTCAGCGCAGTCGGCACATCGCTGGCGCAAGAGGCGGGCATGCCGATTTTTGTCAGCGCCATGATGGGCGTAATTACCGGGATTTTCGGCGGCGTATTGCGCGATGTGCTGTGCAATGAAATCCCTCTGGTATTCCGGCGCGGCCATCTGTATGCAACCTGTTCCTTCGCCGGCTGCTGGACTTTCCTGATTCTCGACTGGGCTCATGCCCCGCAGGCAGTAGCGCTCGCGCTCAGCATTCTGATGACCTCAAGCATGCGGCTGCTTGCGGTGCGATTCAATCTGACTTTGCCGGGCTGATGGGGATGGCTCCGGCACTTTTGGCGCCGTGCAACTATCAATTAACAATAATGCGGGAGTATAGGTAAAAATATATCAATATGCGCAATGAATATGCGGTATTTAAAAAATACAACCGAGAGTATAAATGGGTTTCCGCATCTGGTTTATTCGGGGTTTTCCCATCTTTACAGGGTGTGTTTCAGCTTGTTCTGATCTGCCTGGCGCTAAAAACAGCAATGTAAAAACGACAATGGCGCATTGCCGCATGGATGCGCCATCGGGCCGGGTATGGTCGAATGGCCAGTCTTTACCTGTCCACGGCATGCCGGCGGTTCGGATAAATTAATCCGGCGCATGCAAAGCAGCGCCTTGCGAAATCCTTCGTTTATCCACCGCGTCGCATCATCTCGAAGAATTCGGCATTGTTCTTGGTTGCCTTCATCTTGTCGAGAATGAATTCCATTGCTTCGATTTCGTCCATGCTGTAGATCAGCTTGCGCAGGATCCAGATTTTCTGTAACTGGTCCGGCTTGATCAGC
>DATEZO010000096.1:0-8573 GCA_035255485.1 Burkholderiaceae bacterium
AGGCGATCGCTTCCCGACACCTGCTTGGCTGACGCCAGTTCAACCACAATCGCTGCAAGGCTGAGGACTGCTCCCAGCGACATAACGACCAGCACAAAGACGGCGTTGTTATCTTCCTGTTTGGCCAAACGATGCATACGATTCTCATCACTTTGGGCGATCAGCCAGCAGATCAGCACGAGGTAGGCCCAGACCGCCACGTTCCAGCCCACCAGCATGCGTACGACCGTATTCCATGTTCCCGGTGCGACGAAACTGGCGAGGGCGCCAGCCAGGAGCGAACTCATCAGCCGAGGGTGGGAGCGCAGGAGCATCAGGCGACGGTGCATGTCGATTCTCATGAGAGGTCACTAGCTTGATAGTGTAGCAAGCACACGGCAGAATAGCCGGCTTTACCGGCGTCATGCTTCACACTAGCGACCATATTATGCAGAAGAGCTATTTCCTCGAATTCGAATTTCTTGCGCTGGTAGCGTTCTCGTTCGTGTTGCCGATGGCCGTACTGATCTGGCTATCGTTGAAACGAACGATTGCACGTGCGACGGTACTGCTTTTCGGTATGCTGCTTATCGTGTTGTCTGGCGTCGATTTTGTTCTGTTGCGCGAGCTGGAGGCATCGGCTACACGCACGCGCGCTGCAATGAGCGACCCAGTGCTAGGTTCCGCGCTCTCAGTTGCGCTATACCTGCTTCCGGTCGTCTTTGCCGGAATCGGCGCGAATGTCGTGTCGCATGTACTGATCGAACACTTGACGAAAGCGGAAAAGAAATTCGACCAGGAGCACCACCGCTCCTGAGGCTTCGGACCCGCAGTGTGGCTGTCTGATGTCACACAAGGCTGGGATTCATTCAATGGTGGGCGGAAACTCAACATCAAAAATCGTTCCCCCTCCATTTTTGGGCTGTCTAAGAAAAATTTCCGCGCCATGATCCTTGGCAATATCATGAACGATAGCGAGCCCCAGTCCATTTCCAGCCTGCGTATCGTCAAGCCTGAAAAAACGGTTAAATATTTTTTCTCGGTGTTGTGCCGGTATACCTGGCCCACTATCTTCCACAACGAAGTGGCCTCCCGCTGCGCTTGGAAAACAGCGTACAGTGACTTCGCCCTTTAGAGGCGAATAACGAATCGCGTTATCGATCAGGTTGTCGATCAAGTCTCGAAGCAGGAATTTGTCACCCATTACTTTCGTTGGGAGCAAGTCAAAACCAAGATCGATGCCTTTCTTGTCAGCTTCTTGGACAAAGTGTTGTATGGACTCTTCCACTAACTTGTCCAGCTCCACGATGTTCAGCCGGTTCATTTCAAACTGACTGGGCTCCGCCCGTGCCAGTGCAAGAAGCTGATTTGACTGGCGGATCATCCGGTCGACGGATGACTGCATTAAGGCGGCAGATCGGGCTGTCTCCGGTTCTTCGGCATGTTTTTGCTGCAGCCATTCGAGCTGGGTTTTCAAGCCGGCTAGTGGCGTACGCAACTGATGTGCCACGTTTGCCAAAAAATCCTGCTGCGCCGTCGAACTCGTCTGTGCGCGTACGAGTAACTTATTGATGGCATTGACGAACGGCCGCAACTCAACGGGAGCGTCCTGTTCCGGAAGGGCCGACAGATCGTCATCGCGTCGCTGGATGAGTTTTCCCCGCATGATGTGGAGCGGCCATAGTCCCTTCGTTACGGCGATCCAGATCAATGCGACGGAAACCGCCACCAACAAGCCTTCCAGCAGTAGCAAGACGCCGATAATTTCAGAGCGAATGACGTTTCGTTTCCGAAGCGTTTCTGCAGCACCGATGACCACCTGATCAGATCCGATTTCCGTCTTGAGGGTAATAATTCGAACGGCTTCGCCGCGCATCCGCCCATCGCATGCCATCGGTTCATTGAACGTCGAAGGCAGGCAGTGTAGAGGAAAGTCCTTATCTCCCAGGATGGTTTTTCCAGCAAGATCGCGCGCCATCAGATAGATCGCGTCAAAGTGGTCGACGCGCAAAACTTCTTCCGCCTGATTGGACAGTTCCGTTTCGATTCGCCCGTCAACCATGCGCAAATGTGGAATGAGCGCCCACGCGGCATCGGCCAGACTTTGGTCGAAGGCGATTTGTGCTGGTATCCAGGCAAGCCAATAGGTCAGCGCTGCCCCGCCCAGATTGAGGACAAGGAGCGGCGCAATCAGCCACTTGAGGAGGCTTATCCGTATACTGGTCACGACGAAATCGCTTTTTCCAGCATGTAGCCAAAGCCGCGAATCGTTCGGATTGCAACGCCGGCGTCGGCAATTTTCAGGCGAATGCGCGAAACATACACCTCCACCGCATTGAGCGTCATTTCCTCACCCCATGGGAGAATCGCATCAATGATTTGCTGCTTTGACACTACGCGCGATGCTTGCTGCATCAGGAATTCGAGCACGGCCCATTCGCGTGCAGAAAGTTCTATTGGTTGCCCATTGACCGAGGCGCGTTTGGTGAAGGCATCCAGTGAAAGACCACCGATTTGCAGCTCGGTTGATTTAGGACTGCTGCGTCGGACAAGCGCCTTGATACGGGCCACCAGTTCCGGAGTGGCGAACGGCTTGACCAAGTAATCGTCGGCCCCCAGCTCCAGACCGTGCACGCGATCTTGAATTGCGTCCCGCGCTGTCAACAATAGGACAGGAACACGATTGCCGCGCGCCCGTAGCCGCCGCACCACTTCAAATCCGTCTATGCCGGGAATCCCGATGTCTAAAACAACGACTGCGATTTGCGCATGTTGCAATATCCAATCCGCTTCGGTACCCGTGTGCACAACGTCGATAACCATGCCATGTCCTTGAAGGACGCGCTGGATGCCGTCTGCGAGAACGGCGTCATCTTCGACTAGCAGGACGTGCATGCTTGATTACCGATCGATTTAAGTTTCAGTGCTTCGTTTTACGAGATTTAAACCCGCAATAGCAGCTTTTGCCAACTGCTCGTCAATGGGCTTCAGGGACGATGTCATCGTAAAAAAAAGGAGAGAAAAGGTATTTTCAACAAAAGTGTTTTTCCCTGGCTCAAGGTTCAACTCAAGTTCAGCTTCATGATCCCAGGACGTCGTTAGATGATGCACGCCGGGAGCCGCCTCGATGACGGTATAAGTCATTGGCGCGAGAGTGGCAATGGACGCGCCATCGAAAATAATCGTCGATTTTGTCTTCGCCGCCATTGTGCCTCGGCGGAAAATGTAAATTTTTGCCATGTTGGAGGCCGGCGCCTGAAATAATTTTGCCATAGCGTCTTCTTCGACAATGGCAAGCGGAACGGTGACGCATACACGAAGCCGTCCAAGGCGAGAGCAGGACACCAGCTCGTCAGCCGAATGTGCTTCTTGAGAGGGTAGGCTCAATAGACTGAACGCAAGGCCGCCGATTCGGCGGAGTATGTCACGACGTTCGGCTCTCATTTTCGTTTTCGTTGGATGCAAAGTATGGATATGCCAGAGGCAATAGGAGAAGCGTGAAGATCGTCGCCGACACGATGCCCCCAACAATCACGACGGCAAATGGTCGCTGCGTTTCGGAACCGATCCCGTGCGACAGGGCGGCGGGAAGTAGCCCTAGCCCGGCCATTAACGCAGTCATGATGATGGGCCGTAGTCGCGCCACCGCGCCCTCAATCGCACTGACCGCCGCCGAAGCCTCCGTGCGTGCGATCTCCAGTATTTGCTCAACCATGATCACCCCGTTTTGCACGGAAATGCCTGCGACGGCGATAAAGCCGACCGCCGCCGAAACCGAAAAATGCAGTCCGGCCAGTGCCAGCCCGGCAATACCGCCGATTAGAGAAAAGGGCACGATGAGAAGTACCAGCGACGCCTTGCGCACCGAACGGAATGCCCAGAACAGCAACGAGAAAATCAAGAGAGCGGTGATCGGCACGATGACAGCCAGTCGCTTGACAGCACGCTGCTGGTTTTCAAACTGGCCGCCCCAGGTGATTTGGTAGCCTGCCGGAAGGCTCACCTGTTCCCTGACCTTTTGCTGTGCCTCGGCGACAAAACTTCCCTGGTCGCGCCCCAATAGATTGGCCTTTACCGACGCGTTGCGCCCGCCCGCTTCGCGGCTAATGCGCGCGGCGCCTTGCCGCACTTCGATTTTCGCGATGTCGCCGAGGCTGATCGTGCCTGCCCCGGCCGGCAGGTTAACCTGGATGTTCGAGATGTCGTCAATCGAATCCCGGTAGCGTTCGCTTAGGCGGATCGTGATGTCGAAACGCTTGTCTCCCTCGTAGTAGGTGTTCACGGCCGTGCCGGCAAGCGCAGTCTGGATTGCGGCATTTGCATCGGAGACGTTGATGCCGAGGCGAGCGATTTTGTCGCGATCGATGGCGATGTCCAGCTCGCTTTGCCCGTCGATCCGCACGGCCGCCACATCGCTGGCGCCGGAAATACTGTTGAGGATGGTGGCGATCTGTTCGCTTTTTTGCGTCAGGATTTGCAGGTCGGGGCCGAATATCTTGACCGCGATCTCGCCTTTCACGCCAGACAGAGCTTCTTCGACATTGTCCTCGATGACTTGGGAGAAATTAGTCGGCACGCCAGGGATGGCCCGAATTTTTCGGGATATGTCGGCGATGAGCGCTTCCTTGTCGGAAAAGCGCCATTTTTCGCGCGGCGCGAGGTCGGCCAGAACTTCCATGTTGTTGGGGCCTTTCGGGTCCGTGCCGTCGTCCGGGCGCCCGACGTGCGAGATGACGTCGCCGACCTCCTGGTAGCTGCGCAGAATGGCCCGGACCTGCCGCTCGATGTTCTTGGTCGTCTCCAGTGAACTGGATGGGGGCAGGGTAATGGTGAGCCAGATGTTTCCTTCATCTAGTTTTGGCAGAAATTCACTGCCGAGCAGCGGCGCGAGTGAAAGCGTCACCGCCAGAATACCGCCGGAGACTGTCATCACGATAAAGCGCTTACCGGAGGCGTAATGCAGCAATTTACGGTAACGCTGCTGCAGGCCGTGCATCCAGACGATATGCTTTTCTTCCAGCGTATGCCGTTTCATGGTTAACGCCAGCAGGGTAGGGACAAAGGTCATGGTTAAAATGACCGCGCCCAGCATGGCGAAACTGAGTGTGAGCGCTACCGGCGAGAAGATTTTTCCCTCGACGCGCTGAAACGTAAAGATCGGGATAAAGGCCAGAATGATGATGGCTTTTGCAAACAAGATCGGATGGCCCAGTTCGACCACGGTTTGTTTGAGCGTCGCCATGCGCCATCCCATTTCGGATGACGCCATCGACGCATTAAACTGCTTGACGGCCAGCCGGACCATGAGCGCCTCGACCAGCACGACCGCACCGTCGATGATGATGCCAAAATCGACAGCGCCCAGGGAAATCAGGTTTGCCGGGATGCCCTTGAGATTGAGCATGATGAAGGCAAACAGCAGTGAAAAGGGAATCACCGTCGCGACGATGAGTGCCGCGCGCCAGTTCTGCAAGAACAGAACCAGGATTGCAATCACCAGGCCGGCACCGACCAGCAGATTTTCACCGACGGTGCGCACCGTATGCTTGATCAGTTTGGTGCGATCGTAGATTGTGCGGATTCGGACACCGTTCGGGAGCTTGGCGTTGACTTCGTCAATGCGCTTTTTCAAGTCGTCGATGACCTTGGTGGCGTTGCCACCCTTCGCCATCTGGACAATGCCCTCCACGACACTGTCTCCATTATTGAAGGCGACGATGCCGGAACGCGGCCGGGCTCCGATTTTGACTTGAGCAACGTCAGATACGAGCACAGTCTTGCCGGCCTTGGCGGTAATGACTACCCGACCGATATCCTCAAGCTGGCGAAAGATGCCCATGCCGCGAATAACCAGTGCCTCGTCACCACGGCGCACGATGCCGCCCCCGACATTGGTGCTGTTGTTGGACAGGGCCTGGCTGACCTGGTCGATCGTAATGCCATAGCGCTTGAGCGCATAAGGATCGATCTGGACCTGGTATTCCTTGACGGTGCCGCCGAAACTCACCACGTCGGCCACCCCTGGAACGATGCGCAGGTTGGGACGGATCACCCAGTCCTGCAGCGAACGGATCTCATTTGCCGACATGCCGGCGGGCGCCTCGACAATGTAGCGATAAATCTCGCCGACCGCCGTTGTCAGTGGTGCGAGGCCAGGCTGGATACCCGTTGGCAAAGTCACGTTCTGCAGCTTTTCCAATACCTGTTGCCGCGCAAAATAATCGTCTGTGCCATCTTCGAAGGTCAGGGTTACCACCGACAGGCCAGTGATTGTCACCGAACGCAATTGCGTCTGGTGCGGCACCCCGCTCATCTCCCGTTCAATCGGGAGCGTTACCGTCCGCTCCACTTCCTCCGGCGCCTGCCCCGGATACTGTGTGACGATTTGCACTTGCACGTCCTGTACGTCGGGGAAGGCTTCGATCGGCAGATCGGCAAGGGCGCGGTAGCCGAACACGCCCAGCGCTGCGACCAGTACCAGGACAAAGACGCGTTGAGTGAGGACAAAATCGATTAACTTATTGAGCATTCGCCGCCTCGGAATTGAGCAGTAGCGCGCCTTCGGTGACCAGGCGTTCGCCATTCGACATCCCTTCGATGAAGCTGGACTCGCTGCCCTTGAGCGCCACAGTTACCAGACGTTTTTCAAAGATGCCCGGCGTCTTTTCGACAAACACGTAGTTGTGCAGGCCATCCACGATCAGGCTGGTATTGGGCACCTGAACTCCCTTTTTCTCCCCGTCGGCAAGAAAGAACACTTTCGCGAACATTTCAGGTTTAAGTTTTTTATCCGGATTTTTCACCGAGCAGCGAACCGCGACGCGTCGCGTATTCGGATCGAGTGCGAGACCGACACGATCAACCGTCGCTATAAAGCGCTGGCCTGGATAGGCATCCGTTTCGATACTGACGGCTTGGCCTGGCTTGATTTCGGCGATGCTTCGTTCCGGCACGTCGGCTATCACCCATAGCCGGCTGACATCGGTAATCACAAATAGGGGATTGGGGAGATCCGGACGAACTTCCAGCCCCGGATTGACTTGCTTGTCGGCGATGATGCCGGCAATCGGCGCTTTTAATCCAAATTTTCCATTTTCATTTCCGGAGGCATTCAGGTTTTTCATGCGCAAGCTTGCCCGCTTGGTTTCAGCGACAGCCTGACGGTAGTCTGCTTCTGCTGTTTCATATTCCTTGCGCGCGATCACTTCATTGTCGAAGAGATTTTTTGCCCGCTCCAAGGCCAGCTTTTTGCGGACCTCGTCGGCTTGGCCCTTGCGCCAATCGGACTCGGCTGCGGCCAGATCCGGGGAATCGATCTCGAGCAAGACGGCATTGCGGCCGACGCGATCCCCGATTTCCGCATGCTGCCCCACGACGCGGCCAAGTACCGGCGAACTGACACGTGCCGTGACATTCTCGTCATAGATGATGCGGCCATTGACTGGTTCTGCCAACGGCATCGGCGCTTCGGAGACAGAGGCAATTTTGAATGAAGACAGTTCAGCCGCACCCGGTGCAAATTTGACAATGCCCGGCTCACGCTTTTCCTTCTGGGGAAGGCCCTCGCTCTTTAACTCGCGCGATGCGGCAACATGCCTGGCACCGGCAACCAATGTGACACATACGAGGGCTACACTGACGGTGGCGATGACTTTGGTTCTCGATTTCATTTTGCACTTTCTTCCATGACGGTCGCTCGCCATGCGGCAAGCGACTTTGCATAATCCGCCTGGGCGGAAACCGCCTCCGTTTGCGCCATGCGATAGATGCGGCGGGCATCCAGTACATCCATGACGCCGATGGCGCCGTTCTTAAAGGCGTATTCAGCGGCATCGGCAGATCTCCTTGCTGCGGGCAAAAGCTCTTGTTGAAAGCGGAGAACGCGGTCGGCCGCAGCCTGTAGCTCGTGCAGCGATCGGCGCAGATCGGCGCGCGCCATGCTCCGCGTTTTGCCCAGGTTCTGGCGGGCGGTATCGAGCGCCACTTGCGCAGTACGAATTTCTCCGTCGAAGTAATAGCGCGTGAACAACGGGATTTGGACCGATACGCCGTAACTGTTGCCGCTTCCTTGCGGGTTGGCGTTACTACTTGGGAAATGCTCAAATTGCACGCCTACTGATACATCGCGTGTTCTCGATGCGAGTGCCAGCCTGCTAGCGGCCTCTGCAGCTTCCACACGCGCTTGTGCCGCCTTGATGTCGGGGCGCTGGTCGAGCAACTTGTCGATCTCGGCTTCCAGCCGCGGCTGATACAGCTCCGGCCATTGATCGGTGGCGTGGACGGCGTTTTCCTGGGCATCGACGCCCATCAATAGCGCGAGTGCGAGTTGTGCTTTAGCGACGTCGGCTTCCGCTTGGCGACTATCATTCCTAGCGCGCAGTGCGTCAACTTGAATTCTCTCCACGTCCGCGCCGGCGATATCTCCCGCCTTTTTCCGCTTTAGTGCCGCATTTACCGTGTTGTCGAACAACGCGACCGTTTCTGTCGCAGTTCGCCATTTTTCTTGCGCAGCGAGCAGGTCGTAATAGGCCTGGCTGATATTAATCCGGAGCTGTCGCTGCGCTTCCCGCTGGTCGGCGCGCGAGGCACGCTCC
>DATEZO010000097.1:0-7027 GCA_035255485.1 Burkholderiaceae bacterium
AGCCGATGCCGGATGTCGATCCGGTGACGAGCGCAGTCTTCCCTTTGTGCATATTGCCTTGCATGATGTCCCTCTTCGAATGAAATTTGGAATTGCGACAAACTTAGATAGGATTTTAAGCGGAACGACCAGTAAAATGTGAGAATGACAATCGGATTTACTGATACCCGACAAAATGACTCAACATCGGATTAAAACGCTGCAATGCCTGTCCCCGTCCGGCCTGCATAAAATGGCCTACAAGGAATGGGGCGACGAGCGGAATTCGAAGGTGCTCGTTTGTGTGCATGGAGTCACTCGCGTCTCCGATGATTTCGACAATCTGGCGAGGGAATTGTGCGGGGAATATCGCGTGGTCTGCCCGGACGTCGTCGGCCGAGGGCGTTCCGGTTGGCTGCGCGATCCGCAGCATTATCAGATTCCGCAATACGTCAGCGACATGGTGACTTTGCTTGCACGCATCGATGCGGAATCGGTGCACTGGCTGGGGACATCGATGGGGGGCTTGATAGGGATCGGCTTGGCGTCGCTGCAAGACACTCCAATTCGCAAACTTGTCCTGAATGATGTCGGCCCATCGCTTAATCCGGAGGCGCTGACCCGCATTGGAACTTATATCGGAGAACCGGTTCGGTTCAAGACCTTCGATGAAGCAGTGCACTATATCAAGGAAATTTCATTGCCGTTCGGGCCGCATGCCGATGAGGAGTGGAACAAGCTTGCGACCGATGTGCTGAAGCAGGATAAGGATGGCCAATGGATTCGAAATTATGATCCCGGCATCGCGTCCACGATCAAGGCGCCAACGCCGGAAAGCATTCGGCAGATGGAGGCAGTGCTGTGGGCGATGTACGATGCCATTTCCTGTCCGACTCTTGTGGTGCGCGGCGCGCAATCCGACTTGCTGACGCACGATGCCGCGCAAGCGATGACATCGCGCGGGCCTAAGGCGAAACTGGTCGAGATCCCCAGTGTCGGGCATGCACCCACCTTCCTGCACGCAGACCAGATCAATGTCGTGAAGGAGTTTTTGCTCCAGTAACACGGATTCAACAACGGGACATCATGGATATCAAACGTTTGCATACAGGGAAGACGCTCTCCGAGGTCGCAATACATAACGGCACGGTGTATCTTGCTGGGCAGGTCGCAGAAGACCTGACGCAGAATATCGCCGGCCAGACGCGCGAGGTGCTTGGTCATATCGACCGTTTACTGGCTGAAGCGAACAGCGACAAATCACGCATTCTGATGTGTCAGATATTTATCGCGGACATGAAAGATTTTGGTGAAATGAACGCCGCATGGAATGAATGGGTTGCCGAGGGCAATTCTCCACCGCGCGCAACCGTTGAAGCGAAGCTCGCGAAGCCGGAGTGGCTGATCGAGATGGTCGTGACTGCCGCACAGAGATAATCGCTGAATGGTCTCCGTCGCAGCAACGCAAAGCGAAACACATGTTCTGTTGTCTTCCGGATTGACGATGGAGGACGGCGCACGCGTGATGGATGCGCTTGGCTTCATCGAACCGATCTATCGCGGCAACACCATGATCACGGGGCAGGATGCATTCGAATTCGCGCAAGGCATCGCAAGCGTGCTTGCGTTGCTCAATACCGACGCCGATACGCGCATTGCCGGCCTATTGACAGAACTTCCTGTCATCGATCCCAAGGCGGCTGAAACGATCGAATCCCGATTCGGGAAGGATATCGCCGACCTGGTGAATGGCATTCGGCAGTTGATGCGCTTGCATGTGCAGACCTTCGGACAGCACGAGGTTGGTCGTGGCAAGAACGCGTCGCAGCAGGCCGCAGAGCATCTTGAAACATTGCGCAAGATGCTGCTCGCCATGGCATCGGATATGCGTGCGGTGCTCGTTCGCCTTGCTTCGAGGGTGACGACATTGCGCTATTTCTCCGAGCTCAAGCTGGAAAACGAAAAGACGCAGCAATACGCGCGCGAGACGCTCGATCTGTATGCGCCGTTGGCAAACCGGCTCGGCATATGGCAGTTGAAATGGGAGCTCGAAGATCTGGCGTTTCGCTTCCTCGAACCGACGACTTACAAGCGCATTGCCAGGATGCTCGAGGAAAAGCGTCTCGAGCGCGAAAGCTTCGTCGAGGCGGCGATCGGTCGACTGAAGTCGGAACTGGCAGCGGCAGACATCAAGGCCGAGGTATCCGGAAGGCCGAAGCATATCTTCAGTATCTGGAACAAGATGCGTGGAAAATCGCTCGATTTTTCCGAGTTGTACGATGTGCGCGCATTCCGTGTGATCGTCGACGATGTCAAGGCTTGCTACACCGTACTTGGTCTCGTGCACAACATCTGGACCCCCATTCCCGACGAGTTTGATGATTACATCTCGCGCCCGAAGCCGAATGGTTACCAGTCGCTGCATACCGTTGTGGTTGCAGAAGACGGGCGCGCGCTGGAAGTGCAGATACGCACGCATGAAATGCATCGCTTTGCAGAGTATGGCGTGGCGGCCCACTGGCGCTACAAGGAAAGTGGCGGGTCGAATTTCTCCGCGCAGAAGTACGACGAAAAAATCGCATGGTTACGCCAGCTCCTTGCGTGGAAGAGCGAAGTTGCTGACGCGGTAGTGGGGCAGGAAGACATGCGGCGCGAATGGGTGGAAAAGCTCAAATCCGCGGCGCTGGATGATCGCATCTATGTGCTGACGCCGCAGGCTCGCGTCATCGAATTGCCAAATGGCGCCACACCGATCGATTTTGCTTATCACCTGCATACCGATGTCGGCCATCGATGCCGAGGCGCTCGCGTCGACGGCGCAATGGTGCCCCTGAATACGGTCTTGAAGAACGGGCAGACGGTTGAAATCATCACGGCGCGGGGTGGCGCTGCGGCCGGGCCGTCGCGCGATTGGCTCAGCCCCGGTTATGTCGCAAGCCCGCGCACCCGGACCAAGGTCCGCGCGTGGTTCAATGCTATCGAGCAGCAGGAAACGCTCTCGCATGGTCGTAGCCTCGTTGAGAAGACCTTGCAGCGAGAGGGCAAGACTGCCATCAATCTTGAAGAGTTGGCGCACAAGCTCGGCTTTTCGAAGCTCGACGATTTGTTTCTTGCGGTTGGCAAAGAAGAGTTCAGCCTGCGCAATATCGAATATGTTCTGCATGAGGATGACGCCAAGAATGCGCCGAAGCCTGTCGAAGAAGCCATCGTGCCAAACAAGAGCCGCGCGTCCAGCGTCGCGCAGGGCGCACGTTCCGGGGTTCTCGTCGTCGGCACAGATGGCCTCATGACTCAGCTGGCGCGCTGCTGCAAGCCCGCACCGCCCGATGAAATTGTCGGTTTCATCACCAGAGGAAAAGGCGTGTCGATCCACCGTGCCAATTGCAAAAACCTTGCGCAAATGCGGATGAAGGCACTCGAACGTGTGATCCAGACCACGTGGGGGGAGGCAGGAAGGGAGACGGTTTATCCTGTGGACATTTTCGTTCTCGCGAATGATCGACAAGGCTTGTTGCGCGATATTACCGAGGTTTTCTCAAGAGAGAAAATCAACGTCATCGGCGTCAACACCCAGAGCGCGAAGGGTCAGGCGCGCATGTCGTTTACCGCTGAAATCTCCTCGACTGAACAGTTGCAAAAGGCGTTGATGGTCATAAGGGATGTTAACGGCGTGCTGCAAGCGCAGCGTCAGTAAGTTGCAGCTAATGTTCATCGGCCATTGTCGGCAGTTCCGCCTGTAGTGTCACATGGTCGATGGCATGTTTTTCCAAGAGCATGGCCTTGATCGCCTGAAGCAGCGTTGGCCATTCAAGCAGGGAGCGGATTTCAACGTGGCCGATCAGCGCGGGTTGGCCAGGAGTCATTTCCCATACATGCAGATCGTGTACCGATAGCACGCCGTCGATTGCAGCTAGATCCTCACCAACCTGCAGGTAATCGATATGATGCGGCACACCTTCCATCAGGAAATGATAGGACTCGCGCAAGATGCCAAAGGTGGATTTCAGAATTAATAGTGATACGGCCAGAGACAGCAGCGGATCGATGGTCATCCAGCCGGTAAAATAAATCACTGCACCGGCGATCAGCGCAGCCACGGATCCGAGCAGATCTCCGATGACATGAATGAGTGCCGCCCTGGCGTTGACGCTTTGCTTGTCCTGCGAAAGCACCCAAGCGACCGCAAGATTGATCACCAGACCGATCAAGGCGACAACAAAAACAGTTTTGCCCTGAACTGACTGCGGACTGGAAAAGCGCCGCGCGGCCTCGAAAACGATCCAGCCAACAATTGCCAGCATGGCGAGCGCATTGATGAATGCTGCCAACGCTTCAGCCCGTCCAAAGCCAAATGAATGTTTCGGTGACGGTGGACGTCGAGCGATCATTTGTGCCAACAGTGCCAGTCCGAGTGCCGTGCTGTCGGTCACCATGTGTCCCGCATCGGAAATCAAGGCCAGCGAGTTGGACCAGAATCCGGCAAAGGCCTCGATCGCGGCAAAGATCAGTGTCAACACCACCGCCCAGCCCAGTACTTTGGGGCTTCGTCCTTCGACGACATGGTGATGGGACGCATCACCGGCGCGATGGGCGTGCAGATGGCTTGAGGTAGAGTTGGAGGGCGTTGTATGCATGACTTCAGTTGGATAGGCCGATTCATGGGATATCGGCCCGGATTTCAGGTTTAGTGTGATCTTGGAAATGCTCGTTTTCGCTCTACAGGATTCGTTCCTGAAAAACGACAGGCACCGGCGACGATCGCCAGCAGACTCGCGATGTTCATGCTCGCATGAATGCCGTCGCAGGAGAAGTTTATTACCAATTCGAGATGCCGTTAAGCAAAGGCACTAGCAAATTCAAAAAAATGCCGCTATAATTTCGCTTCTTTAGGCTCGTAGCTCAGCTGGTTAGAGCACTACCTTGACATGGTAGGGGTCGTTGGTTCGAGTCCAATCGAGCCTACCAACGAAAAAGCAGTACCTTCGTAAGAGCGAGAAAGGCAATCCGGTTATGACACCGCGAACTACCACTAACATGGTTTGGGAGCGACGCTAGTCGGAGACCTTTTTCGTCATTGCAATAAGAAAAAGCGCGGCTAGTCCGCGTTTTTTTTCGTCTGCAGTTTTTGATATTCAATCTTCTAGCGTCAGTTTTAACTCTGCACTGACATGGAGCGCAAAATGGTTTCAGTCCGACTTCCAGACGGTTCGCAACGTCAATTTGATGGCCCGATAACGGTTGCGCAAGTCGCCGCAAGCATCGGTGCAGGCCTTGCAAAGGCGGCGCTGGCAGGCAAGGTCGACGGCAAGGTCGTCGATACGTCTTTCCTGATCGAGCGCGATGCCGATCTTGCAATTGTCACCGACAAGGATCCGGAAGGTCTGGACGTGATTCGTCACTCGACCGCGCACTTGCTTGCCTATGCGGTGAAGGAATTGTTCCCCGATGCGCAAGTCACTATCGGTCCGGTAATTGAAAACGGCTTTTACTACGACTTCTCGTACAAGCGCCCGTTTACTCCGGAGGACTTGCAGGCGATCGAAAAGAAGATGGCTGAACTGGCAAAGAAGGACGAGCCGGTGGTTCGCAAAGTCCTGCCGCGCGATGAGGCCGTTGCGTATTTCAAATCGATCGGAGAAGCTTACAAGGCTGAAATCATCGGATCCATTCCGCAGGGCGAGGACGTCTCGCTCTACGCAGAAGGAAAATTTACCGACCTGTGCCGTGGTCCCCATGTGCCGTCAACCGGCAAGCTGAAGGTTTTCAAGTTGATGAAACTCGCCGGCGCATATTGGCGCGGCGATTCGAAGAACGAGATGCTGCAGCGTGTCTATGGCACCGCCTGGGCAAAGAAGGAAGACCAGGACGCTTACCTTCACATGCTGGAAGAGGCTGAAAAGCGCGATCACCGCAAACTGGGCAAAGCCTTGGATTTGTTCCATTTCCAGGACGAGGCGCCGGGCCTGATTTTCTGGCATCCGAAGGGCTGGACAATCTGGCAGCAGGTCGAGCAGTACATGCGCCGCGTCTATCAGGAAAACGGGTATCAGGAAGTCAAGGCGCCGCAGATTCTGGACCGTGCTTTGTGGGAGAAGACCGGCCATTGGGAAAACTATCGCGAAAACATGTTCGTGACCGAGTCTGAGAACCGGAATTACGCACTCAAACCGATGAATTGCCCCGGGCATGTACAGATTTACAACTCTGACATGCGCAGCTACCGCGATCTGCCTTTGCGCTATGGTGAGTTTGGGCAGTGCCACCGCAATGAGCCGTCCGGAGCGCTGCACGGGATTATGCGTGTACGCGGCTTTACCCAGGACGACGGCCATATTTTTTGCACTGAAGAACAGATTCAGGGCGAGGTCACCGCATTCCATCAGCAGGCAATGCGCGTCTACAAAGACTTTGGTTTTACCGAGATATCAATCAAGATCGCCTTGCGCCCCGACAGTCGCATCGGGTCGGACGAAACCTGGGATAGGGCGGAGGAAACCCTTCGCTCTGCGCTGCGCGCCTGCGGCGTAACCTGGGAAGAGTTGCCTGGCGAGGGTGCATTCTACGGTCCGAAGATCGAATACCACCTGAAAGATTCGCTTGGTCGGCCGTGGCAGGTCGGAACGATGCAGGTTGATTTCTCGATGCCGGGCCGTCTCGGCGCAGAATATGTCGCGGATGACAATACGCGCAAGGTACCAGTCATGCTGCACCGGGCCATCGTGGGTTCGATGGAACGCTTTGTCGGCATCTTGATCGAAAATCACGCGGGGGCGCTGCCGTTATGGCTGGCTCCCGTTCAGATTGCAATACTGAACATTTCGGACGCACAGGCTGATTACGCTCAAGAAGTTGCACAAAACCTGAAAAAACAAGGGTTTAGAGTGCGCCTCGATTTGCGTAATGAGAAAATAACCTATAAAATACGCGAGCATTCGGTTCAAAAGCTGCCTTATATCGTTGTTATTGGCGACAAGGAGCGGGATGCGAAAACAGTGGCCGTGCGTGCGCGGGGCAACGTCGATCTGGGAACCATGCCGGTCGACGCATT
>DATEZO010000098.1:0-5241 GCA_035255485.1 Burkholderiaceae bacterium
TGACGCGCACACTGTTCGGCAAGGCCAGGTGCAGGTCGCGGGAAATCCGGCGCAAGGCCGTATCCGCCGTGTCCGTCATTTCTGCGCGGCGCGCGGAATCAACGTAGCCTTGCACGGGCTTGACGATAAATACCGCCACGACCGCTGCGATAATGCCGGTAATCGCGATCACGATGATCGCCTCGAGCAGCGTGAAACCTTGATGCGGTTTCTTCACGAGGGTAGTCATAGGCCGCTTCATACCGACCATGGCGCATAGCGCAGGCGATAACCCGTCAGGGTGACATCCGTGCCGGCCGGCCCTGTCACCCTGACATCGATCCGCAGCGATTCCGTCGCGGCGACTGCGCCCGCTCCGGACCCGACTGATTCCTGGGTGATGGTGACGGTTGCGCTATAGGCGCTCAATCCGGCAATCGCCGTGTTGTCGCTGACGTCGACAATCGCGATCGCTTTGGGTACGCCGTTAGCGTCCACGTAGTCGTTGACGTTATCAAACGGCAGCACAGAATCAGTGCGTGTTTCGCCCCCTTCCGGACCGAAGCCTTCCGGTATAGCGCAGTCGCCAGGTTGGGTAACTGCGGGAGACGCGGCGCTGGGATCATCCGGATCGCAGTAGCTGAAAGGCTGCATCTCGATTTCTTCGAGCAGCGACTCCGCGATGGCAATCGCCTGTTTGCGCACCAATGGATCGGAACTGTGTGCTGTCGTCAGATTCATCACCGACAGAATCCCCACGATCCCGACGCTGACGATCACGATAAACATGATGAGTTCGACGAACGAGATCCCGCTCTGCAATGCACGATAGTTGACCGGGAAACTACGTATGGACATAGCCGGTCTCCCTCTCTACCGTGATGCTGTCAGGGGCTCCTAACACCTGTATGGTTTGCGTGACGCTTGCCTGACCCAACGATGTGAAATAAAAGGTGGCCGGCGTCGCTGAAAAACTGATATTCGATTTGGCCGTGATCTGATAGGGGTTTTCACCTCCGGGCCCCAACAGCGGAGGATTCGCGCCGCAGGTGTTCGTCCCTGCGGCTGCGGCGATGGTAAGCGAGACGGTGGTGGAGGTGAAAGTGACACAAACCGTTCGGCGCTGCGCAATCGCGGCTTTTTGCGCATAGCGCAGGATAGCCAGAGTTTGATCAGAAAAAGCCCGCGCCTCAAACGTGGAGCGATCGAAAAAGCGCGGCAGCGCGACCACGGCAAGGATGCCGATGATGATCATGATGCTGATCAGTTCGACGAGTGTGAAGCCGGTTGTTCTTGTATGCATCATCAGCGATCGACGTTTCTGAATATCCAAGAAGCGGCCGCGGCGATACCGATATGGCACCTGTCACCGACCTGGATTAAATCCGCTGGCCCGCCGACAACCACGCATGGAGCCAGCTGCGAACCTATTATGCCTCACGGAAACCCCAACCAACTTTCAGGAAGCCAGTTCCAATTCCTTTTATTGGTTGAGCGACGCGGGGAAACACGATTTCCTGTCGCCCTCCACCCTGCCTGACTCCACTGTCGCTGAATAGGCAAGCGCCCAAAGGTCATAGGATGGTCCGCGCTCCACCACCGTCGCCTCAAAGCCGCTTTCGCGAAGTACGCGGTCAAGGCTTCGTGCGGTAAATCCGGTCTTGTGCGCCATGAAGAGGTTGCCCCTTGCCATCGCAGGCCGGTGGCCGTACAGGATGTCGATCGGCGCAATCGGCCCGGCGGGAGCGACATAGGCAGGTTCTTCGAGCTTGTCATCGGCGACCAGCGCGCACACTGATTGCAGATCCGGACAAGTCAGCACCAGGAGTCCGTCGGGTTTCAGCACACGCCTGAACTCCTTCAGCGCCACCTCGACTTCATGCGGATACAAGTGTTCGATGTTGTGGGACGAGTAAACAGCATCCACGCTGCCACTCTCGACCGCGGCCATGTCGAGCATGCTTGCAACGACATCCGGATTGACGCCCGGATCGATGTCGAGGCGGATTTCCTGCCAGCGGCTTTGAAAATGGACGGGTAACGAGCGCTTGTCGGCAGGACCGCAGCCGACATGCAGAACCTTTTTTCTTGCAACAGGTGTACCCGGTACAATCTCCGCGCCAAGCTTCTCGTCGCGCAGCCAGGCTTGCCACATGCGGCGGTACAGCGTCTCCAGATCATGGGTGAACTGCTCCGGCTGGCACAGCGGACTGTTTGCCATGCGGCGTCGGATCTGTTGCCTCATTCCGGAAAGACGCTCGACCTTGTGTGCGAGCGAGATCGCGCCTTCAACATACATGTCAAGGTCGTCGAAGATGAGTTCGGTCAGCCCGATATTGGTCAGTGCAGAGGCAGATTGCCGCGAAACCACGCTGTTGCCAGCCAGTGTCACGACCGGCACTCCCATCCAGAGCGCCTCCAGTGTCGTCATGCCGCCATTAAAAGGAAACGGGTCGAGGGCGATGTCAACTTCGCCATACTGCTCCAGCATTTCCGGATGTTGCGATGGCCCGCGCAATTCCAGCCGGTCGCCTTTCAGCCCCAGCTCGGCAAAGCGGCGACGCAGGGACTCGCGCACGCTTTCATTCTCCAGCACGCCGGCCTTCAGCAGCAGCCGGCTGCCCGGAACCGCATCAAGAATCCTGACCCAGGCAGAGATTACCGGATCAACCAGCTTTTCGACGCGATTGAATGAGCCGAAGGTGATATAGCCGACATCGAGGACCGGCGACGGCGCAACATCTGGCGCGTACTCGGGCGGCGAGTAGCAAAAACGGGAGTGCGGCAGCCACACCGGCGTCTCGGAAAACAGCTGCCCCGCATTGGCGGGTGTCGTCACCGGGTCGGTGATGAAGTAATCGATGTTCTTCAACCCGGTCGAATGGAAGTAGCCGATCCAGGTTGCCTGGACCGGCGCAGGCCTGCGCACGAATGCGGGCAAGCGGTTGTAGGCGGTATGCCCGGAAAGGTCCACCAGGATGTCAATCTGGTCCTGATGAATCTGCTCCGCCAGTTCATCATCGGTCATCAACAGCGCATCGATCCATGCAACCGCATTGGAGCGGATGGCATCGGTGACATCGTCGCTGGCGCGCATCATGGAATAGCAATAAATTTCGACCTGCTGCCGGTCGTGGTTGCGCATCACGTCCCTCAGCAGGAAACCCACAGGATGCCTGCCAAAGTCTCCGGACACGTAACCTATCCTTAACGGACGATCCGCATCCCGGGATTGGTCGTAGCCGAATGGTTTCTTGTCGTTGACTTTCTCGAATCGATCCGCCCATTCCCGATGGTAGGCAAATACTTCATCGGCGGAGATATCCGGCAGATAGGTGGCGTCAAAGGCGATGTTCGAATAGATCGCCGGCATGTCCGGATTTTCCGCCAATGCCCTTTCATGCAGGCGGATCGCGCCCTGATGATCGCCTTTCACACTCAGGCATCCTGCAAGCGTGATCAGGACCGAAATGTTATTGGGCTGCATCCGAAGCACTTTCAGGCACGTCGCCTCCGCCTCGGACAAATTACCCTTTGCCTGCTGGGCCAATGCCAGCGAAGCGAGACGCTGGACACTCTCCCCTTTAACTTCAATCTCATGCTCGAAGTATTCGAGCGTCTCCGCAAGGCGCCGGGTCTCGCCCAGCAAGGTCGAGAGCGCGAGGTGGGCTTCCGGACATGATGGATCGTATTCGAGAGCCTTGCGAAATGCCTTCACTGCCGGACGTGCTTTTCCTGAATGCAGCAAAACATTGCCCAGGTTGACGTGCAAGGCCGCTTCATTCGGATGCAACTCGATCGCTTCGCGAGCGGCAGACTCTGCGTCCGTGAACTTCGCCAATTCGTACAGCGCCGCAACGCGATTGTTCAATGCCTGCAGCAATCGCGGCTCGATTTTCAG
The DNA here is from genome assembly GCA_035255485.1 of Burkholderiaceae bacterium. GTDB lineage: Bacteria > Pseudomonadota > Gammaproteobacteria > Burkholderiales > Burkholderiaceae_D > DATEZO01. Next base: position 3,881 of record DATEZO010000098.1, read on the forward strand.
CGCGCGCTCGATCTTTTCCAGTGCCGCAGGAGTCTCGCCTTTGACCAACCACCACTCACCCAAATTGCTCCATGCCTGTGCATAATCTGGATCGAGTTCAATCGCCTTTTCATAGGCCTCACGTGATGCGTCCATCCGGGCAAGGCGTCGTTGTGCGGCGCCCAAGGCACACCAGGCCTTTGCATACGCCGGATCAGCGCGCAGCGCCTCCTGGCATGCATCGACCGCTTCCTGGTTGAGATCCCTGGCCATGAGCCGCTGGCTCAATTGAAATCCTGCTTCTGCTGCAATTCTTCCGGTTCCGGAGGCGCCACTTCTATAGCAGGATTCGGCCAGAGTCGACAATCCCTTGCGTTCAAGCCAGCGGCCCATGTAGAACCACAGCCCACCGCCGAAACATGGAAAGATGGATATCGGACCTTTCATCATGCCTGTCTCGTCCGCAAAAAATTAGCGCTTGCCGCCGACAAAAACCGTCGTCAGCATGGCAAAAAGGACTTGTTTAACCAGCGGGGGGGGATAGCCTGCTTGCAGCAGTCGCTGCTGGAGACCAAATGCAACACGGGCACGTCCAATCAAGCCGAGCCCATGACGCCGCCTTTCTTGATAGGCAGCGTCATAGAACAACTTCAACGCTGCTTCTGAGGATGACTTGATCTCGCTTTCGGACAGCCGCTTGCCCCGTTTGACGCGATCAGGTTGAATCGGAACCGCGCGCTGAAATTCTTCAGAGAGCTTGTCGCAAATCTGGTCGATCCGCCCCGGAGTCTTGCTCATGAATTTCTTCCAACAAAAAAGAGGTGCAACGATATCTAACTCTCAAACCGGAAAGCCCAGTTCCCCGTCCCCACAAAAACACGAGGCGCGTCGCACGAAAATGCGAGGCGCCTCACGGAGTCGAGTTAGAAGTCAATCAACCAGTGCAAATCAGCGTCGCTGCTGCCGTATTACTCGTTGTCGAACCAGCAGTGTTTGAGACCGTAACACCGATTGTTCCTCCGGCACCGCCGGCGGTGCCTGTGCAGTCCACTGTAGGTGTCACCGAGTATCCGGAAGGAAGGCCTCCAACCATAATACTAGCGAGCATTGACGGAACGCTTACCGCTGCTCCGTTAACTCGTTGTGCTTTCGTGGAATTTGCCACGAAAGCGCCATAATTTATGGCAAAGGCCGAAGTGACAGCACCGGCGACGCCCTTAGCAGCTGCCGCCTCCGCATCCGACTTCAAATCCACAAACTTCGGCAACGCCGTCGCCGCCAAAATACCGAGAATCACAATTACCACGACCAGTTCGATCAGGGTAAAACCAGATTGTTGCTTGTTCATACCTTCCTCCTCAGGACAAGATTTACTTACTTCT
>DATEZO010000099.1:0-58284 GCA_035255485.1 Burkholderiaceae bacterium
GTGCGCGCGCGCATCGCGCACTGCCTGATCGAGGGCGGCGGCATCGTGGCCATCGATCGCGCGGATCACATGCCAGCCGTACGCTTCAAACCGCGCCGCCGTGTCGTCGGCAAACCAGTGTTCGACATGGCCGTCGATCGAAATGCCATTGTCGTCATACAGGCAAATCAGCTTGCCCAGCCCGAGCGTGCCGGCCAGGGACGCCGCTTCGTGCGACAGCCCCTCCATCAGGCAGCCGTCACCGACAAACACATAGGTGTGGTGGTCGATCACGGTATGGCCGGGGCGATTGAATTCCTGTGCCAGCTGGCGTTCCGCCAGGGCCATGCCGACCGCGTTGGCCAACCCCTGGCCCAATGGCCCGGTGGTCGTTTCCACTCCCGGCGTGACACCGACTTCGGGATGGCCCGGGGTCTTGCTGTGCAATTGCCGAAACCGTTGCAGCTCCGTCATCGGCAAGTCGTAACCGGTCAGGTGCAGCAACGCATACAGCAGCATCGAGCCGTGCCCATTGGACAGTACGAACCGGTCGCGGTCGGGCCACGCCGGATTGACCGGGTTGTGCTTCAGATGGCGATGCCACACCACTTCGGCCATTTCTGCCATGCCGAGCGGCGCGCCCGGATGGCCGGAGTTGGCGTGCCGCACCGCATCCACTGCCAGCATGCGCAAGGCGTTGCTCATCATGACCGCAGAGACGCTGCCATATTGCCGATCCTGGTTCGAGTTCATGGGGGCTCCTTATGCCGCGCGGCGTTTGCGATCCATCAACTGCAGGATCATGGGCGTGAAGATGAATTGCATGGCCAGTCCCATCTTGCCGCCGGGGACCACGATGATGTTGGGGCGGCTCATGAAGGAGCCGTGCAGCATGGTCAGCAGATAGGAAAAATCGATTCCTTTCGGATGGGCAAAGCGAATCACCACGAAGCTCTCGTCGGCGCTCGGGATGTCGAGCGCAACCAGCGGATTGGACGTATCCACCGTGGGCACGCGCTGGAAATTGACATGCGTGCGCGAAAATTGCGGACAGATGAAGTTGATGTAGTCCGGCATGCGGCGCAGGATGGTATCCATCACCGCTTCTTGCGAATAACCGCGCATGTTATGGTCGCGATGCAGCTTCTGGATCCATTCGAGGTTGATGATCGGCACCACACCCACCAGCAAATCGGCGTGCCGGGCAACATCAACGGTGTCGGTCACGACGGCGCCATGCAAGCCTTCGTAAAACAGCAGATCGGAGCCGGGTTCGGCCTCCTGCCAGGGCGTGAAGGTGCCGGGTTCCTGCCCGTAGGGCGCCGCCTCGGTTTCGTCATGCAGGTATTTGCGCAGTTTCCCGGTGCCGTTTTCGCCATACTGCCGGAACAGGGCTTCCAGCTCTTGCAGCAAATTCGCATCCGGCCCGAAGTGGCTGTAGTGGCGGTTCCCCTCCGCTTCGGCTTCTTTCAGCTTGGCGCGCATGGCGAGCCGGTCATGGCGATGAAAGGCGTCGCCTTCCACGGTTTGGGCATGCAGGCCCTCGCGCCGGAAAATATGCTGAAAGCTTTTCATGACGGTCGTCGTGCCCGCGCCGCTGGAGCCGGTGACGGCGACGATGGGATGCAAAGTGGACATGCTCATCTCCCTGATATCTGCTGATAATTCAATCAATGCCGGACTATTCTTATTGCTGATCGCGCCCCTCTCCCATGGATGGAAGCGGGGCTGGGAAGGGCAACGCGTGACTGGCTATCTTTCATGTGTCGACATCTCGATAATCGGCCATCTGTCCAACCAGAGCGGCCGGGGCCCTGCTATCGGGCCTGGGTCATGCGTTGCGGTGCAAACAGCGACCGCTCGTTAAACAGCGGCGATTCATACGGCTGGTCTGTGCCGTTCTCATACGCAGTGTGGTATCGCTCAACGCGCGACACCTCGTTTTTCGATCCCAGGATCACCGGCACGCGCTGATGCAACGTGGTCGGCACCACTTGCATCAACGGTGCACGGCCGGTGGTGGCCAGCCCGCCGGCCTGCTCGACCAGAAACGCCATCGGACCGGCTTCATACAGCAAGCGCAGGCGTCCCGGCATATGCGCATCCTTGCTGTCGGTCGGATACAGGTAAATGCCGCCGCGCATCAGCAGGCGATGTACATCGGCGACCATCGATGCGACCCAGCGCGTATTGAAATTGCGTTTGCGCGCACCCGCCTTGCCGGCCTGGCATTCCTGGATATAACGCTTGACCGGTGGCTCCCAGAAACGCTCGTTCGAGGTGTTGATCGCGTATTCACTGGTGTCTTCGGGAATCCGGATATTCGGATGCGTCAGGATGAAATTGCCGATTTCCCGGTCCAGCGTGAAACCATGCGTGCCTTGCCCAACCGTTAGCACCAGCATGGTGCTGGGACCATAGATTGCATAACCGGCGGCAAGCTGTTCACGCCCGGCGCGCAGAAAGTCCGCTTCCTCCAGCGCTTTGTCGCCCGCCGGTTTGCGCAGCACCGAAAAAATGGTGCCGACTGCGACGTTGACGTCGATATTCGAGGAGCCGTCGAGCGGATCGAAAATCAGCAGATAGTCGCCACGCAGATAGTCGCCGGGAATCGGGGAAATCGTCTCCATTTCTTCCGATGCCATGCCCGCCAGCAAGCCATTCCATTCGCATTGGCTGAGCATGATGTCGTTGGTCAGGACATCGAGTTTCTTCTGTGCTTCGCCCTGGCTGTTGTCCGAGCCGGCATTGCCGTGATAACCGGAAAGGCTGCCCTTGGCCACCACGGCCGAAATCGATTTCACTGCCGCCGCCACGTCGACCAGCAGGGCGGACAGGCCGTTCAGCGCGGGCCGGTTCGCGAGTTCCTGGATCAGGAATTTGGAAAGGGTCGTGCGATGGGTCAGCATGATCAGGCTCCCACTTTCAGCGCCGTCCGCCAGCCCGGGTACAACGCATCGGCATCCGATGGGAACGAGGCAAAGGCGCCGCGCAAGGCAGCATGCTCCTTTGCATAATCCACCAGGTTGATGCCCTGTTGCCACGCGTCCTGTGCCTGCCGCAACGAGAGTGCGCCAGCGGTACCGCCGTCCCGGTGCCCGAACGCGCCGCCGCCCGAGGTTTGAATCACGTTGGAGTGCCCCAGATTGGTGAAGAACCCCGGCAGGCGCAACGCATTCATGCCGCCGGAAATGATCGGTGTGGTGGCCCTCATTGCTTGCCATTCCTGGTAATAGAACGGGCCTTCGGCGGCATCGCGCTCCAGCATGTAGGCAATGCTCCTGTCACGGCTTTCGCCTTCCATCTTGCCAAAACCCATGGTGCCGGTATGGATCCCGGAGGCACCCAGCATGCGGGCCAGCTTGCAATGCACGAAGGAAGTGTAGCCGCGCCTGCTTTGCCGGCTGGTCACCGCGCCATGGCCGGCGCGATGGTAATGCAAGAACTGGCCTGGAAAGCGGCGCCGGCAAGTTGTGACCGCAGTGGTGCCGGCGACATAACCGTCGACCAGGAACGCGACGTGGTGCGCATTTTCACCGAAGGTTTCGAGAATGTATTCGCCGCGCGCGATGATCTCGAACGGATCGTCAGCCGTGATGTTGGCGGAAAACAGCTTGGCCTGGCCGGTCGCATCCTGCGCGCGCCGCATCGCATCGGCCACCAATGGCATGGTGTCGCGCATCGGTGCAAATACTTGATTGCCTTGCGGCTCGTCATTTTTGATGAACTCGCCGCCCAGCCAGAATTCATGACAGGCATCGGCAAAGGGCTGCGGGCGCAAACCGAGCTTTGGCTTGATGATGGTGCCGACCACCATGCCGCCATCGACCAGCGGACGCCGCAGCACGCGCCACAGGTCGGTAATGTTCATCGCCGGGCCATCGAACAATTGCAGGAAGCCGGGCGGAATGTAGAAGTCATGCATTTTGGCGTACTCGACATCGCCCATGCCTTGATTGTTGCCGACGGTTAGCGTCAGGAACGATGCCACCATCGCGCGTCCATCGGTAATGTTGCGGTCGAACAAGGCAACCGGATAGGCAATCTTGGTGATTTCCCGCTCTGCGTCGATCTCATACACCAGCGCATCCACCGCTTTGGTAAAGTCATCGGTGGTCGAGACCTCGACATTGGTGCCGGTCGAGGATTCGGCAGCAAAGTGGGCAGCCGTCTGCAGATAGCCGTGACCGGCCTTTGGCTTCATGATGTAGGCGCACAAGACATGCTGTCCCTGGGCGATCAGATCGGCTTCTTTCAGATCAAGTCGGGCGTAGCGGCTGGATTGGTCCATGGCGTTTTCCTGTCAATGGTTGGATGCGTCGCTCAGTGCATGTTCAGCGGCCTGGTCGCCGATCCGGTTCACTCAGGGATCAGCGTGTGCAGTGCATGCATTCACGATAGGCGTTTGCATCCATATCGAAAAGTCAGATATTTTTATGCTAGGCTTAAACGATTGCTTATGTTTTATCGGCCCTGGCCAATCCAGCGCAACAAATTCACCTCGCTCCGGCCACGCGATAGCCATCGATTGAAGGGGAAGGAACATGGATTTGATTCGCACGCTGACCTTGCGTCAGTTGCAGATTTTCATCTGTGCGGCGTCGCACGTGAGCTTCGCGCGTGCTGCCGAGGAATTGCACCTGACGCAACCCGCCGTCTCCATGCAGATCAGGCAGCTGGAAGATACGATCGGGTTGGCGTTATTCGAACGGGTCGGGCGCGGCCTGGCGCTGACCGAGGCCGGCGAAAGATTCACCCGTCATGCGATGCGCATCCTGGGCGAGTTGCGCGATGCGGAGGAAACGCTGCAATCGTTGAGCGGGGCGCATGCCGGCTCGATTACGGTGGGATTGGTCAGCACCGCGAAGTATTTCGCTCCCAAGCTGCTGGCACGTTATTCGGAACAATTTCCTGCCGTGGACGTGCGCCTTGTGATCGGCAACCGGGAACGCTTGCTCAAGCTGCTGCAGGACAATGGCATTGATCTGGCGATCATGGGACGCATCCCCAAGGGCATCGATGCCGTTTCCGAGCCGCTGGCTCCCCATCCGCATGTGATCATTGCGCCGGCGCATCATGCATTACGGGAAGCAAAGCGCTTTGACTTGCATGAATTGCGCGGCGAAGCTTTTTTATTGCGCGAGGCGGGTTCGGGGACGCGGGCCGTTGCCGAGGAGATGTTCAAGCATCACCTGTTTCAGCCGGCGAAAGTGGTCACCCTGGGAAGCAACGAAACCATCAAGCAGGCGGTCATGGCTGGCATGGGTGTAAGCCTGTTGTCGCTGCATACCCTGTTGCTGGAGTTGCGCACCGGCGAAATAGCGCTGCTTGATGTCAATGGCACGCCAATTGCGCGCACCTGGCATATCGTGCACATGGCGTCCAAGCGCCTCTCGCCTGCGTGCAAAATGTTTCGCCAATTCCTGCTGGATAATTCGGCGCTCCAGTTGCAGGCCGACTACGACAGATTTGCCACGACACCCGCCACTCTCGCCGAAAGCCGCGCCACGCCTTCTTGATGGCGGCCTGGGCTTCCGGCTCCCGGATCTTTTCCTGCCGGTTCTTCGACGATACCGGATGCGGCCGCGATGGTGTCGCCGTGTTGCTGGCGCCGATCAAGCGCATTGATGCCATCGCGGTGTCGGCTGCAAGGCCGGCTTGCGGCATGGCGGACGAGTGCAAACATACTGTCCGCCTTGTCGTCTGCACGGCCTTTGCCGCTGCCCGCATGTCGCCATGGCTCGCCGCACATCGTCGCCGATCATGGTCATATCCGCTGCAAATTGCTGGCATTATGCCGCCGGAGAGGATCGCTGCCCGATATCGAAAGCAATGGCACGGTTCTTGTATGATTCAGCGAAAAATTTCATGTACAAAGGGAGACTTGCATGCCAGAAGCATCACTGGCGTTTAGTAGCTTGATGGCGTTTGCCATGCTGTTTGGTCTGAAACACGGCTTTGACGCAGACCATCTCGCCAGTATCGATGGTCTCGCGCGCCTGCAATCCCGGCTTGGCCGCAACCGCTTGGCGCGTGCTGCGGGATTGCTGTTTTCACTGGGCCACGGATTGGTGGTGCTTGCTGCTGCCTGGTCATTCGAATCGCTCGGCATGGGCCGATTGCCACCATGGCTGGACCCGCTCGGCGCCTGGATTTCGATCGTATTTCTTGGCTGGATCGGCGTCGTCAACCTGCACAACGCAATACGGCCGGCTGACAGTCCTGCGGTGCGGTCGCCGCTGGCGCGCTGGGTGATGCGTCTGCCGCTGCCGCGCGGCAGCGCCGGCAGCCTGCTGGTCGGCGCCCTGTTCGCCCTGTCGTTCGACGCGCTGTCGCTGGCGGCCTGGTTCGGTCTGGCGGGTGGCCGGCACGGCGGGTTGTCTTCCACCCTGATCCTTGCGCTGTGCTTCGTCGGTGGCATGGTGTTGACCGATACCCTCAACGGCCTGGTGGTGGCCAGCCTGATCCGGCGCAGCGAACGCTTCGTGCAGCGCGCCGGTCGCGTGTTTTCCTTGCTGGTGGCCGGTAGCGCATTGCTGGTGGCGGGCTTTGGCGCGTCCAGACTGGTATCCGAGACGGTGGATGCGTGGGCCGATGGCAAAGAATTTGCCGTCGGCTTACTGGTGCTGATCGGCATTTTGCTTGGCTACGGCGTGGCGCGGCGTTTGAACCAGCCTGGGGTGCGTGCGATGCGGTCTTGATCGCCGCGTATCTACACGTCGTATTTTTTCTGTGTGATGACAAAGCGCGGAGGCTGGGCTAACGCTTCATCAGCCCAACCTACGCGCTGGCTATCGCGATTTCCCGCGGATTGAGGCGGCGCTGTCCAAGTACGGGCCGAAGGATGTTGAAGTCGATGCGGTTAGGGGTGGGAATTACTTGTGCGTGTTGCGGAAAGTGATGGATGTGTCGCGCGAATTTGACACCATCGTGTACACTTTTCTGCACCGTCGCATTGTTGATAACCTCATATGACCCCCTGCCCTAAATGCGCATACGTTCGTAAGTCAACAGACACCAATCCAGACTGGCAGTGCCCCTCATGCAGCATCGCCTACAACAAATTCATCGATGGCGTGCAAGCCGCGCGTACGCCTTCGCGGGCGATATCGAAGCCGGATAGGCTCGAATTTTTCGCTAGCCTGTTTAGCTTGCGCCGCATTGTTATCGCGGCGGTTGCAATTGCGATCCTGCGTATGCTGTTTGGCGGCGGCATGCCTTGGCCGCATCGCAATCGGAGCGCTACTCCCGAGTTCGTGGAAGGAGTTCAGATCGTAGAACCTGTCGTTCGAACATTCGACGTGGCGGGCGCAAGTCCGTCGGAGCTCGATGCCGCGATGCTGCGGTCGGGGCCAGTCGATAGCACCACCGGGCAAAGACACTGGGGGTTTTGCCGTTGGAACCTTGAATGGAAATTTGCTCATGCCAGCGATAAGGGCCAATGCCGAATCGATAAAGTCGGGATCACGGTGCGCGGCGTCATCGACTTGCCGGTGCTGACGAATCGATCGTCATCCTCGGAGGCGTTGAAGACGAAGTGGGACGAATTCATCAAGGCTTTGCGGACGCATGAATCCGGCCATTGGAAAAACGGCATCACCGCCGCCAAGGATCTTGAGAAACGCTTGCGTGAAATTCCGCCGCAACAGAATTGCGACGCGCTCAACATGGAAATTTCAGCGATTGGCTCGCAGCTAATGACGGAATATAACGAGATCGACAAAGAATACGATCGCGCCACCAGGCATGGCATCAATCAAGGCGCTACCATCTGGTGAACCAACCGGCCTCTTATACCACTTCCAATTCCCTGACTTTCAATTCCAGCCCCCCGGTCGGTTGCACCTGGTAGCTGCCACAGTGCGGGCAGGGATCGTAGCGCTGCCGGATCGGCACCGTCTTGTCGCAGTTGACGCACCAGCCCTGACCCTCGGTCTCGATGATCTCCAGCCGGGTGCCGTCGGCCAGTGTGTCCTTGACCACCGCGTCGAAGCAAAAGCGCATCGCTTCCACTTCCACGCCGGCCAGTGCGCCGATTTCCAGCCAGACGGTCTTCACTTTGGTAAAACCGTTGCTCCTGGCGCTATCCTCGATCACTTGCAACACGCCTTCGGCGAGCGACATTTCATGCATGGTCAACCTCGATGTGATACGCAACGCACGGGTCGAGCGCCTGCACCAGCAGCTCGGCGCTCCGGCGCGCCTGTTCCGCACTGGCGGCGGCCTGGCCCGCCAGACCCTGAACGCAGGCTCCGGCGGGATGAAAATTCCATTCAGTGGGGGCAACGATGCAGTAATCCTCGATCATTCCTTGCCTATCCAGTGCGACCCGATGCAATAGCAGGCCGCGCGCAGTTTGCACCCAGGCCAGGGCAACCCCTGTATCCAGTGCCGTGCCTTGCACCCAGGGCTGTGGCGGTAGCGACGCAGCATGCAGGCGGGCCAACAGTTCTTCCAGTTCGTACAGCCGCGCCAGCAGACGTGTCAGAATGGACGCTCCTTCCAGTTGCAGCAGTGCGGCCAGCACCGGATGCGCACGCATGCGCGCCAGTGCGCCGGTTTCCATCGGTTGCCCGTGCCAATGCGGATGACGCGCAAAATCCGCGTCGCTGTGCCAGCCCGGCGCGAGAGCGGCCAGCACGCCGGCGCGATCCGCTGGCGGCATCAGCCCGACAGCGCTAGCGCCCCAGCGGCCCGTACCGCGCCAGCATGCGAGCACGATGTTTGCGGTGGTGGTGTTCGCTTGCCGCAGGCAGCGCATCAATTGTTCAACATCGGCCATATCGCGCCAGCATGTGGTGGCAGTCCCGAACAGCGCATGGTTGACCGTCTGGCCGAGTTCTTCCACAAAGCGTTGCCACGCCGTTGCATCCTGTTCCGATGCGAAGGCTTGCGCGCAGCGCTGCCGCACTTGCGCCAGCAATGCCGGGTTGGCTTCCATGCCCATGATGCCCGGCAGATCCAGCAACAGCCGCCACAGCGTTTCCTGCAGCGCCTCCGCCAGCACCAGGCGTTCGCGCTTCAACGACGCCGATGGTGCCGGCTCGCCTTGCGCCGCTTCGAGTGCGGCCGCGGCCGCGCCGGCCTGCGCCTTGCCGCACAGGCTAAACAGCATGGGAATCAATTGCGCCGCATGTTGCGCGCTTTTTCCTCGCAGCATGGCGCCGATCTGGACCAGCGCGCGCGGCTCCAGGCTGGCGCGGCGAATACGCTGCCCATCCCACGCCAGCCTGATATGAATTTTGCCTTCGAGATTGCGCATGCGAGATGAAAAGAAGCGGCCATTCCGGCCAGCACTGCTTATTATGCGTTGTCCGGCGCAGACGCGATTATCTCGCTCAACATCTGCAGCGTTTCCAGCGCCGCATTGGGCTCGACGCGTTCACAGGCAAAACCGCCGGCCTGCACCAGCAGATAGTCGCCTAGCGTCACTGCTTCATGCAGCAGCATCAGGCTTACCTCGCGCAGATTGCCAAAGGCTTCCACGGTCGCATTTTCGCCTTGCAGCGCGACGACGCGGGAAGGGATCGCCATGCACATTACGCAGTCTCCGCGATGCGCTCTGCAGGGATGCCGAGTTGATGCAGTTCTGCCACCAGTTCCGCTACCAGTTTGGGCAACAGGCGTTCGACTTGCGGCGTCAGCGCCATTGCGGTGCCCAGCGATACCGGCTCGACTCCGATCACGGTAATGCCGGCAGGCTGCTCGCCGGTCAGCACCAGCGTCGCTAGCACGTCGGACAGGCCGATCTGATGCGGCGACAGCTTGGTTTTGAAGAAGACAGGGATGTCTTCGCCGGTAATGCGGACCATGGTTGCGGGCGGCTGGCCGCTGCGCACCGCATCGACGATGATCAGGTGGTCGGCATGCGCCAGGTCTTCCAGCATTTCCATGCCGCAGGTGCCGCCATCGATGAGCTCGACCTCCGGCGGCAGGCAGTAATCGCGCGCGAGCCGTTCCACCGCGCGCACGCCAACGCCCTCATCGGAGAGCAGGAGGTTGCCCACCCCCAGGACGATGATTCGCATCAGAGCACCTGCACCTTCACCACTTCGTTTTGCTCGGTATCGAGCACATGGACGGCGCACGCCAGGCACGGGTCGAACGAGTGCACGGTGCGCAGCACTTCCAGCGGCCGTTCCGGGTCGGCCACCGGCGTGTTCATGAGCGCTGCCTCGTATGGGCCGATTGCGTCGTTCTCATTGCGCGGCGCCGCGTTCCAGGTGGTTGGCACGACGCACTGGTAGTTGCTGATCTTGCCGCCCTTGAGCACCACCCAGTGCGACAGCGCGCCGCGTGGTGCCTCATGGAAGCCGACGCCGGCGACTTCGTCTTTCGGGAAGCTCGGCGGGTTGAAGGTCCTGGTGTCGCCCGTGGCGATGTTGTTCATCAATAGTTGCCACTGATTGGCGAGCTCGTCCACCTGCACCGCGCACGATACCGCGCGTGCCGCATGGCGGCCGATGGTCGAATGCAGCGCCGCGACCGGCACCTTGGTCTTCGCCAGCGCGCTGACGGTGTCGAGCGTCTGCGTGGCGTATTTGACGGTCGGTGCATGGTTGGCGGCGACCATTGTCAGTACGCGCGCCAGTGGGCCGACCTGGGCCGGCTTGCTGTAGAAGGTGGGCGACTTGATCCATGAATATTTTCCGGTGTCCTGGAAGTCCGTGTAATGCGGATCGGTCTCGCCCTTGAACGGATGCAGCGCACCCTTGCCGCCCTTGTACCATGCGTGCTTGACGCTCTCCTCGACGCCGTTGCGGAAATAGGGATCGGCGAAGCTGTTGATCGGCTTGAACGATGCCAGGTCGCCATTCTTGAGGTAGCCGCCGGGCAGCGCGAACTTGGTGCCCATGGTGTCGAGCGGCAGGTCGGGCACCGCCAGGTATTCGGTGATGCCCTTGCCGATGCCGGTCCAGTCCGCGTAGAAGGCGCCGATGGCGGCGACATCGACCAGATAGACGTTCTTGACGAAATCGGCCAGCTCGTCGATCCAGCCCTTGATCGCCATCAGGCGCTCGACCGTAAGTCCGGCCGGGGAACTGAAATCGACGGTGTTGGATACGCCGCCCACCGCCACGTTCTGGATATGCGGCGTTTTCGAGCCGAGCACGGCAACGATCTTGTTGGCCTTGCGCTGGATGTCGAGCGCCTGCAGGTAGTGCGTGGTCGCCAGCAGATTGACTTCCGGCGTCAGTTTCATGGCCGGATGGCCCCAGTAGCCGTTGGTGAAAATACCGAGCTGGCCGGTGCCGACGAAGCCGGACAGCCGCTCCTTGACCTTGGCGAATTCATGCTTGCTGTTGCCGCTCCAGGTTGACAGGCTTTCAGCCAGTTGTGCGGTCTTGGCCGGATCGCCCTTGAGTGCGGACGTGACATCGACCCAGTCCAGCGCGGACAGGTGGTAGAAGTGCACGATGTGATCGTGGATCGCATGCGCGGTGATGATCATGTTGCGGATGTACTGCGCGTTGAGCGGCACTTCCAGCTTGAGCGCGTTTTCCATGGCGCGCACCGACGTGATCGCATGCACCGTGGTGCATACGCCGCAGATGCGCTGCGTGATCGACCAGGCATCGCGCGGATCGCGGCCCAGCAGGATTTGCTCGACGCCACGCCACATCTGGCCGGACGCCCATGCCTTGGTTACCTTGCCGCCGTCGATCTCGCAATCGATCCTGAGATGACCTTCGATCCGGGTAACCGGGTCAATCGTGATTCTCTTTCCCATGCTTTGCTCCAATTTTTATAGTGTTTATTTGTACCCTTCTCCCGCTGGCGGGAGAAGGGGGCAGAGGGAATGCGTTTCATGGACTCTGCCCCGCAATTGTTATGGTTTTGTTTCTTTCGACAGGATCGGCAGAGTCCGGACCAGGACGATGTAGCCCAGGATTTCCAATGCAATCATGCCGATGCTGACCATGATTTCCGGTACCGACGGAAAGTAATGCCAGCCCGCGCCGGTCTCATAGCCCACCAGGTAGCCATTGATGCGCAGCAGGAAGCCGCCGGCCAACAGGCAGAATGCCGCGATGAACAGCCGGGACGGAACCCGCCTGGCGGCAGGCTGCCACAGCAAGACCAGCGGTACGATGAACAAGCCCATCTCGATCCAGAACATGACGCTCTTGAGATTGAATTCGAACAGGTAGCCGAGCGCGCCGCGCACCAGAAGATCGCCCAGCCGCACTGCCACATAGGCGCCGACCAGCCACACCATCAGGCGCGACAGCCTGGTCAGCAGATGCATCTCCAGCGGGCGCCTGAAACCGGACGAAGACAGGCATGCTTCGAAAATCACGATCGCAAAGCCGGTCGATACTGCGGTCATCAGATACAGCAGCGGCGACAGGATGGTTTGCCACAAGGGATGTACGTGGTTGCCGAATACCACCAGCATCGAACCGAGCGAAGACTGGTGCATTGACGGCAGCAGCACGCCCAGCGCGATGATGAAGAACAGCACCTTGTTGAGCTTGCGCCTGACGTCGTGCATGCCAAACTTTTCAAGGAAGGCAGGTGCGAACTCGATCCACATCACCACGATGTAAGCGGTGATGCACAGAGCCACCTCGAACATCACGGAATTGACTTGCGCGTAGCCGGGCCAGAATACATGCCAGAAGTTCCAGTAGCGGCCGAGGTCGAATATCACGGAGACACCGGCCAGCGTGTACCCGAACAGGCTTGCCAGCAGCGCCGGCCGCACCATCGGGTGGTATTCGCCCTTGTTGAAGATGTACACCAGAAGCGCCATCGTATAACCGCCGCAGGCGAACGCGGAGCCGATCATCACGTCGTACACGACCCAGATGCCCCAGGCCTGCCCGTCGTTGATATTGGTCACCGCGCCGATGCCGGAGGCGAAGCGCACGCCGAGGATCGCGAGCGCGATGGCGACCAGGATCGCCAGCGTGACGGTGGTGGTGGTCACCAGCGGTCCGCCGAGCGGAGCGGGGGCCGCATGCTGTGCGTTAGACATCGGAATCTCCTTGTGTCGTTTTCTTCACCGCATTCTCTTTTTCGCGAGCACCGTTGTCTTCGTCATCTTTGGTATTGCGTTTGGCGATGAAGCTCAGCGCACCGAGGAAAACCAGCGGCAGCGCCATCCCGCCGTACAGCGTGTGCTGCATGGTCTCGGAAGTGGCCGCGTAGGAGCGTTCCGGTAGCGTCGGCATGCCGAGCTTGTCGAACGACACCGCGGACAGCCGGATCACTTGCGTGCCGCCGAGTTCCTTCTCGCCATACACCTGCGGCACATATTTGGCCGCCTTGGCGACATGGGACGGCTGATCTTGCGTGTTGAGATTGCCGCGCGGGAAAACCGCATCCGCACCCGGTGCCAGCGCCAGGCGGCGCCTGGCTTCGCCCTGCAAATCGGTGACCCTGCCGAACAGCGTCGCGCCGGTCGGGCAGACTTCGGCACAAGCCGCGTATTTGCCTTCCTTCATGCGGTGCCTGCATAGCTGGCACTTGGAAATCTGCGGGACCGCCTTGTCGTACTGGAAGCGCGGCACGCCGAACGGGCAGGCGGCCACGCAGTAGCGGCAGCCGATGCATGCATCCTTGTTATAGCCGACGATGCCGGTGATCGGGTCCTTGGTCATGGCCGATACCGGGCAGGCCGAGACGCAGGAAGGATCGGCGCAGTGCAGGCAGGAGGCCTTGTTGAAGGCAAAGCCGTTCTTCTCGCTGTCCTTGTTCTCGCCCGTGCCTTCGCGGTACATCTTGATCACGTTGAGCGTCTTGCCGGACAGGTCGAGCGGCGTGTCCCACAATTGATCCTGGGTGGAAAACTCGGGTGGCATGCCGTTGGCTTCCTTGCAGGCCGCCACACAGGCCTTGCAGCCGATGCATAACGTGCTGTCGAACAGCAAGCCGACCGCGCCGGGCGGCATGGTCTTGTTGTCGCGCGCACAAGCCGGGGCGGCCGATGCAAGCAAGGCTCCGCCACTCAGCGCGCCCTTCAGGAAACCGCGCCGGTCGATGCTCATGATTCGGTCCTCTCGCCGGCATCGGCCGCCTTGGCGCCCGCTTTGCCGGCGCATGGGGCCGGGTGCTTGCCGAGGTTCTTGGCCATTACTGCGGTCCCGCCTACAGCGGCGCCGCCGATACCGGCCACCACGGCCACGGCGGCCAGCGACGCGCCGCTACCCTTGTCTTCGACGACGCGTGGATAACTGAGCGGCGGCACCGTGTTCTTCAACTGCGCCAGCGCATGGATCGGCTTGGCAAAGCCGATGCCTTCTTCGGTGCAGCCGATGCAGGGATGTCCAGTGGCGACCGGCCAGCTTGCGCAGCCGACATCGCCGAACAGGATGGTCGGGCAGTTGGCGAAGGTTTCCGGCCCCTTGCAGCCGAGCTTGTACAGGCAATGGCCCGAGCGGTGACCTTCGTCGCCGAATTCCATGGCAAAGCGGCCTGCATCGAAGTGTGCACGGCGCTCGCAGTTATCGTGCACCAGGCGCGAATACGCAAATTTCGGGCGGCCCTTGGCATCCAGATCGGGTAGCTTGCCGAAGGTCAGGAAATGCACCACGGTCGACAGGAAGTTGTACGGATTGGGCGGGCAGCCGGGAATGGTGGCGACCGGCTTGCCCAGCACCGCGGCAACACTCGATGCGCCGGTCGGATTGGGTCCGGTGGATGGCATTCCGCCCCATGAAGAACAACTGCCGATTGCGATTACCGCGGCGGCATCGGCGGCGCATTCCTTCAGCATGTCGATCGCGGTCTGGCCGCCGATCTTGCAGTAGATGCCATTATCCCTGGTCGGAATCGCGCCTTCCACTACCAGCAGGTATTTGCCCTTGTTCTGCTTCATCGCCGTGCGCCGTGCCGCTTCGGCCTGATGTCCGGCCGCGGCAAACAGGGTCTCGTGGTAATCGAGCGAGATGACGTCGAGGATCAGTTTTTCCAGGGTCGGATGCTCGGCGCGCAACATCGATTCGGTGCAACCGGTGCATTCCTGAAAATGAAGCCAGATTACCGAGGGTCGCTTCTTGCTCGCTACCGCTTGTGCGATCGCGGCATCCGCGCCGCTCGGCAGGCCCATGGTCGCTGCCATTGCCGCGCAAAATTGCATGAAGCTGCGGCGCGAAATGCCCAGCCGCTTTTCAAGCGCAACAAGCTGGTCTTCCTTGTTGCTGTAATTACTCCCGTTCATCCTGCCCCCTTCCGTTGATGTTCGAAGCGCATCGACTGGAACCAAAAACCAAAAAAGTAACAGGCGCTTTATTAAAAATGAATGCGTGTTCTGTTAGCCTGCGTTCCCGCCATGCGACCTGTCACGAATATTGCAAGAGCACATGCACATGGCGAAACCAGAGCTGATGCGCAACTTTTGTGCCACGGCACGGCATAACCCTGGAACTGAAGCCGGATCGGAGCCCAGGCTGGTTGGAAATGGCGAAGCAGGCACATTCATGAAGGCAACGCATGGCGTGCAATGCTGCAATCAAAGATTTCACTTTGTATGGCAAGTGCAAGGCAGGTAACCAGCGTGCGAAGCACTGCATCGCAACCAATGGAATTGAATCGTCCCGCTCCCTTCGATTCGCCGATTCCCGGATTGGACACCAAGGGGGAAGCAAACTACACTCGCAAGCTATTACGCGAGGCAGCAAGGAGATCAACATGTGCGTGGTATGCGGATGCGGAACCAAGCCCGTAAAGAAGGCGGCAGACACACTATCGGACACGGCTTTTGTCTACCGTCCGGTGCAGCGGCCGGCGACCGGCATGCATCATCATCATGGACTCGAACACAACCACAGGCATGAACCGCATGGACACGAGGCGGTCGATCCGGCCACCGGTGACTTGCATTTCGGACATGGCCCGGCGTGCGTGTCGGTACCCGGCGTCAGCCAGGCACGCGTGATACGGCTGGAGCAGGATGTGCTTGGCAAGAATAACCAGTACGCCGCGCATAACCGCGAGCACTTTATCGAGCACGGCATCCTTGCACTGAATCTCGTCTCCAGTCCCGGCTCCGGTAAAACCACTTTGCTGTGTGCCACGATAGAGGCATTGAAAGCGCGCGCCAACCACACGCCGCTTGCGGTGATCGAAGGGGACCAGCAAACCAGCAACGACGCCGACCGCATCCGCGCCACCGGCGCCCCCGCCATACAGATCAATACCGGCAAGGGCTGCCATCTCGATGCGCAAATGGTGGGCAAGGCCTTCGCGCGCCTGCCGCTGCACGATCATCAGCACGGCGAACGCCATAATCCCGGCGGCATCCTGTTCATCGAAAACGTTGGCAATCTGGTCTGCCCAGCCATGTGGGATCTGGGCGAGGCGGCCAAGGTTGCGATCCTTTCCGTGGCCGAAGGCGAGGACAAGCCGCTCAAATATCCGGACATGTTCGCCGCCGCGCGGCTGATGATCCTGAACAAGACCGACCTGTTGCCGTATCTGCGCTTCGATGTTGCGCAATGCATTGCATATGCGCGCCGCATCAATCCACACATCGAAGTACTGCAAGTGTCCGCCACCGGCGGGCAGGGCATGGATGCCTGGCTTGACTGGATTCTTGCCGAACATCAGGTGTCGAGCGCGCTTTCGGCGACGGCAACACAGCCGGAGGCATTGTGAATACACAAAATCCGCCGGCTGTTTCGACCGATGCGACAGTGCTCGCCTGCGGCGCGTGGCTGAAAAATACTGCCTGCCTGTCATGGCGTCACCAAACGCTCTGGTCGGAGGTGCACGGCGATCTGGGCGATCCGGACAATTGCATCGCGCTGGAAAATTCGGTGGCAAGCCTGCTAGCGCAGGCAAGTTCCCGCATTGACGTGGTTGCGCATGACCTGCATCCGGATTTTTTCAGCACGCAACTGGCAGTGCGTGTGGCTGACCGACTGGGCGTTCCCGCCATCGGTGTACAGCATCATCATGCGCATATCGGTGCGGTGATCGCCGAATACGGTTTGCGGGAGCCGGTGATCGGCCTGGCGCTGGACGGTGTCGGCCTGGGTACCGATGGCGTTGCCTGGGGTGGCGAATTGCTGCATGTGGACCGTGCGGAATGGCAGCGGCTTGGGCATTTGCAGACGCTGGCCTTGCCCGGCGGAGACGCCGCGGCACGCGAACCGTGGCGCATGGCGGCGTCGGTGTTGCATGCGCTGGGACGCACTGCGGAAATCGTCACGCGCTTCGGAGCGACAGCGGGAAGCGCGGCGGCACAGACGGTACAGGCCATGCTTATACGTAATCTGAACTGCCCGCAGGCAACCGGTGCCGGACGCTGGTTCGATGCGGCCGCGGGCGCGCTCGGCATCAGCGTCAAGCAGGAATTTGAAGCACAGGCCGCAATCGCGCTGGAAAAACTGGCGGCCGACTATCTTGCCGCGCACGGCGAGCCGGAACAAGTCGCAGCGTATGTCATCGATGACAGCGGCGTGCTCGACCTGCGGCCGCTGTTTGCGCAGTTATTTGCCATGGCAGACAGCGGCGATGCGCGGGAAATCGCGCGTGGCGCGGCGCTGTTTCACACCACGCTGGCCACCGCATTGGCCGAATGGACGGCCAGCGCCGCAAAGCGAAGCAATGTGCGCGCCATCGCCCTGGGGGGCGGCTGCTTTTTCAACCGTGTCATGACGGCGCGCCTGTGCGCCGACCTGGAAAAACGGGATCTGCACGTATTCGTGCCGCAAACGGTGTCGTGCGGCGACGCCGGTCTGGCGCTCGGCCAGGCATGGGTCGCGGCACAGCAATGGCAAGCATCGCAATCCGCCGCAAAAGAGGCAAGCCTATGTGTTTAGCAATCCCGGCACGCGTGGTTGAAGTGCGTCCGAATCAGCTGGCGGTGGTCGATCTGGCCGGCGTGCGCAAGGAAATTTCGACCGCGCTGGTCGATGAGGTGCGAGTCGATGACTACGTGGTCGTCCATGTCGGCTACGCGATCGGCAAGCTCGATCAGGAAGAGGCACAGCGCACGCTCGAGATGTTCAATGAATTGGAAAAAGTGCAGGCGACATGAAATACATCGATGAATTCCGCGACGGCGAAGTGGCGCAGAAAATCGCCGCGCGCATCTGCGCCGAAGTGCAGCCAGGGCGGCGCTACAGCTTCATGGAATTTTGCGGCGGCCACACGCACGCGATTTCGCGCTATGGTATCGGTGAACTGCTGCCGGACAACGTGCGCATGATTCACGGTCCCGGCTGTCCGGTGTGCGTGCTGCCGATCGGCCGCATCGACCATGCGATCGACTTGGCGCTCACGCGCAATGCAATCGTCTGCACCTATGGCGACACGATGCGCGTGCCGGCCTCCGAAGGGCTGTCGCTGATCAAGGCCAAGGCGCGTGGCGCCGATATCCGCATGGTGTATTGCGCCGCCGATGCCTTGAAAATCGCAACCGACCATCCGCAGCGCGAAGTGGTGTTTTTCGCGATCGGCTTCGAGACCACCACGCCGCCTACCGCGCTGGTGATCCGCGAGGCGGCAGCGCGCGACATCGGCAATTTCAGCGCACTGTGCTGCCACGTGCTGACCCCTTCCGCCATCACGCATATCCTGGAGTCGCCCGAGGTGCGCGACTATGGCACGGTGCCGATCGACGGTTTTATCGGCCCGGCGCATGTGAGCATCGTGATCGGCTCCGGCCCCTATGAACACTTCGCCGATGAATATCGCAAGCCGGTGGTGATTGCCGGCTTCGAGCCGCTCGACGTGATCCAGGCGATCCTGATGCTGGTGCGCCAGGTCAACCAAGGGCGCTCGGAAGTGGAAAACGAATTCGTGCGTGCAGTCACGCCCGACGGCAACCTGACCGCGCAGGCGCTGGTATCCGATGTGTTCGAGCTGCGCACCACCTTCGAATGGCGCGGCCTGGGCGAAGTGCCGTACAGCGCGCTGCGTATCCGGCCCGCCTATGCGCGCTTCGATGCGGAGAAGAAATTCAATCTCGCCTACAAGCCGGTGGCCGACAACAAGGCCTGCGAATGCGGCGCGATCCTGCGCGGCGTCAAAGGACCGACCGACTGCAAATTGTTCGGCACCGTCTGTACCCCGGAAAACCCGATGGGCTCCTGCATGGTATCGAGCGAGGGCGCGTGCGCCGCCCATTATTCCTATGGACGTTTCAAGGACATTGCCGTGGTGGCCGCATGAATGCGATCGTGAAAAAAAGCTATATTCGTCCGCTCGATTTCAAGAATGGACGCATCGACATGGGGCATGGCGCGGGCGGGCGCGCCTCGGCGCAACTGATCGAGGAATTGTTTGTCGCCGCCTTCGACAATGCATGGCTGCGCCAGGGTAACGACGGCGCCGGCTTCACCGTGCCGGCCGGGCGCATGGTCATGGCCACCGACGCGCATGTGGTGTCGCCGCTGTTCTTCCCCGGCGGCGATATCGGTTGCCTGTCGGTGCACGGCACCATCAACGATGTCGCCATGTCCGGCGCCACGCCCTTGTACCTGGCGGCCAGTTTCATCCTGGAAGAAGGCTTTGCGCTGGCGGAATTGAAGCGCATCGTCGAATCGATGGCGCGCGCCGCGCGCGAGGCCGGCGTGCCGATCATCACCGGCGACACCAAGGTGGTCGAACGTGGCAAGGGCGATGGTGTCTTCATCAGCACCACCGGCATCGGCGTGGTCGCGCCCGGCATCGACATCGATGGCGCCAATGCGCGGTCCGGCGATGCGATCCTGGTATCCGGTCACATCGGCAGCCACGGCGTGGCCATCATGTCGCAGCGTGAATCGCTCGCTTTCGAAACCGAAATCCTGTCCGACACCGCCGCGCTGCATGGACTGGTCGCGCACATGTTGAAAGCGGTGCCGCGCGTGCGCGTCTTGCGCGACCCGACGCGCGGCGGACTTGCCACCACGCTCAATGAAATTGCCAAACAATCCGGCGTCGGCATGCTGCTCGAAGAAGCGGCTATTCCCGTCTTGCCGCAAGTCGATGCCGCCTGCGAATTCCTCGGACTCGACCCGCTGTATGTCGCCAATGAAGGCAAGCTGATTGCCATCTGCGCGCCCGACGATGCCGAAGCATTATTGGCGGTGATGCGCTCGCACCTGCTGGGACAGCATGCAGCGCGCATTGGCAGCGTGATCGAGGACGCGCACGGCTTCGTGCAAATGAAAACCCGCTTCGGCGGGCGGCGCGTGGTGGACTGGCTGTCGGGGGAGCAGTTGCCGCGGATTTGCTAGTCGGACAACGTACCCTAAACCGATAATTCGATAAGCAAGTCCTTTGCGCTGATCACCGTACCCGGCTTCACATGCACCTGCTTGACCAGCGCTGTGCGCTCTGCGCGAATCATTGTTTCCATCTTCATCGCCTCGATGCTCACCAGCGGGTCGCCTTTTTCTATTTTTTGCCCCGCTTTTACCGCTACGGTTACTACCATGCCCGGCATGGGCGCGCCAACGTGGCAAGCATTGCCTTCTTCTGCCCTGGGATGGGCGGCGGTGCTCTTTGCGATGCCGGCATGGTCGATGCGGATCAGGCGCGGCTGGCCGTTGAGTTCGAAGAATAGCTTGATCTGGCCCTCCTCGATCAATTCCGCACGGCCCTGCAAGCGTACGACCAGCGTCTTGCCGTGATCGATGTTGATCGAGATTTCCTCTCCATCTTTCAATCCATGAAAAAACGCCGAAGTCGGCAATACGCCGACGTTGCCGTAACGACGTTGATGCTCGGCGTACTCGCAGAATACTTTCGGATACATCAGGTACGATGCCAGTTCCTGCTCGCTGATTGCGCGGTCGATGATTTTTTCCGCTTCAGTGCGAGAAGCGGCAAGATCGACCGGCGACAGATTGGCGCCCGGTCGGCCCTGCAGCGGCTGGCCGCCTTTCAATATTTTCTTTTCGAGATTTTTTGGAAAGCCGTCCGCCGGGAATCCGAGTTCGCCCTTGAACAGCGCGATCACCGATTCCGGAAATGCGATTTCCCGCTCCGGATTGCGCACGTCTTCCGGAGTGAGATCGTTGGCGACCATAAAGAGCGCCATGTCACCGACTACCTTCGAGGTCGGTGTCACTTTCACGATATCGCCGAACAGTTGATTGACATCGGCATACGCTTGCGCGACTTCGGTCCAGCGATGCTCCAGGCCCATCGTGCGCGCCTGCTCTCGCAGATTGGTGTACTGGCCACCGGGCATTTCATGGCGATATACGTCAGCGGTACCCGAGCGGATGTCGGCTTCAAATGGCGCATAGGCGCGGCGCACGCCTTCCCAGTATTGTGCAATCGAGAACATGGCGCGCGTATCCATCTGCGGGTCGTGCTCCGTGCCACGCAGCGCAGCCGCGATTGCGCCCAGATTGGGTTGCGAGGTCAGGCCGCTCATCGAATCCATCGCACCGTCCACCACATCGCAACCGGCTTCGATTGCCGCCAGTACACTGGCTGCCGAGATGCCGCTGGTATCGTGCGTATGAAAATGGATCGGCAATCCGATCTCGTCCTTGAGTGCCTTGACCAGCGCACGCACAGCGTTTGGCTTGCACACGCCGGCCATGTCCTTGATGCCAAGAATATTGGCGCCGGCGCGCTCCAGTTCCTTTGCCATCGATACGTAATATTTGAGGTCGTACCTGGACCTGCTGGAATCGAACAGGTCGCCGGTATAGCAAATCGCGCCTTCGCATAATGCACCGGATTCGCGCACGGCATCCATCGCGACCCGCATGTTCTCGACCCAGTTGAGCGAATCGAACACACGAAACACGTCGACGCCGCCCTTGGCGGCCTGCTCGACGAAATATTTCACGACATTATCGGCATAATTGGTATAGCCGACCGCATTGGAGGCGCGCAGCAGCATCTGGAACAGGATGTTGGGTACGCGCTCACGCAGTTCCGACAGGCGCTCCCATGGATCTTCCTTCAGGAAGCGCATCGCGACATCGAAGGTCGCGCCGCCCCAGCATTCAAGGGAAAACAGGTTCGGCAGCATACGTGCGTAGTAAGGCGCGATCGCCAGCATGTCGGCGGTACGCATGCGGGTCGCAAACAGGGACTGGTGCGCATCGCGCATCGTGGTATCGGTCAGCAGTGCCTGTGGTTGCACTTTCATCCACTGCGCGAATTTTTCCGGTCCCAGTGCACGCAGCTTGTCACGCGTACCCGGTGGCACTACCGCCGTGCGGTCGATCTGGGGCAGGATCGGGGATGGCAGTATGCCATCGATGCCCTTGCGTCCCTTCATCTCCGGATTGCCGTTTACTACTACGTCGCCCATGAAGCGCAACAGGCGGGTGGCGCGGTCGCGCCGCTTGGCGAAACGGAACAATTCCGGCGTGGTGTCGATGAAGCGCGTGATGCACTCGCCCGATTTGAACATCGGATGGTTGATGACGTTTTCCAGGAACAGCAGGTTGGTCGAAACGCCGCGAATGCGGAATTCACGCAACCCACGGTCCATGCGGGCAATGGCTTCATCCGATGTCGGCGCCCATGCCGTTACTTTCACCAGAAGTGAATCGTAGTAGGGCGTAATCACCGCGCCGGAATAGGCGGTGCCGCCATCCAGGCGCAAGCCGAAGCCAGCGGCGCTGCGATATGCTGTCAAACGACCGTAGTCAGGCGTGAAATTGTTTTCCGGATCTTCGGTGGTGACGCGGCATTGCAGCGCATGGCCGTTGAGACGAATGCCCGCTTGCGCCGGCACGCCGGCTGAATGCTCGCCATCGATACCGATGCGGGCGCCTTCACTGATGCGGATTTGTGCTTTGACGATATCGATGCCGGTGACTTGCTCGGTCACTGTATGCTCGACCTGGATGCGCGGATTGACTTCAATGAAGTAGAACTGCCCGGTATCGACATCCATCAAGAATTCGACTGTGCCGGCGTGGGTGTATCCCACCGCGCGGCCCAGACGTAGTGCTGCCTCGCACAATGCGTGGCGACTATCGTCGTCCAGGTAGGGGGCGGGCGCGCGCTCCACCACTTTCTGATTGCGGCGTTGCACCGAGCAGTCGCGCTCGAACAGGTGCACAAGATTGCCATGGGTATCGCCCAGGATTTGCACTTCGACATGACGTGCGCGGCGCACCAGCTTTTCCAGATACATCTCGTCATTCCCGAATGCGGCCAGCGCTTCGCGCCGCGCAATCGGCAGCTGCTGCGCCAGGTCGGCTTCCGACTCGATCACGCGCATGCCGCGCCCGCCGCCACCCCAGCTGGCCTTGAGCATCATTGGATAGCCGACTTCGGTGGCCAATAGCTTTGCTTGCTCCAGATCGTGCGGCAGCGCGCCGGTGGCCGGCATTACCGGCACGCCCGAGGCAATTGCGGCATTGCGCGCGGCGACCTTGTTGCCAAGCGTACGCATCACGGAAGGTGCGGGGCCAATGAAAATCAAGCCGTTCCTGGCGCAGGATTCGGCGAAGTCGGGGTTTTCAGACAGGAAGCCATAGCCTGGATGGATCGCATCGGCATTCGCTTCCCTGGCAATGCGGATAATGTCATCGGTATCGAGATAGGCGGCGATCGGCTTTTTTCCTTCGCCCACGAGATAGCTTTCATCCGCCTTGAAGCGGTGCAGTGCAAAGCGGTCTTCGGCAGCGTAAATCGCGACCGTGCGGATACCGAGTTCGGCGGCCGCGCGCATGACACGAATGGAAATCTCGGAGCGGTTTGCGATGAGGATTTTACGGATCGAGCGGGATGAGTGCTGGTTCGATGTCATTGTGCTGGAACTCTCGGTTTACGGCGATATCAGGGATCTGCGCTCATGCTCGGCAACGTCCGCGTGGGTACGGCATGCATCGGATAGCGACTGAATCAAGCGGTGTATTCGCCCAGGCGTCTCAATGCGCTATGACGGCGCTCTTCTTCCTGTGCGTTGTCCAGCATGTTTTTACGGACGAATTCGATGTGGCTTCGCGCAGCCCGCGCCGCTGCATCGGGCTTGTGGTTGCGAATCGCTTGCCAGATCGCGCGGTGCTGTGCCTGCAACTGGTCCCAACGCTGCGGTCGCGCATGCAGATGTTCGAGATTGCGCGACACGTGACCGTGAATGACACGCATCAGGCTGGCGGTCAGATGTCCAAGCAGGACGTTGTGCGCGGCTTCGGCAATCGCCTGATGAAAGGCGACGTCGGTGTCGATGCAGGTTGTCATGTCATTGCTGTGGAACGCGGCTTCGAGCGCCGCGTAGGCGGCGTCTATGCGCTCGATGTCGGCATTGGTTGCCCGGTCTGCCGCCAGATATGCCGCCTGGCTTTCGAGCATTTGGCGGAATTCGAGCAAATCGCTCTGGAGCGTCGGATGCCCGTTCAGCATCTCTTGCCAGGGGTCGGCGAAGTGCGCTTCCAGCCGGTCAGTCACATAGGTGCCGCCACCATGCTTCGTCGTCAGCAGCCCCTTCGAAACCAGTATTTGGATCGCGGCTCGCAACGACGGACGTGACACACCCAGTTCCAAAGCGAGATCGCGCTCGGAGGGCAGCCGATTTCCCGGCTTCAGCGAGCCTTCGAGAATGCGTTTTTCCAGTCCGGCAGCGATGACGTCGGAAAGGCGGGTAACGGGGCGGGATTGGATCATGAATTATTCAGTGGTAAGACCAGTTGAATAATATTTACCACGGTACGATCTGTCAATAGGCATTAATCGTTGACAGCTTTATTTCATCAGTTTATATTGCGTAAAAGTGGTATTACCACATTACCATAAATTATAAAAATGGAGGAGAGCGGTTATGGGCAACTGCGACCATGCCTATGGCACTATCCGCCCCAGTCCGATCGGCGCCATCCAAGGATAGATATTCGTGAACCCGTTGATCCAGACCCTTTCGCGCATCTTGCCCAAGCGGCAGGTTATTACCGATAATCTGCGCCGGCTCGCCTACGGCACCGATGCCAGCTTCTACCGCATGATTCCCGAGGTGGTCGCCGTGGTCGAGTCCGAGGAAGAAGTGACTGCCGTGCTGCAGGCGGCGCGTGCCCACGGCCGCCCGGTAACTTTCCGCGCCGCTGGCACCAGCCTTTCGGGGCAAGCCGTCACCGATAGCGTGCTGGCGCTGATCGGCGAAGGATTCGCTACCTGCGAAATCGGGGCCAATGCCGCTACAGTGCGGGTTGGCCCCGGCATGATTGGTGGCGAAGTGAACTATCGTTTGGCACCGCTCGGCCGCAAGATCGGCCCCGACCCGGCCTCCATCAACGCCTGCAAGATCGGTGGCATTGCCGCCAACAACGCCTCCGGCATGTGCTGCGGCACCGCGCAGAACAGTTATCGCACCCTGGCTGGCCTGCGGGTCGTGCTGGCTGACGGTGCCGTGCTGGACACCGAGGATCCGTTCAGTGTCGCCACCTTTCGTGCAAGGCACACCGCCCTGGTCAGCGAACTGGAGAGCCTCGGCGCCGCCACCCGCGCCGACACAGCGCTGGCGGCCCGCATTCGCCACAAGTTCAAGATCAAGAACACTACCGGCTACAGCCTCAATGCTCTGGTCGACTATGAAGACCCGATTGATATCCTTGCTCATCTGATGATCGGGTCGGAGGGCACGCTCGGCTTCATCTCGCGCATTACCTACCGCACCGTGGCTGAAGATCCATGCAAGGCGAGCGCACTGGTGTTTTTCCCGACCATCGGTGCCGCTTGCCAGGCCGTGATCCGCCTCAAGCCGAAACCGGTGTCGGCCGTCGAGCTGCTTGACCGGCCTGCCTTGCGCTCGGTCGAGGACAAGCCCGGGCTGCCATCCATCATGCGCACGCTCAGCGATGATGCCGCCGCGCTGCTGATCGAGGTGCGTGCCGAGAATCCGGTTCTGCTGCAACAGCGCATCGATGCGGCGCTGGCCGCGCTAGCCGGCGTCGTCACCATTGAATCACCTGTTTTTTCCACCGATCCGGCCACCTGCGAGATGTACTGGAAGGTGCGCAAGGGAACTTTTCCCTCGGTCGGCGCCATGCGCCGTGCCGGCACCACGGTCATTATCGAGGATGTCGCATTTCCGATCGAGTCACTGGCGGCTGCTACGCTCGACTTGCAGGCGCTCCTGCGGCAGCACGGCTACAGCGAGGCGATC
Source organism: Burkholderiaceae bacterium (assembly GCA_035255485.1). Taxonomy (GTDB): domain Bacteria; phylum Pseudomonadota; class Gammaproteobacteria; order Burkholderiales; family Burkholderiaceae_D; genus DATEZO01. The sequence continues at coordinate 25,997 of DATEZO010000099.1, forward strand.
ATCTTCGGGCACGCGCTGGAAGGCAACCTGCACTTCGTGTTTACGCAAGACTTTGGCGATGCCGCCGAAGTGGAGCGCTATGCTCGCTTCATGGAAGACGTCGTTGCGCTCGTAATCGGTAAATACGACGGCTCGCTGAAAGCCGAGCATGGCACCGGCCGCAATATGGCGCCTTTTGTCGAAATCGAATGGGGCCGCCAGGCGACCGACCTGATGCGCCGGATCAAGCACCTGTTCGATCCGGACAACTTGCTCAACCCCGGCGTGATCTTGAACAATGATCCGCTGGCGCACCTGCAACACCTGAAGCCGATGCCGGCTGCCGAGGATATCGTCGACCGTTGCATCGAGTGCGGTTTCTGCGAGCCGCTATGCCCGTCGCATCGGCTGACGCTGTCGCCGCGCCAACGCATCGTCAGCTGGCGCGAACTGTCGCGCCGTACCGCTGCGGGTGAGGGTGCCGCTGACGTCGGGACCGATTTCGCCTATTTCGGTCTCGATACCTGCGCCGGCTGCGGCCTGTGCTCGACCGCCTGCCCGGTTGGAATCGATACCGGCGAACTCACTCGCCTGTTGCGCGGTCGCGGCATGGGCAATACTGGCCGCCAGGTTGCGCAATTGACCGCCGACCATTTTGGCAAGGTAACCACGCTTTCTCGCATGGGTTTGGCCGTCGGCCACGCCGTGTCGGGCGTGGTGGGAGAAAACCTTCTCTCCCGGTTGTCGCGCGGGGCCTGGAAAAAGACCATGCCACAGGCTGGAAAAGCACCGGTTCCCAGGCAAGCGGACGGTGACCCGGTAGTCTATTTCCCCGCCTGCGGTGGCCGCATCTTTGGCGCAAATGCTGAAGGTGAGTCGCCATTGCCCGATGTCGTCATCGAACTGCTGATCCGGGCCGGTTATGCACCCAGGCTTCCGGAAGGGTTTGACACGCTCTGCTGCGGGCTTATGCTGGCCAGCAAGGGGTTGGCCGAAGGAGCCGGACAGATGGCCGAGGCCGTGGCTCTCGCGCTTCTCAAGGCAGCGGACGACGGCAATGGCGGCACCTATCCTGTCATCATGGATGCCAGCTCCTGCTCGGTGCGCATGCAAAAATATCTTGCGGGCCGTCTCGAACTGCTCGATTTCCACGAATTTGCCCATGATGCGCTCCTGCCGCGCCTGCGTATCAGCCGCAAGCCGGGGCCGATTGCTCTTCACATCAACTGCAGCGTTCGCCGGAGCGCAAGCGACGCCAAGTTGCGGGCTCTGGTTGCCGCTTGTGTCAATCAAATCGTGGAACCGTCCGGTGTCACTTGCTGCGGTTTTGGCGGCGACCGCGGCTTCGTAGTTCCCGAACTCAACGCACATGCACTGCGCAAGATTCACGACGCGCTGCCAGAAGCCTGCTGCGAAGGTGTCTCTACCAATCGCACCTGTGAGATAGGCCTGACCGAGGAGACAGGGCGTTTCTATCGCTCAGTCGCCTACCTGCTGGAGGAATGCAGCCAGGAGGATCAATCCACGACCTGGTGACATGCTCTTATGAACGGAAGCGCACTGGCGCGCTTTTTTCCAATACAGGAAGACCTGAAAACAACGAAAAAAAGGGAGACACCAATGTTGAAAATTGCTTGCCGCAGCGTATTGCTATCGTTAATTGCCTGTGCCAGTTTGCCGGCGTTCGCCGAAGAGCCGCCCATCAAGATTGCCGTGATTGGGCCCACTACTGGAAAATCTTCCGAAGATATGGGGGAAAGCATCCGTGGCGGGGCACGGGTCTTTCTGAGCGATATCAATCAATTTGGCGGTGTGCTGGGGCGGCGTGTTGAACTGCTTGAACGCGACGACCAGGCCAAACCGGATCTCGGCGTCCGGATCGCCAAAGAGGTTATCGAAAAGGAGCAGATAGTTGCGGCGGTCGGTTACTCGAATACCGGCGTAGCCCTTCCATCCGCAAAGGTATTCCAGGATGCCAGGATTCCGCTGATTATCACCGGCGCCACCGGCGCCGCCATAACGCAGCAATTCATGCCGCCAGCCGTTCCGGTCAGCTATATCTTCCGTATCACGGCCAGCGACGCCTTGCAGCCGATCGTGATTCTGAATGACGTGATCGGCCGCCGCAAAATCGACAGGATCGCCATATTGCATGATGACTCGCCTTATGGCCAATTCGGTAAACAAAGCATGCTGGATGAGCTGAAGCACCGCCATCTTTTGCCGGTTGCCGTGGAGAGTGTAAAAATTGGCGAGCTGGACATGACGGCACAACTTGCGCGCGCCAAGGAAATGGGGGCGCAGGCTATTGTGCTGTACTGCCTGCCAACAGAGGCCGCGATGATAGCGAAAGGCGCCGCCAAATTAAAGCTGAAATTACCGATTGTCGGGCCGTGGACTTTATCCCAAAAGGCTTTCATCGACTTGTCGGGTGAGAGCGGCGAAGGCGCGCGTACGGCAGTCACCTATGTTGAAAGCGACATGAGCTCGGTCAGCACTCAATTTTCGCTTGCGTACAAGAAAATTAACAAAACCAGTCATATTCCTTCTGCCGTCGCTGCCGCGCAAACCTATGATGCGTTACGGCTAATTACGCTGGCGATCTACCAGGCCAGGTCAACCGATGGCAGCAAGATTCGGGAAGCACTTGAGAAACTTCAACAACCTACTACATCGACGGTGGTTTCCCGTTACCTCAGGCCTTTTTCCGCTAACGATCATGAGGCCATTACTCTAAACATGGTTGTCATGGGCGAAATCCGCAAAGGGCGTGTCGAGTATGCGTACAAGGAGGATGCAAGCAGGGGGCTCATTGCAAGAACCAAGAAATAAGAATCGTGCGGGCTATTCGCGTGCGGTTTCTTGAGTCGATTGCAGCGTTGATTGGGTAAACCTGTCTAAAGGTCATGGCGAAGTACCACCCAAGTTCAGGTAATTGCGCCATGGCCGCCCTCTCCCGCAAGCGGGCGAGGGAGTTGGAATGAGCCGTTGCGCGACTTCTTTCACCTTAAAGGATGTGGCATGCATTTCCAATTCTTCAAGAGCAAGACCAGGATCGAAGAACACGTGTCGGAAGACGAAGTGGATATCGAAAAATACGTGAATATTCTTGCGTCCCAGTCTTCCGGATTGGGCAAGGGTGCTGCCGAGCTGAATGGCCTGATCGGCGATCTTGCCGAGATGAGCGGTATGCAAGCAAGGACATTTACCAGCCTGGCCGGTGAAATTGATGCGATGGTGCAGGCCAATCGTACAATACGCGATGTGACCAAAGCGAGTAACGAGTCGGTGCGCCGGGCACGGCAAGCCGTCGAACAGGTTGGACAGGCAGTTGCGGGGGTGACGGATACCTTGGCTGATGTCATTGTCGCTGCAAACGATATTACCAAAATTGCTTTGCAAACCAGATTGGTGGCCTTCAATGCTTCGGTGGAAGCCAAACGTGCTGGTGAAGCGGGGCGTGGTTTCGGGGTCGTCGCCGATGCGGTAAAAGACTTGGCGGCCATGGTGGAACAGTCTTCCATGCTGATCACCAACAATATCACGCAACTTGATGTGCGCATCAGGGGTTTGTCTCAAGATATCCTGTCGAAGGAAGCCAGGCAAGATGGCGTGGCCAAAAGAGACAGTTTCCACGCGGCCGTATCGGAAGTGGAGCAAGGCGTAGAAGATATCGCTGACACGGCGCAGAAAAATCTGGATGGCTGCGCTGGCGTGATTGACGCCGTACGAGGCTTGTCGTCGCAAGTCGCGGGCTCAGCGCATGCGTTGCAAAATGCACGCAAGGAGACAGAAGGCTTTCTTGTACTTGCGGAGACGATGATTGAGATGGCAGTTGAAAGCGGTGCCCAGACCGAAGACACGCCATACATCGAGGCGGCAATCGGTCTCGCGACAGAAATAGGTCATGCTTTTGAGGCAGGGATATCTTCCGGTGCGATTGCTGCCGCAGACTTGTTCGCCCAAAAATATCGATCGATAAAAGGCACCAATCCGCCGGCTTGCTTGGCGCCGTACTCAAGGTTCGTGGATCCGGTTTTGCCCGCGATGTTAGAGAAAATAATGGCGATGTCTTCCAAGGTCGCATTTTGCGTTGCGACCGATCTCAAGGGCTACGTGCCGATGAATGTCGCTGTCTATTGCAAGCCATATGGAGCAGACCCGGTTTGGAATCAGGCCCATTGCCGCTACCATCGTTTCTTCGATGGACGAACCGAAATGACCGCTATTCGCAGCCAGAGGAAATTTTTGCTGCAAACTTATCGACGTGACATGGGCGGCGGCAAGTTCGTGGTAATGAAACATTTGTCCGCGCCGATATGGGTCGGTGGAAGGCAATGGGGCGCGCTGCGGATCGGCTTGCAATTCTGATCATGGCCTCGATCTCATTTCTTCGCATACGCTTCGAATATGCTTCGGAATACGCAAGGCTATCCCGGTTATCAAAAATACCGGGCAACGCCAAATAATAGTGTGAATAGTGCGGGTTGACGGAGCAGGCGGCGCAACCTGATCGAGCCGCTCATCCGGTACATGCAGTCGGACGCAGTACTGGCGGCAATGGGCGGGCGCGCGGGTATTGCTTCCGCGCCCGCCTCCCTCATGCTTACTTGAAGTTCTTCATCACATCGTCAAGCGGTACGGAGATCTTCTTGAAGTTATCAATATACGATTTTTCATTGGCCTGGTACTTGCCAGCCTGCCAATCGGTACGGAACTGGATTGCGTCAGCAACCAGGGCGGGGCCGACGATTTTCTTTGATTCATCGTAAAGCGGTGCAGTGGCCGTTACCCAGGCCTTGACATCATCCTTGTTGGGTACAGTGACCTTCATGCCCTTTGCCTCCAGGCGGCTGATGAAGCTGGCGTCGGCTTCACGATTGAGCTTGCGTTGATAGTCACGCACTTCGACGGCGGTTGTCTCGATGGTCTTGCGCAGATTTTCCGGCAGCGACTTCCACACCTTGCCGTTCACCTTGAAGATGAAGACGTTGTAGGTGTGCTGGTCCTTGATCATGTAGGGTTGCGACTCGTACATCTTGGCTGAATAGATATTGACTGAAGGGTTTTCCTGGCCGTCGATCACCTTCTGCAATAGCGCGTTGGGCAGCTCGGAGTAGGCCATTGGTGTCGGGCTGGCGTTCAGTGTCTTGATCAGGCCCATGTACATCGGGCTTTCCATGACGCGAATTTTCTGGCCCTTGAGGTCCTCGGGGCGCTTGAGCGCATTTTTCGAAGTGGTGAAATTGCGCCAGCCGTTTTCCATGTAAACCACACCGTGTATACCCTTGCGATCGAGCAGGTTCAGCAGCTTTTTGCCATGCTCGCCGTCAAGATAGGTATAGGCCGCCTCATAGCTTGGGAACAGGAAAGGCAGGTCAAGTACCTGGAACTCCGGGGCAAAGCCGCCGATGGCGCCGGTGGTGGTGAAGGACATCTCGATGGTGCCGAGTTGGACGCCTTCGATGATGGCGCGTTCAGCACCGAGCTGCGAGGCCGGGAACACCTTGATATCCACTTCGCCGTTGGTGCGTTGCCTGACCAGGTCGGCAAAATGGTTGGCGGCGATGTCGATCGGCGTACCCGCTGTGATGACGTGGGCAAGCTTGAAGTGGTACTTTGCATCGGCGGCATGCGCCGGGCTGGCGACGAACACGGAAACGGCGGCGATACTGGTCAGAAACTGGATGGTTTTTCTTAACATGGGTCCTCCTGGGGTTAGTGCTGCAAAATGCATGAAAAACAGTTGGCTGCCGGATTATCGGGTATTGCTCAGCATCGCCGGCAGGATGGTGCTGACCGTGGGTACAAACGTGATGACAAGAAGGAATGCCAGCATTGAAAGCATGAACGGGACAACCGATTTCACCACCCGTTCCAGCGGAAAGCCGGTCATCCCCGCTGAAACAAAGAGATTCAGGCCTAGCGGCGGCGTCAGCATGCCCAGCTCGAGATTGACGATCATGATGATGCCGAAGTGGATCGGATCGATGCCCATTTTCTGCACCACCGGCAGGAACAGCGGCGCCAGGACCAAAATTGCAGAGTTGGGTTCCATGAAGCAACCCACGATGAGCAGCATGGCGTTGACTGCCAGCAGGAACATCCATGGCTGTGGAGTTACCGAAGTCAACCAGGTGGCAACGCCTTGCGGAATGCTCTGGCTGGTGAGGAACCAACTGAAGGCCGCTGCTGCGCAAATGATGAACATGATCATGGCCGAGACCGCTGCCGAGTCGCGCAGGATGGCAATGTAATCGCGTGGCTTGATGTCCTTGTAGATGAAGCTGCCGACAATGGCCGAGTAGATGACCGCCACTGCCGCCGCTTCGGTCGGCGTGAATACGCCGGTATAGATGCCGCCGAGTACGATCACCGGCATGATCAGCCCCCAGACCCCGTCGCGAAAAGATACGCTCAGTTCCTTGAGTGACGGACGCGGCATGCGCTCAAAGCCCTTTTTCGAGCCGGCGATATAGCACTGCACGGCAAAGATCGCGGCCAGCAGTAGTCCGGGAAGGACGCCGGCGAGGAATAGCTTGCCGATGGCTTCGCCAGTGGCGAGGCAATACACCACCATCGGAATGGACGGTGGAATAAGGATGCCGAGCGAGCCTGCAGCAGTCACTACCCCGATGGAGAACTTCTCATCGTACTTGGCTTTCATCAGTGCCGGGATCATGATTGAACCAATCGCGGCCACCGTGGCCGGTGATGAACCCGAGATGGCGGCGAAGAAAGCGCAGGCAGCCGTAGCGGCAATTGCCAGCCCGCCGGGGAGTGGTCCGAAAACGTCGGTGGCGATGCGAATCAGCTTTTTCGACAGACCGCCAGCGGTCATGATGTTGCCCGACAATACGAACATCGGGATGGCCATCAGGGCGAAGGAATCGGCGGCGCCGAACATCTGCTGCACCACTACCAGCAGCGGCACGTTCGTGAAAAAGGTGATCGACAGCATCACGGTAGCGGCCATGGCGATGGCAATTGGCGTGCCGGTAGCCAGCGTCAGCGCCAGGATGGCAAATACAAGGATAGTGGTCATGATAAATCTTCCGGCGGCGCGGCGTTAGGAGACAAACGAGGTCGGCTCTTCATGCGTGGTGAAGAGTTTGACGATATCGTGGGCGAAGTGGATCATGGCGAACGCCAGGCCGATCGGCATTGCCATGTAGGGCCATGCCATCGGAATTTGCATGGAGGGCGATACCTGCCCGAATTCGATGGTTTGCTGGATAAACCCATAAGAAAGCCAGATCAGCAACAGGGAGACGACAATGCCGATGACGTTCAGTGTCACTTCCATGGCCAGCTTGAAGGTGGCTGGCACCAGCCTGAGCAGGGCGTCGACGCCGATGTGAATATTGTTGCGCACGCCAATGGCGGTGCCGATGAAAATGGTCCACACGATCAGGTAGCGCGACAGCTCCTCGGACCAATCCGGGGTGTAGTTGAAAAAGAAACGGGAGATAACCTGGCCGAAGATGATCAATGACACACTGCCCAGGGCAAGGGCGCACAGCGCGTCCTCAAACCAGGTCAGCACGCGTATTATGAGGTTCATGCTGGCTTTCATGTTTTATGCTCCCGTGGTTACCGATAGGAGAGGACTTTATCGATGTTCACGTGGCGACGAAATCGGGGGTACCCCCATCAGGTATTTCCCCATCAGGGAAACACCTGATGGTGCCGTGATGTTGCCTGGCGTATGAGTCAACTTCCTTTTTCCAGCCTTTGATCATCTGTCATCATGAAGCTGCGTGCCCGCCTTATTTCCGCATTGCGTCTTGGCCGCCCTGACGGCGGCTGGGTGTGGGTAATGCCTAATCTCGTGCTCGGATTGTTCGTGCTTGCCATGTTTATCCTGATGATGATGTTGAAAGGGCAGGAACAGGCGACCCAGCGCAATGCGCTGGCCCAGGACATTCAATGGGCCGAGCAGACCATACGTGCGCATCTGACGGGCAATCAGGAGTTTCTCCAGCAACTGGCTCACGGACTTGCCGATGGCACCCTGGATCGACATGGATTCCAGACCCAGACCAGTCGGTACCTGGCAAATAACCCCGAGCTGACGCACGTTATCTGGGTCGATGCCGACCAGGTAGTGATATGGGCGGCGCCCTTTGAGACCACTGCGTGGAATTCCGGCGAGCGCTTGTCCCTGCCAGAACAGACACTGACCTTCCAGCGCGCAAGCCGCACTGAACTACCCGCCTACAGCATGCCGCTGGTTTCACCAGAAGGGGATGCCACTATCGAGGTCCATGTCCCGGTGCAGCGCGACCGGACCTTGCTGGGCGCCGTGATCGGCATCTACGCCGGACGGAATCTCCTGCGCCATCTGGCGCCGGCGAGTTTCTCGGCAAAATACCGGCTGGTGCTGGAAACCGAGGAACGGGTAATCGACGCCAATTCGGCGGTCGAGCTGGAAACCGACATCAGCGACATGGTCAGCCTGAACCCGCCGGGACAGGGCCTGCGCCTGCGCGTTTCGGCCTATACCGCCAAATCGAGCGTGCCGCAGAAGATGATCATGTTCCTCATTGGCGGCCTGGTCCTGCTAATGTCCTGGAGCCTGGCGTCGCTGGGCGCGCACATGCGACGTCGGCTGAAGGCAGAGCGCGAACGCGACCGACTGTTCAATCTCTCGCTCGACCTGTTGTGTGTGGTACGTCTCGACGGCCGCATCGTGCGTGCCAATCCGGCTTTCGAGCATGTGCTGGGGGTAGCGCCGGAGCAGTTGTATGGCAGCTTGCTGATCGACATGGTGCACCCCGACGATGTGCCGCCGACGCAGAACGAGATCAAGACACTGGTTCGCGGCGAGCCCTTGACGGGATTCGAAAATCGTTGCCGCTGCGCCGACGGCAGCTACCGCTGGCTGGTCTGGAGTGCGAATCCTGCATTGGAAGAAGCGCGTTTCTACTGTGTTGCCCACGACATTACTGACCGCAAGCGCCGCGAGGATGAAGTCAGGACCGAGTACGCATTTCGCAAGGCCATGGAGGAATCGGTGATGACGGGCCTGCGTGCCATCGACATGGAAGGGCGCATCATCTACGTAAATTCGGCTTTTTGTCGAATGGTCGGTTTGAGCGCTGAAGAGTTGATCGGTTGCCGGCCGCCGTTTCCCTACTGGCCGCCGGAGGACAACACGACACAGATGCATAACCTGGAGCTGACGCTGGCGGGCAACGCGCCGGCCGGCGGGTTCCAGATGCGCATCATGCAAGCCAGCGGCGGGCATACCGACGTGCGGATTTATGTATCGCCATTGATCGACAGCGATCGCAGGCAGACTGGCTGGATGGCGTCGATGATCGATATTACCGAGCCGGTGCGCGCCCGCGCCGAGCTGGTGGCTTCGCACGAACGCTTTGTTACCGTGCTGGACGGGCTTGACGCAGCCATGTATGTGGCTGATGCGCAGAACGACGAAATCCTGTTCGCCAACCGGGCCTTCCATGCGGTCTTCGGCGCCGAAGCGGTCGGCCGTTCACGCGTCGGCCTGACGGCCTGCTGCCAGCATGATCCCGCCCTGCTACTGCGCGATCCGCGGCAACTGACGCTGGCCGACCTGCCCTGCGAGCTCTACGATGGGGAAATGCGAAATACCCGGACCGGACGCTGGTACTATCAGCGCGATCGGGCCATCAAATGGGTGGATGGACGGGTGGTGCGCATGTCGATTGCCACCGACATTACCGAGAGCAAGCAGATCGAAGACGAGAACCTGCGTCAACAGACGCGCCTGGAACAGACCTCGCGCCTGATCTCGATGGGCGAAATGGCATCGACGCTCGCCCATGAACTCAACCAGCCGCTGGCCGCCATCGCCAATTACTCCATGGGTTGTGTCAGCCGGCTGGAAAGTGGCGCCTATCAACCCGAAGATCTTCTTGTCGCCATGCAGAAAGCCAGCTTCCAGGCCGAGCGAGCCGGCAAGATCATCCGCCGCATGCGCGACTTCGTGCGCAAGAGCGAACCCTGCTGCGTGTCAGTGCCGCTCGCGGAAATCGTGGAGGAGGCTATCGGTTTCGCCGAGATCGAGGCACGCAAGGCAGACATCATTATCCACGTCGATATCGCACCGACCCTGGCGCCGGTGCATGCCGACCGGATAATGATCGAGCAGGTGCTGCTGAACCTGGTCAAGAACGGCATCGAGGCCATGGAGCAGACGCCGCATCAGTGCCGGCAACTCACCGTTGCCGCGCACTGCAATGACGAGGGACAGGTCGAGGTCGAGGTGCGCGATAATGGGCATGGCATCGCGGTCGGCGAAATCGAAAAGCTGTTTACGCCTTTTTTCACCACTAAATCGCAGGGGATGGGGATGGGGCTCAACATCTGCCGTACCATCATCGAATTTCACAAAGGCCGTTTGTGGGCCGATGCCAATCCGAAAGGCGGTACCATTTTCCGCTTTACGTTACCAATTGGCCAATAGCGGGAGAGATCGATGGTTGACGAAAACGCCACGAATGAACAGTGCGTGTTCATCGTCGATGACGACGAGGCGATGCGCGATTCGCTGGCATGGTTGCTGGAGTCGAATGGCTTGCGTGTCAATATCTTCGAGTCCGGCGAAGCATTTTTCAATGCCTGGCGCGAGGATATGGCCGGCTGCCTGGTAGTCGACGTACGCATGCCCGGCATGAGTGGGCTGGAGCTGCACGAGAGGCTGCAAGCCATGCACTCGACCCTGCCGATTATTTTTGTCACGGGCCATGGCGATGTGCCAATGGCAGTTTCCGCGCTCAAGAAGGGCGCCGCCGACTTCATCGAGAAGCCTTTCAACGACAAGGAAATTCTGCGCCTGATCGAGCAATGCCTCGCCACGGATCGCGAGCAGTGCGACCAGCGCCGCCGTCGTGCCGATATCCGGCGCCGGCTGGAGAAGCTCACCCGGCGGGAACAGGAAGTGATGCACCTGATCGCAGCAGGCCGGCTCAACAAGCAGATTGCCGATGAACTCGGGATCAGCATCAAGACGGTTGAGGTCCACCGTGCGCGAGTCATGGACAAGATGGCGGTGCGCTCTCTGGCCGAGCTGGTGCAGTGCGTATTGGAGTCCGGCGAGCAGCCTGGCAATTGAGGCCGGCGGGGCGCCCCCTTGCAGTGCCGGCAGAAGAACATGCATGAAGCCAGGAGATTGCCGGCCCTGGAAGGTGACTGAAAGTTCCGCCAAAACGGCGTTGCCTTGACCGTTTGAAGCCGAGGTGTGTCGCGTACCGGTTTCAGCATGGAAACCGGACGCTCGGCATGATGTATTCTCCAGCCAGGATTTTTTCGGATGACAGTATCATTGCAATTCAGCAGCGAACCATGACCATGCGTATCCTGTTTATATCCCACAGCTTCAACAGCCTGACGCAGCGCCTGTTCGTCGAACTGCGCGCACGCGGCCATGAGGTATCGATCGAGCTCGATATTGCCGATTCGGTCAGCGAAGAAGCCGTTGCCCTGTTCAAGCCTGATCTGATCGTCGCGCCTTTTCTGAAGCGCGCAGTGCCGCCGTCGATCTGGCAGCATCACGTATGCCTGATTGTGCATCCCGGTATTGTCGGCGACCGCGGTCCCTCTGCGCTCGACTGGGCCATCGTCAACGGCGAGCCGCAGTGGGGCGTGACGGTGTTGCAGGCCAATGCCGAGATGGACGCCGGCGACATCTGGGCGAGTGCCACCTTTCCGATGCGCAGCGCGAAAAAGAGCAGTCTGTACCGCAATGAAGTTACGCATGCGGCGGTTGCCGCCGTGCTGCGGGCAGTCGAAAAATTCGGGAAGGGCGAATGTCCGCTGCCGTTGGCGCAAGCCGGTGCCACGCACGGACAATTGCGTCCGCTGCTGCGGCAGGAACAGCGCCGCATCGATTGGCGGCACGACTGCACGGCGGTGTTACTGGCGAAGATCAACAGTGGAGACGGCTTTCCCGGCGTGCTCGATACGCTGTTTGACCTGCCGTGTTACCTGTACGATGCGCACCCGGCCACGCCGGCCGCGCTAGAGGGAGTCAGGGGCGTGGCCGGCGACGTCGTTGCGCGGCGTGACGATGCAGTGCTGCGATTGACGCGCGATGGCGGCCTGTGGATCGGACATGTGCGCCGTGCGCCGAATGCCGACAATGTCGATCCGCCGCTGAAGCTGCCGGTGGCGGTTTGCTTTGCGCCGCAGGTGTCGGCCTTGCCGGAACTGCCGGCGCCCTTGACGCGGCCCGATGATGAATGGGGCGAGCTACGCTATTGGGAAGAGGGCGCTGTTGGCTACCTGTCATTCGATTTCTATAATGGTGCGATGTCGACGGCGCAGTGCGAGCGCTTGCGCAAGGCAGTGCAAGCCGCGAAAGCGCGTCCTACCCGCGTGCTGGTGCTGCTGGGCGGCACCGATTTTTTCAGCAACGGTATCCACCTGAACTGCATCGAAGCCGCCGCGCACCGGCCCGGTGAAAGCGCCGCCGATGAATCGTGGCATAACATCAATGCCATGGACGACGTGGCGCTGGAGATACTGACCGCAGCCGACCATTTGACGATAGCGGCCATGCGCGGCAATGCCGGCGCCGGCGGTGCCTTCCTGGCGCTGGCAGCCGACCTGGTATGGGCGCATGAGGGCGTGCTGTTGAATCCGCATTACAAAAACATGGGCAACCTGTACGGTTCCGAATACTGGACCTACCTGCTGCCGCAACGGGTGGGCGCGCAACCGGCAAAAAGCATCATGCAAGACCGACTGCCCTTGTCAGCCACGCAAGCTGCGCGAATGGCGCTGATCGATGCCGCATTCGGCGCCAATGCAGACCTGTTCCTGCCCGAAGTGAAAGCCAGGGCCGCGGCGCTGGCCGATGCCGCCGATTACGCGCAGCGGCTGACCGCCAAGCGCGAAAATCGTGCGCGTGACGAGGCTGCCAAGCCGTTGCAGGCCTACCGCGATGAAGAACTGGCCAAAATGCGACGCAATTTCTATGGATTTGATCCCAGCTACCATGTGGCGCGTTATCATTTCGTGCATAAAATGCTGCATGCGTGGACACCGCGCCATTTGGCGCTGCATCGCAATCACAATCCATAGAGACAACGATCATGAGCGCAGTCCCCGCCGCCCCTTCGCCCAGTTTGCCTACAGTTCTCGTGATCGACGACGAAACCCGCTCACAGGACGCGATCCGCCGCACGCTGGAGGACGACTTCCATGTGATCACCGCGGGTTCGGCTGATGATGGACGTTTCTTGATGGAGCGCTATCCGGTGGCTGTCCTGCTTTGCGACCAGCGCATGCCGGGCACCACGGGCGTGCAATTTCTCAAGGAGGTACGCGAACGCTGGCCCGACGTGGTGCGCATCATCATTTCGGGTTATACCGATTCGGAAGACATCATCGCCGGCATCAACGATGCCGGCATTTATCAATATCTGCTGAAGCCCTGGCTGCCCGACCATTTGCTGGAAACCGTGCGCGGTGCCGCCGAAGCGCAGAGCCTGCAATGCGACACGCATCGCCTGAATCTGGAGCTGCGCACCAGCACGCCGGTGCTGCGCGCGCGCACCGCGGAAAAGCAGGCGCGCGCGCAGGAGGCGTTCGGTTTCAACCGCATCGTGCGCGCGCCCGGCAGCCCGATGGATGACGTATGCGAACTGGCTGCGCGCATTGCGCGCTACGATCTGCCGGTGCTGGTGCTGGGTGAATCGGGCAGCGGCAAGGAATTGCTGGCGCGCGCCATGCACTATGCAAGCCCGCGCGCCTTGCGCGCCTTCGTAATGGAAAACTGCGCGGCGATCTCGGAAACGCTGCTGGAGTCGGAACTGTTCGGTCACAAGCGCGGTGCGTTTACCGGCGCATATGAGGACCATGTCGGCCTGTTTCAGCGCGCCGACGGCGGCACGGTGTTTCTGGATGAAATCGGCGATACCTCGCCCGGCTTCCAGGTCAAGCTGTTGCGCGTGTTGCAGGAAGGTGAAGTACGTCCGGTCGGCGCGACGCGCGCCATCCCGGTCAACGTGCGCGTGATCGCCGCCACCCATCGCGAGCTGGAACAGGACGTACGCGCAGGAAAATTTCGCCAGGATCTGTATTACCGGCTGGCCGGGATGACGCTGACCATGCCGCCGCTGCGCGAGCGCCCGGGCGACATTCCACCGATCGCCGATGCGCTGCTGCAGCAGGCGGCGCGCGAACTGGGGCGCTCCGCCATGCAATTCGCAGCGCAAGCGATCGCCAGCCTGATCGGCTATCCGTGGCCTGGCAATATCCGCGAATTGCGCAATGAGATCTATCGCGCGGTGGCGCTGACGGAAAACGCCGAAATCGGCGCCCGCGCATTTTCCAGCAAGGTACTGCAAGGCCAGCCCGGCACGGCGGCGCTGACCGGCGCGCGCGCGGCGGGACACGGCGGCATTCCGCAGTCCGGCACCTTGCAGGAGCGGCTGGATGCGATTGAAGCGGTGATCCTGAAAGAGACCTTGCTGCGTACCCGCTGGAACAAGACCCATGCCTCCAAAGAGCTTGGCCTGTCGCGGGTCGGCTTGCGCAGCAAGCTGGTGCGTTTCGGCCTGGAAGAAAAATGACACGATCCGATACCGCGCCAAAACGTTCCGCCTTCAACGTACTGTGGCTGCAGTCCGGCGGTTGCGGCGGTTGCACCATGTCGCTGCTGTGCGCCGATACGACCGATTTCTTCGCCATGCTGGGCGATGCCGGCGTCAACCTGCTGTGGCATCCGTCGCTGTCGCTGGAAAGCGGGGCCGATGCCTTGGCCATTCTGCACGCCTGCCGCGACGGCAAGATACGCCTGGATGCGTTGTGCGTGGAAGGCGCGCTGTTGCGCGGGCCGGGCGGCAGCGGGCGTTTCCACATGCTGGCCGGCAGCGCGACGCCGATGATGGAATGGGTGCGCGAGCTGGCCGCGCTGGCCGACCACACGATCGCGGTCGGCAGTTGCGCCGCCTACGGCGGTATCACGGCCGGCGGCTGCAATCCGACCGATGCCTGCGGCCTGCAATATGAAGGCGACCAGCCCGGCGGGCTTCTGGGCGCACACTATCGGGCGCGTTCCGGCCTGCCGGTCATCAATATCGCCGGTTGCCCGATCCATCCGCACTGGGTCGTGGGCACCCTGATGGCGCTTGCGGCCGGCCAGTTCGGCGCGGCCGACATCGATGCCGTCGGCCGGCCGCGCTTCTATGCCGACCGGCTGGTGCATCACGGCTGCACCCGCAACGAGTTTTATGAATTCAAGGCCAGTGCTGCCAAGCCGTCCGACCTCGGCTGCCTGATGGAGAACATGGGCTGCAAGGGCACCCAGGCCCATGCCGATTGCAGCACCCGCCTGTGGAACGGCGAGGGCTCGTGCCTGCGCGGCGGCTATGCATGCATCAGCTGCACCGAACCGGGATTCGAGGAACCCGGCCATCCGTTCCACCTGACGCCCAAGATCGCCGGCATTCCGATCGGGCTGCCGGCCGATATGCCGAAGGCATGGTTCGTCGCGCTGTCGTCGCTATCGAAATCGGCCACCCCAAAACGCGTGCGCGACAATGCCCGGGCCGATCATCCCGTCGTTACGCCCGCGATTCGCAAGACGCGGTTGAAGTGAGAATGCCATGTCACGCCTGATCGTCGGCCCTTTCAATCGCGTCGAGGGCGATCTCGAAGTGCAACTGGACGTGTTCGACGGCCAAGTGCGCTCGGCCCGGGTGAATGCGCCGATGTATCGCGGCTTCGAGCAAATCCTGCAGCAGAAGCATCCGTTCGATGCGATGGTGTATGTGCCGCGCATCTGCGGCATCTGCTCGGTCTCGCAGTCGGTGGCCGCGGCGCGCGCGCTGGCCGATGCCATGCACGTGACGCCGCCGCCCAACGGCGCGATCGTCACCAGCCTGATGCTGGCGACCGAAAACCTGGCCGATCATCTGGCCCATTTCTACCTGTTCTTCATGCCCGATTTCGCGCGCCCCGTGTACGCCGGCATGCGCTGGCACGAGCAGGTACGGCAACGTTTCGCCGCGCAGCAAGGCGCGCATGCGCGGCAGGCGGTCGCCGCGCGCCAGCGCTGGTTTGGCCTGCTGGGAACGCTCGGTGGAAAGTGGCCGCATACGCACGCCATCCATCCCGGCGGTTCGTCGCGCGCCATCGATGCCGCCGAGCGCATTCTGCTGCTGATGCGGATTCGCGAATTCCGCGCCTTCCTGGAACGCACGCTGTTTGCCGCGCCGCTGGAACAGATCGCCGCGCTCGACAGCGAAGTCGCACTGCGCGCATGGCATGCGGAAAAGGCTCCGGACGATGGCGACTTGCGGCTGTTCCTGACCATCGCGCAAGCGACCGGGCTCGACACGCTGGGCCCGGGACCGGGACTGTATCTGTCGCATGGCGCCTATCCCGGGCACGACGGCAGCCTGGCCTTCGCCGACGGTGTCTGGGATGCCGCACGGCAGGAGCGGATGCCGTTCGATCCGGCGGCGATCCGGGAAGACGCGACCCATGCCTGGCTGTCGGATCAGGGTGGCCCACGCCATCCGCAGCAGGGACTGACCTTGCCCGCGCCGGACAAAGCCGGCGCCTATACCTGGAACAAGGCGCCCCGGCTCGCCGGCCGTGTGCTGGAGACCGGCGCGCTGGCGCGCCAGCTGGTGAACGGCCATCCGCTGATGCGTGATGCCGTCGCGCGTTGCGGCGGTTCGGTCTATACGCGGGTGCTGGCGCGCCTGCTGGAGCTGGCGCTGGTGGTGCCGGAGATGGAACGCTGGCTGGGCGCGGTGCGCGATGCGGAGCCGTATTTTGCCGAGGCGCCGCTGCCCGAGCATGCGAACGGCATGGGCCTGACCGAAGCCGCGCGCGGCAGCCTCGGCCACTGGATCGCGATCCGCGATGGAAAGATCGCGAATTACCAGATCATCGCACCGACCTCCTGGAATTTTTCGCCGCGCGATGCGCACGGCGTGTCCGGCGCACTGGAAGCGGCTTTGGTCGGTGCGCCGGTGCGCGCCGGCGAGGAGTCGCCGGTGGCGGTGCAGCACATCGTGCGCTCCTTCGATCCCTGCATGGTCTGTACTGTGCATTGATATCAATCTGCCCCTATTCCGGAAACAACGACATGCCGCCGCGCAGATCGAAAACCAGTTCGCCCCCGGGCTCCCGCATTGGCGCGCTGCCGAGCCAGCCGCCGATCGAAGGGGTCGATGAGGCCACCTGGGTCGACGTGATCCAGAAGATGGACGAAGTGTATTCCCAGCTTGTACGCGATGAGATTGCGCTGGAGGAAAAGAACGAGGCGCTCGAACGCTCGCAACGCTTCATTTTCAGCCTGCTGTCCGCCATGTCGGACGTGCTGATCGCCTGCAACCAGTCGGGCGAGATCGAAGAAACCAACGCGGCATTGCGCGAGCTGGTCGGCATCGGCGAAGCGGCGCTGCACGGCATGCCGATCTACCGGCTGCTGGCCGACGAGGAGAGCGCCGCACGTGTGCGCAAGGTGATTGAACAGGCGGACCCGCAGCGCATCTGCGAAGTCGCTGAACTCAGCATGGTGCATGCAGACCATGGCGCGGTGCCGGTCGACGTCAATTGCACGCCGCGCATCGATAGCAGCGGCAAGCGTGTCGGCTACGTGTTCGTCGGCCGCCCGATGGGTGAATTGAAGCGTGCCTATCACGAATTGCGCGAGACGCATGAAGCGCTCAAGCGCACGCAACGGCAACTGCTGCACGCGGAAAAAATGGCCTCGCTCGGCCGCCTCGTGGCTGGTGTCGCGCATGAGTTGAACAATCCGATCAGCTTCGTGCTCGGCAATGTGCATGCGTTGAAGCGCTACAGCGAACGGCTCGCGACCTATGTCGCTGCCTTGCATCAAGGACAGGCGCACCATGAAGTGGATGAACTGCGCCAGAGCCTGCGCATCGACCGCATCCTGGACGACCTGCCTTCGCTGATCGACGGCACCATCGAAGGCGCGCAGCGTACCGCCGACATTGTCAGCGGCTTGAAGCGCTTCTCGGTGGTGGATCGCGAAGAGAAGACCACGGTCGATCTGAACGCCGTGGTACAGCGCGCGGTCCATTGGGTGAAGAAGGGCACCGCGCCGGAATTTGCCGTGCATTGGCATGCCGATCAGGCATTGCGCGTGACCGGCAACGCCGGGCAGTTGCTGCAGGTGCTGATGAACCTGGTCCAGAACGCCTACGACGCCACGGTGGCGGCACATGTGGCGCAGCCGGAGCTATGGATCTCGGCCTGCCAGGACAAGCAGCATCTGTCGCTGCTGCTGCGCGATAACGGCCCCGGTATCGCTGCAGAATACCTATCGCAAATTTTCGATCCGTTTTTCACTACCAAGCCGGTCGGCAAAGGTACCGGCCTCGGCCTGTCCATCAGCTACGGCATCATTGAACAACACGGTGGCAAGCTGTATGCGCGCAATGCCAGCACCGGCGGCGCGGAATTCGTGATCGAGTTGCCGTACCCGGCAGAGCCGTGCTGAAACCAGGCGGTTTACATTGGCAATGTCGCCTGCGGCAACCCGGGATTCCTGCGGACTTGCGCCGGAACGACAAGTCGAAAAACGCTTCCAGGATTGGATTTTATTGTGTGATCGCGTGATTGTAGGGGGGTATAGGTAAAAATATATGCAATCGCGCAATGTTTTCGCGGGCCTCTCAATATACACGATTCAGTATATTGAAAGGCCCATTTGATCCTGCGCAACCAATCGGGCTCGCTTACAGTGCCGCGGCGTAAATTGCG
The DNA here is from genome assembly GCA_035255485.1 of Burkholderiaceae bacterium. GTDB lineage: Bacteria > Pseudomonadota > Gammaproteobacteria > Burkholderiales > Burkholderiaceae_D > DATEZO01. Next base: position 44,714 of record DATEZO010000099.1, read on the forward strand.
CGTGCGTCGGCACGGCTCAGTTCGCGCGGATTATTGGTCAGCAGGCGGGTCTGCAGCATGGCGTCGTCGGCCAGGCGATCCAGGTCGGATTCGGCGATCCCGACCTGGCGCAATTGCGTTTCGATGCCGACGCGGGCTGCGATCTGTTCCATGGCGACGATGAGCGCCTGTGCCAGCGCTTCTTCGCTGCCGCTTGCCTGCGGCGCAACGATGCGGGCCAGTTCTGCATAGAGCGGAGCGGCATGCGAGGCATTGAAGCGCAGTACATGTGGTAGCACCAGCGCATTCGACAAGCCGTGCGGTACGTGGAAAATACCGCCGATCGGATAAGCCAGCGCATGCACGGCAGCGCAGGGCGCATTGGCAAACGATTGTCCGGCCAGCATGGCGCCCAGCAGCATGGCCTGGCGCGCCGCCAGATTGCTGCCATCCGTGCAGGCGGCAACCAGATTATTCGAGAGCAAGACCAATGCTTCGCGCGCCAGCATGTCGGACAGCGGATTCTTTTTATGCCGGGTGGTGTAAGCCTCGATTGCATGCACCATCGCATCGATGCCCGTGGCGGCGGTCACCCTGGGCGGCAGGCCGAGCGTCAGTTGCGCATCGAGAATGGCCAGATCGGCGTACAACTGCGGCGATACCACGCCCATCTTGGTGGTCGCGCCGGTGGTGACGATCGAGATGGGCGTCACTTCGGAGCCGGTGCCGGCGGTGGTCGGCATCAGGATCAAGGGCAGGCGGCCGCCTTTGACATTGCCGATGCCATACATGGTTTGCAGTTCCTGGTCGCTGCCGACCAGTACCGCAATCAGCTTGGCGACATCCATCGAACTGCCGCCGCCCAGGCCGATGACTAAATCGATACCGCGTTCACGCGCGTCGGCTGCTGCCCGCAATACGACTGCTTCCGGTGGGTCCGCCACTACATCGGAACAGATGCTGACCGACAGATTCGCTGCACGCAGGCTGGCGATGGGCGCCTCGACCAAGCCGGTTTTCAGGAAGCCGCTATCGGTCACCAGCAGCACATGACGCGCCGACGGGAAATGCTGGGTCACGAATGTGCCGAGCCGCTGTGCAGCGCCGGCCTCGCTGACGATATTCGGTACGGTGCTGAAAGTGAACGGTGCGGAATAATGCATGACTTCTCCTTTTTTCCTGGGCGTGCACAAGAACACCTTGTGCGTGTTGGTGATCGTGGCGGGATGGCGGCGGCCGCGATTACCAGCAAAACAGGCACATCATTTCTACTGCGGCTCTTATTGTAGCAATACCGTGCGCACGCATTGACTGTCTCTGGCTGTCTCTGCATGTTACTCGGAGGTAAAATACGGTTTTAGCCGAGCGCATGTTCAGCTTTTCCCTGTCGGCAACGATAGCGGCAACTTTATTTCCATGACCATTACCCTAAGCCAAGACGTCTTTTTGCCTTTTTCGGTTGCCATTTCCAGCGGTAATGGCAATGGCTGATTATCTGATTCTCGGCATGGCTGCGTTACTGGCGGGAGCAATCGATGCAGTGGTAGGCGGGGGTGGTTTGATTCAAACGCCAGCGTTGTTTTCCGTATTGCCAAACGTCATGCCGGCAACATTGCTCGGTACCAGCAAACTGGCAGGAGTGTGGGGCACTGCCGCAGCGGCAGTCAATTTTTCACGCCGCGTCCGCTTGCAATGGAGTGCCGCGGCGCCGGCAGCGATGACGGCATTTGTATTTGCCTTTTTCGGCGCCTATACGGTGACGCGGATACCCGCTGATTTTATCCGGAAGCTGTTGCCATTCATCCTGATTGCGGTTGTCTTATACACACTGAAACGCAAGGATTTCGGTAGCGTGCATGCACCCCGGCATGGCGGCATCACTGAAAAAATGATTGCCATCGGGGTAGGGGGCTGCATCGGATTTTACGATGGCTTTTTCGGTCCGGGCACTGGCAGTTTTCTGGTATTTCTGTTTGTGCGGTTCTTTGGATTTGATTTTCTGAGTGCATCGGCAGTGGCCAAGGTGGTCAATGTCGCATGCAATCTGTCAGCACTCTTCTGGTTCGGTTATAGCGGGCATTTATTATGGCAAATCGGATTACTGATGGCACTTTGTAACGTGACCGGATCCTTGATCGGCAGCAGACTGGCCATTCGGCATGGCAGCGGGTTTGTGCGCAAAGTATTTTTGATTGTCGTGTCGCTGCTGATCTTGAAAACCGGCTATGACGCCTTTCTCAAATAATATCCCCGCTTATTGTTTCACGTGGAACATGTCGTAGGGAAAGCGGGTTTGCGTGAAGAGTGTTCCACGTGAAACAAATTGCCATGCGCTGCAATCAGAATAGCGAACAGGGCGAAGCAAGCCTATAATCTCGGCTCTGTCTTGCAAATTTCCAGCATTTACGCTTTCCTCAGATCGAGGCGCATCATGTTTTATCCTACAGAATTCGATGTCATTGTTGTCGGCGGCGGTCATGCCGGCACAGAGGCGGCGCTCGCTTCCGCGCGTATGGGGCAGAGAACATTGTTGCTTACACACAATATCGAAACGCTTGGGCAAATGTCGTGCAATCCGTCAATTGGCGGTATCGGCAAAGGGCATCTGGTAAAGGAAGTGGATGCCATGGGCGGTGCAATGGCGATTGCGACGGATGAGGCGGGCATCCAGTTTCGCATTCTGAATTCGTCCAAAGGGCCGGCGGTGCGCGCCACGCGTGCACAAGCGGATCGCCTTCTGTACAAGCAGGCGATCCGCTCGCGGCTGGAAAATCAGCCGAACCTGTGGTTGTTCCAGCAAGCGGTCGATGATTTGCTGGTGGAAGGTAATCGTGTCATTGGTGCGGTAACGCAAGTGGGAATCCGCTTTCGTGGTCGGACAGTCGTGTTGACGGCAGGCACATTTCTGGATGGCAAGATACATGTCGGGCTGAATAACTATGCAGCCGGGCGTGCGGGTGATCCGCCCGCCATTTCTTTGTCGGCACGCCTGAAGGAATTGAAGCTGCCGCAAGGTCGGCTGAAAACCGGTACGCCACCGCGCATCGATGGCCGCAGCATTGATTTTTCGGTGATGCAGGAACAACCGGGCGATCTTGATCCGATTCCGGTTTTTTCCGTAATGGGATCGGCGGCGCTGCATCCGAAACAGTTGCCGTGCTGGATTACGCATACCAGTCAGCGTACCCATGACATCATCCGCGCCGGCCTCGACCGCAGTCCGATGTACACCGGCGTGATCGAGGGCGTCGGGCCGCGTTATTGCCCATCGATCGAAGACAAGATCCATCGCTTCGCCGGCAAGGATTCGCACCAGATATTCCTGGAGCCGGAAGGCTTGACCACCAACGAGTTCTATCCGAACGGGATTTCGACCAGCTTGCCGTTTGATGTGCAACTGGCATTGGTGCAATCGATGCGTGGCCTGGAACGCGCGCATATCCTGCGACCTGGCTACGCAATCGAATACGATTATTTCGATCCGCGCGGCTTGAAGGCCTCACTCGAAACCAAAGTAATCCAGGGCTTGTTTTTCGCCGGTCAGATCAATGGTACTACCGGCTATGAAGAAGCGGCGGCGCAAGGCATGCTGGCTGGCATCAATGCCGCACTGCAAACGCAAGGGCGCGAAGCGTGGACGCCGCGCCGCGACGAAGCCTACCTCGGCGTGCTGGTCGACGATTTGATCACGCAGGGCGTGCAGGAGCCGTACCGCATGTTTACCAGTCGCGCCGAATACCGGCTTTCTCTGCGCGAAGACAATGCCGACATGCGCCTGACCGAGATCGGGCGCAAGCTTGGCTGCGTCGGCGATGCGCAATGGGCCCTGTTCGAGCAAAAACGCGAAGCAGTCGCGCGCGAACTGGAACGCCTGAAATCGACCTGGGTCAGTCCGCGTATCCTGGCCGAGGCTGAGGCAGAACGTGTCTTTGGCAAAGCGATAGAGCGAGAGTATGCGCTTGCCGACTTGTTGCGCCGGCCGAACGTGCGTTATGACGTTCTGATGAGCCTGAAGGGAATCGATGGCCAGGACCTGGCTGGGCCGGGCCTGCAGGACGATGTCATCACGGAGCAGGTAGAGATCCAGCTGAAGTACGCCGGTTACATCGAGCGCCAGATGCGCGAAGTCGAACGGCACGAATATCACGAAAACCTGAAGCTGCCGGCCAGCCTGGATTACCTGGAAGTCAAGGCGTTGTCGATCGAGGTGCGGCAAAAGCTGGACAAGCATCGGCCGGAAACGCTGGGACAGGCGTCGCGGATTGCCGGCGTCACGCCAGCCGCGATTTCACTGTTGCTGGTGCACTTGAAAAAGGGCGGCTTCAAGGAGTTTGCATCGGTGCGGCCGGATGTGCTGGCGTAAGGGCAGGGGATGACCGGATTCGACCGCACCGCGCTGACTGCCACGCTGACCGATGGCGTACGCACACTACCGCTCGATCTGGATCAGCACCAGATCGCGCAATTGATCGACTATCTCGCGCTGCTGGCAAAATGGAACGCTGTGTACAACCTGACCGCGGTGCGCGATCCGGTCCAGATGGTGACGCAGCATCTGCTCGATGCGCTGGCCGCAGTGCCCGCGTTCGCCGATGCGCACAATATCCTGGATGTCGGCGCCGGCGGCGGCTTGCCCGGCATGGTGCTGGCGATAGCGCGTCCTGACATGCAGGTGTCGATGGTCGATACCGTGCGCAAGAAGACAGCGTTCCTGACACAGGTAAAGGCGGAACTCGGCCTGGCGAACGTCACGGTGCATACGGCCCGGGTCGAGCAGTTGCAAGTACCGCACCAGTTCGATGTGATCACCTCGCGCGCATTCGCCGAGCTGACCGATTTCGTCAGCTGGTCCGGGCATTTGCTGCAAGAGGGAGGGCGTTTTATTGCACTGAAGGGCGTGCTGCCGCAGGATGAGATCACGCGCCTGCCACCAGGATGGCGCATGGCCAAAGTATGCGCGTTGCGGGTGCCGCACCTGAACGCCGAACGCCATCTGGTTTTTGTTGAAAGAGAGGCAACATGACATTGCAAGTCTTCTTCCATTCGCTCGGTATCGCCGACGTATGGCAATTGATCGCCGCGGTGATCGTGTTCCTGATGCTACCCGGCCCCGGCACCTTTTGTGTGCTCACTTGCGCCAGCCAGCGCGGCCTGCGTGGCGGCTTCGCCGCACTGGCCGGGCTGATGCTGGGCGACGCGGTGCTGATGCTGCTGGCTGCGCTTGGCGTTGCCGCATTGCTGCAGGCGAATCCGCTGCTGTTCAAGGGCATGCAGTATCTGGGCGCGGCCTATCTTGCCTATCTGGGCGGCAGGCTGCTGTTGGCGAAAAGCGGGCAGGGCGGCGCTGTCGTGCCCTTTTCGCAGGCGGCCGACTTCCGGCGCGGCTTTCTGGTCACGCTCATCAACCCGAAAGCGATCGTGTTTTACATGGCGTTTTTTCCGTTGTTCATCGATCCGGTGATGCATCGCGGCGGCGTGACGTTCGCCGCCATGGGCGTAATCATTTCAACCTGTACGCTGGTTTACGGAAGCTTGCTGGCATTGGCCGGCAATGCTGCTGCAAGACGCCTGGCGCGCAATCGCCGCATCGCCGCCTTTGCCTCGAAGGCGGCGGGCGTTTTTCTGATCGGCTTTGGCATCAAACTGACAACCAACTAAAACATGGCCAAAATCTTTTGTGTCGCCAATCAAAAAGGCGGCGTCGGCAAGACCACTACCGCCGTCAATCTTGCCGCCGGCCTTGCACAGCTTGGACAGCGCGTACTGTTGATCGATCTCGATCCGCAAGGCAATGCGACCATGGGCGCCGGCATCAATAAATCGACACTCGTCGCATCGGTGTATGAAGTCCTGCTCGGCATGGCCGAGGCAAGTGTTGCGCGCACGACTTCCGAAACCGGGAAATTCGACATACTGCCGGCGAACCGGGAACTGGCCGGCGCCGAAGTCGAGATGGTCGAACTCGATCACCGTGAAAAGCGCCTGAAACAGGCGTTGGCCACAGTCGATGATGACTACGATTTCATGCTGATCGATTGTCCTCCGGCGCTGTCGATGCTGACCCTGAACGGCTTGTGCGCAGCACACGGTGTCATCATCCCGATGCAGTGTGAATACTATGCGCTGGAAGGCCTGTCGGATCTGGTCAACACCATCAAGAAGGTGCACGCGAAGCTGAACACCGACCTGAAAATCATCGGTTTGCTGCGTGTCATGTTCGATCCGCGCATGACCTTGTCGCAGCAGGTCTCGGCGCAGCTGGAACAGCACTTCGGCGACAAAGTATTCAAGACCATCATTCCGCGCAATGTCAGGCTGGCGGAAGCGCCGTCCTACGGCATGCCGGGCGTGGTGTTCGATCCGTCATCGAAGGGCGCGCAAGCGTATATTGCATTCGGTGCGGAAATGGTGGCGCGAATCAAGGAACTTTAGAAATCTTGTCACTGTGTTGCCGGGTTTTCAGGATGTTTTCCGATGACCCGGCGTCAGCATATTCTCGTAAGGTAGGCATCATCATGGTCACGAAAAAACCAAAAGGCCTGGGCCGCGGCCTCGAAGCATTGCTGGGCGGATCGTCCGACATGGCCGAGACCGAGCAAGGTGTGTCCGGCGCGCCGACGACGCTATCGGTAACGCAACTGCAGACCGGCAAATACCAGCCGCGCACGCGCATGGACGAAGGCGCATTGAACGAGTTGGCGGCGTCGATCCGGGCGCAGGGCTTGATGCAGCCGATCCTGGTGCGCCCGGTCGGGCACAACGGCGTCGACAGGTATGAAATCATCGCCGGCGAACGCCGCTTCCGTGCCGCGCAAATCGCCGGCCTGACCGACGTGCCGGTATTGGTCAAGGATGTCGACGACCAGGCTGCCGCCGCGATGGCGCTGATCGAGAATATCCAGCGGGAAGACCTGAATCCGCTGGAAGAAGCGCAAGGCATTCATCGCCTGATTACCGATTTCAATTTTACGCACGAGCAGGCGGCCAGCGCGGTCGGGCGCTCGCGCAGCGCAGTGTCCAACCTGCTGCGCCTGCTGAACCTGGCCAAGCCGGTCCAGACCATGCTGATGGCGGGCGACATCGACATGGGGCACGCGCGGTCCCTGCTCGCAGTGGACGCGGCCATGCAGATTACGCTGGCGAACCAGGTCGTCTCCAAACGCATGTCCGTGCGGGAAGCGGAAAAGCTGGTGACGCGCGCGACCGCCGAGCAGGCTTCGGACAAGCCACGTGCCGGCAAGGAAAAGCCGCGTGACATCGTGCGGCTGGAAGAGGAGTTGTCGGATGCCTTGGCCACGCAAGTCACGATCAAGCTCGGCGCAAGACACAAAGGTCAGCTCGTCATCGATTTCGCCGATCTCGATGTACTGGATGAACTGATGGCAAAATTGCGTGCCTGATGCACGCCCGCAATCAAGGACGGCAAGCGGCAAGCATGGCTCCTGCAATATTGATCCTGCCCGGTCTCTACAATTCAGGTCCGGGCCATTGGCAAACCCTATGGCAAGCCGCGCTGCCCAATGCCCGGCGCGTACAGCAAAAGAACTGGGAGCGGCCGAATCGGTGCGATTGGGTGGCGGCGCTCGATGCGGCGATTGCGGCCGCCGACGGGACGGTTATCCTGGCTGCGCATAGCCTTGGCTGTGCAACGGCCGCATGGTGGGCAGCCGAGTGCCGTGGCGCGCCCCATGCAGGAAAGGTCCGGGGCGCATTGCTGGTTGCGCCGCCGGATGTCGAACGCGCCGACTTCTCCGGGCTTGCCAGCGGTTTCGGACCGATGCCGCGCATCGTATTGCCATTCAAGGCCATCGTCGTCGCCTCATCAGATGATCCGTGGTGCCAATTGCCAAGGGCGCAGGCCTGGGCCGCCGATTGGAATGCCTGCTTCCAGGATATCGGGCCACGCGGTCATGTCAATGCCGACAGCGGCCTGGCGGACTGGCCGCAAGGGCAACACTGGATGAATGATTTATCAAGCTGTTGCGTAATGGAAACAGGCTGAATCCAGACCACCTTCCTGATTACCCGCAAAAGCGCCGCTTGACCGCCTTTCCAGGGTGCTCACCTCGATAAAGCCATTCGGCATTGTCTGCTATGCGTTGCAGCAACTGTTTGACGGTTGTTGTGGAAAACCCTTATAATCCCGTGGCTTCACAGAACCATTCCTACGGATTTCACCATGGCCGACACCGGCGCTACCCACAAGGGAAGCCTCTGGTCGCATGACTGAGGACAAGAATGCTGCGCATCGTCCTTTTGCAACTGGCGGCCTCGGTTGTCGTCGCCGCGATCGCTGGATTGCTGGGTGGACTGCCAGCACTGCTATCCGCGCTGCTGGGAGGTTTGTGCTGTGTGCTGCCGAATGGCTTGTTTGCGCTGCGTTTATTTGTCAATGTGCAAAAACCAAACGCAAACCCGATGTCGTTTTTCATCGGAGAGTTTATCAAGATTGCATTGACGGTTGCGTTATTGGGCGCAATCGCCTGGCTGTACCGCGATTTGAACTGGCTGGCGCTGATCGCCGGGTTCATCGTGGCACTGAAAAGTTACATCATCTTATTATTTAGGCACTGACATGGCAACTGAACTGGCTGCAGAGGCGGCGCACGGCGCCGCCGAACACGCTCCTACCGCTTCGGAATATATCGTTCATCACCTGACGCATTTTTCAACGACGCATCAGGGAAAGATCATCGATTTTTCCATCATTAATATGGACACAATGCTCTGGTCCATCGTGACGGGCGTGCTTGGTTGCTTCTTCATGTGGAAGGCGGCGAGTCGCGCCACGTCCGGCGTGCCGGGCCGATTCCAGGCATTGGTCGAGATGGTGGTCGAACTGGTCGAAGACCAGTCCAAGGCCATCGTGCATGGCAACCGCGCCTTCATTGCACCGCTGGCACTAACCGTATTTGTCTGGGTCGTCCTGATGAATTCGATGGACTTCCTGCCGGTCGATCTGTTTTCCTGGCTGTTCCGCATGACCGGGAATGAGCATGCATACCTGCGCGTGGTTCCGACCGCCGACTTGAATGGCACGCTCGGCATGTCGCTCGGTGTATTTGCGCTGATGATTTTCTACAACATCAAGATCAAGGGTCTGGGCGGTTTCGTGCACGAATTGTTCTGCGCCCCGTTCGGCGCGCATCCGGCGCTGTGGATTCCAAACCTGGGCTTGAACATCATCGAATTTGTCGCCAAAACAGTATCGCTCGGCATGCGACTTTTCGGCAACATGTATGCCGGCGAGTTGATATTCCTGCTGATCGCGCTGCTTGGTTCTACCGCGACCTGGTGGGGCTTCGGCATGCATGTGGTGGCCGGTACGGTATGGGCAATCTTCCATATCCTGATCGTATTGCTGCAGGCGTTTATTTTCATGATGCTGACCCTGGTGTACATCGGCCAGGCGCATGAAGGGCACTGATACATTCATGTTGGGGACGGAGTACGCTTCGCTAAACTCTGTCCCGCAATGCAGAATTTAAGGTTTTGTTGTATTGCAGGTTTTGGTTTTTTAATTTTTTGACTTTGACTATCTAAGGAGTTTTCATGACTAACGTCGCTCTCGTTGCATTGGCTTGCGGTTTGATCATCGGTCTGGGCGCCATCGGCGCATGTATCGGTATCGGTATCATGGGTGGCAAGTATATCGAGGCATCGGCTCGTCAACCTGAATTGATGAACACACTGCAAACCAAGATGTTCCTGCTGGCAGGTCTGATTGATGCGGCGTTCCTGATTGGTGTTGGTATCGCGATGATGTTTGCGTTTGCAAATCCGTTCCAGGGCTAATCCCCTATTCTCATTCCGCCGGACTTTCAAGCAGGTAAAGGGTCTGGTACACGCTATTCTGAGAAGGAAAATACCGTGAACTTAAATGCAACATTGATTGCGCAGTTCGTGGTCTTCTTCATCCTGGCGGTGTTCACGATGAAATTCGTGTGGCCGCCGCTGATGAAAGCGCTCGACGAGCGCGCAGGGAAGATTGCGGACGGTTTGGCTGCTGCAGATCGTGGCAAGGCAGAGATGGCTGCTGCTGAAAAGCGCGTGCAGGCTGAACTGGCTGGCGCTCGTGACGAAGGCCAGAAGCGCATCGGCGACGCTGAAAAGCGCGCCCAGGGCATTATCGAAGAAGCCAAGAAAACCGCCTCTGAAGAAGCTGCGCGCATCATTGCCGCCGCCAAAGCCGATGCGGATCAACAAGTGACCAAGGCGCGTGAAGCACTGCGCGGCGAAGTAGCGACCCTCGCGGTCAAAGGCGCCGAACAGATACTGAAGCGCGAAATCAATGCAGCGGCGCACGCTGACTTGTTGGGTCAACTGAAGACAGAGCTGTAATCATGGCAGAAATCGCAACGATTGCCCGTCCTTACGCAGAAGCGCTGTTTCGTGTAGCCAAGTCCGGCAATGGATCGACCAGCCTCGCGGCCTGGTCGGATCTCGTTTCCGAGATGGCGCAAGTTGCAGCCCTGCCCGACGTCAAGGCACTGGCTGACAATCCCAAGGTATCGGATCAGCAAATCGGCGATACCTTTTTGTCCGTGCTGAAATCACCTCTCAACGCAGAAGCCAGGAACTTCGTCGGCATGCTGGTCCAGAATGGCCGCCTGACGCTGTTGCCGGAAATCGGCGCGCAATTCCACGCATTGAAAAATGCGCAGGAAGGCGCCGCGGATGCGGAAATCACAAGCGCGTTTGCACTCTCGGATGCGCAAGTGAAGGAGTTGACTGAGACGCTGGAAAAGAAATTCGACCGCAAGCTCAATCCGTCGGTAACAGTTGATCCGGCGCTGATCGGCGGCGTGCGTGTACTGGTTGGCGACGAGGTGCTCGACACTTCGGTGCGCGCCAAGCTGCAGCAGATGCACGTTGCCCTGGCGGCGTAAGCAGAGAAAAGATATCGAGTGAGGTATCGCGGGACAAGGTCGAGCGTAATGACGCTTTCACTTTGTCCTCGACCAACCAGATGCGGAAAAGAGTACGGCGCTAGCGGTGCTCTTTTCCCAACAAATTAGGAGTTAACATGCAACTCAACCCGTCTGAAATCAGCGAACTGATCAAGAGCCGGATTCAAGGCCTTGGCGACACCGCCGAAATTCGCAATCAGGGCACGGTGATTTCCGTGACCGACGGCATCGTCCGCATCCATGGTCTGTCTGACGCGATGCAAGGCGAGATGCTGGAATTTCCAGGCAACACGTTCGGCCTCGCACTGAATCTCGAGCGCGACTCCGTCGGCGCCGTTATCCTGGGTGAATACGAACACATTTCCGAAGGCGATACCGTCAAGTGCACCGGCCGCATCCTGGAAGTGCCGATCGGCCCGGAACTCAAAGGCCGCGTGGTCAATGCACTGGGTCAGCCGATCGATGGCAAGGGCGCAATCAATGCCAAACTGTCTGCTCCGATCGAAAAAATCGCGCCGGGCGTGATCGCCCGTCAATCCGTATCGCAACCGATGCAAACCGGCCTGAAGTCGATCGACTCGATGGTGCCGATTGGCCGCGGCCAGCGTGAATTGATCATTGGCGATCGCCAGACCGGCAAGTCGGCCGTGGCGATTGACGCGATCATCAATCAAAAAGGTCAGAACATGACCTGCATCTACGTCGCGATCGGCCAGAAGGCTTCGTCCGTCAAGAACGTGGTGCGCGCGCTGGAACAGCACGGCGCAATGGATTACACCATCGTGGTTGCTGCGACCGCAGCCGAATCCGCCGCGATGCAATACGTGTCGGCCTATTCCGGTTGCGCGATGGGCGAATATTTCCGTGATCGCGGTGAAGATGCGCTGATCATTTATGATGATCTGTCCAAGCAGGCGGTCGCGTATCGCCAGGTGTCGCTGCTGCTGCGCCGCCCGCCGGGCCGTGAAGCGTATCCCGGCGACGTGTTCTACCTGCACAGCCGCCTGCTGGAGCGCGCTGCCCGCGTGAATCCCGACTATGTCGAGAAATTCACCAACGGCGCAGTCAAGGGCCAGACCGGTTCGCTGACCGCATTGCCGATCATTGAAACGCAAGCCGGCGACGTGTCCGCCTTCGTGCCGACCAACGTGATTTCGATTACCGACGGCCAGATCTTCCTCGAGACTTCGCTGTTCAACGCCGGTATCCGTCCCGCGATCAACGCCGGTATCTCGGTGTCGCGCGTCGGTGGCGCAGCACAGACCAAGGTCATCAAGAATCTGTCTGGCGGTATCCGTACCGACTTGGCGCAGTATCGTGAATTGGCTGCGTTTGCGCAGTTTGCTTCCGACCTCGACGAAGCGACCCGCAAGCAGCTGGATCGGGGCGCGCGCGTCACTGAACTGCTGAAGCAGGCGCAATATTCGCCGTTGCCGATTTCGCTGATGGCCGTGTCGCTGTTTGCCGTCAACAAGGGCTTTTTCGACAGTATCGAGGTGAAGCAGGTACTGGCATTCGAATCCGGTCTGCATAATTTCATGAAGACCAGCCATGCTGCGCTGCTGCAGAAAATCGAAGAAACCAAGCAACTCGACAAGGATGGCGAAGCTGCACTGGCCGCCGCAGTTGCCGATTTCAAGAAATCGTTCTGATCACGGCGCTAAAGGAGTAAAGCCTCATGGCAGCGGGTAAAGAGATACGCGGCAAGATCAAGAGCGTAGAGAATACGAAGAAGATCACCAAGGCGATGGAAATGGTCGCCGCATCCAAAATGCGCAAGGCGCAAGACCGGATGCGGGCCGCCCGTCCCTACAGTGACAAGATTCGTAATATCGCAGCTAACTTGTCACAGGCAAATCCGGAATACACTCACCCGTTTCTGGTCAAACAGGACAACGCAAAAGCGGTTGGTTTCATCGTCGTCACGACTGACAAAGGCTTGTGCGGCGGTTTGAACACCAACGTATTGCGTGCTGTTACCAGCAAAATCAAGGAGCTGGATGCAAAAGGCTACAAGATTGAAGCGACGGCGATCGGCAACAAGGGCTTTGGTTTCCTGAATCGTATCGGCACCAAGGTCGTATCGCATGCGATTCAACTCGGCGATACTGCCCATCTGGACAAGTTGATCGGTCCGGTAAAGGTGCTGCTTGATGCCTATCAGGACGGCAAATTGGACGCGGTATATCTGTGTTACACCAAGTTCATCAACACGATGAAGCAAGAGCCGACCATTGAGCAGCTATTGCCATTGGCAACTGAAAAGCTCGAAGGCGACAAAGGTGCCCACGCATGGGATTACATCTACGAGCCGGAAGCGAAAGTCGTGATTGATGAGTTGCTGGTGCGTTATGTGGAAGCGCTGATTTACCAATCAGTTGCCGAGAACATCGCATCCGAGCAGTCGGCACGCATGGTGGCGATGAAGTCGGCCAGTGACAATGCGGGTAATGTGATCGGCGAACTGAAACTGGTCTATAACAAGACTCGTCAGGCCGCAATTACCAAAGAACTCTCCGAGATCGTCGCCGGTGCGGCTGCGGTTTAATAGCGCGAAAGCGTGAAACGAATTTAACTATTTGAAGGAACGAAAATGGCTGATGGCAAAATCGTTCAGTGTATCGGCGCCGTGGTAGACGTAGAGTTTCCACGCAACGCGATGCCAAAGATTTATGATGCCCT
>DATEZO010000100.1:0-5696 GCA_035255485.1 Burkholderiaceae bacterium
CGAGCAGCAACCGCCTGCCAACCTGGATCGGCAGGAGAAACCGCTGAACGGCGATCCGGCGTTGTCGGCCAGGGCCGGGTTTGCAGCGAGCCTGGATGCGGAACGAGCAAAGGAAGCGCCATCACCGAGCACGCCCGCCATCTCCCCGCCAATACCGCAGGCGGTTCTGAATGGCGCACATGCGCTGGCCGGCCAGGTGACGGAAAAACTGGCGCCGCGCGTGGGTTCTCCAGCGTGGGACCAGGCACTCGGACAGAAAGTGGTCTGGATGGTCGCCGGCGACCAGCAGAGCGCGTCCCTTACGCTGAATCCGCCGGATCTCGGTCCACTGCAAGTCGTATTGAACGTGTCGAATGGGCATGCGGATGCGGCGTTCTTCGCCGCGCAACCGGAAGCGCGGCAAGCGATTGAAGCGGCAATGCCAAAGCTGCGCGAAATGCTGGGGGATGCCGGCATCCAGTTGGGACAAACCAGCGTCGGCGCAGGCACACCCGGCCACAACAGCGAAGCCGGCAGCCAATATAACCGAACCTTCCATGCTGCCGGTCTCAATGGCGGCAGTACGGATACACCGGTTCAGATGATCGAAAGCCGGCCGACATCAGGTGCACAGGGGCTGGTTGACACTTTTGTATAACGCTTTTGCCGCAAAAATGATTTAATGCCATCAAGCACATATCAGGGATACCAAACAATCAGCCATTCCGGTATCCGGCTCTGATCCAGATTGAAACGGATACGTGGATATACGCCGTCTTCCTCTATCTTTTCAACGCATCCGGACCGTCATTTTTTTCTGATAATGTCGCGAACCTATGCGCTAACTAGTATCCTTAATGCCCTTAAAGCCCTATTAGAGGAAGCAAGATGGCTACATCGGCCTCCAGACAGACACCCAAAGCCGCCGCTACTAATCTGCAAGCCGTTCCCGCGGCGGGTGAAGACGCGCCGCCAGCGAAACGGTCCCGGAAAAAGCTTGTTGTCATTATTGTAATTGCTCTGTTCGTACTTGGCCTTGGCGGCTTCGCCGCATGGTATTTCATGAGCCATGGCGATGACGCATCGGCCAAGTCCGCCAAGGATCATGCCAAGCACGAGCCCGCCAAGCTACCGGTCTTTCTTCCGATGGACGCATTTACCGTCAACCTGCAAAACGAGGGCGTTGAACAGTTCCTGCAGGTGTCATTCACTTTACAGATGGACGATCCGGAGCAGGTTGAGCTGATCAAGCTGTACATGCCGCAAGTGCGCAGCCGGCTGTTGCTGCTGCTATCAAGCAAAAAAGCGTCTGAAATTTCTTCTGTGGAAGGCAAGAAGAAACTATCGGAAGAAATTCTCGCACAAGTGAAACAGCCTTTTTCGGCCGGGGCCGCCCCGCAAAAAATATCCAATGTGTTTTTCACATCGTTCGTAATCCAGTAAAACATGGCTG
This sequence comes from Burkholderiaceae bacterium, assembly GCA_035255485.1. Classification (GTDB taxonomy): domain Bacteria; phylum Pseudomonadota; class Gammaproteobacteria; order Burkholderiales; family Burkholderiaceae_D; genus DATEZO01. The sequence goes on from DATEZO010000100.1 coordinate 1,433, forward strand.
ATAATTTCCTCTCCCAGGAAGAAGTCGATGCGCTGCTGAAAGGTGTCAATGGCGATCAGGACGAGATCAGCGCGCCTGAGGATAGTTCGGGAGTACGGCCTTACAACCTGGCTACCCAGGAGCGGATTGTCCGTGGCCGGATGCCGACGCTCGAAATCATCAACGAGCGCTTCGCCCGGCTTTTGCGCATCGGTCTGTTCAATTTCCTGCACCGCAGCGCCGAGGTATCGATCGGACCGGTGCGCGTTTCCAAGTACAGCGAATTCATCCGCAATCTGGTGGTGCCGACCAACCTCAACCTGATTCATATCAAGCCGTTGCGCGGCACCGCGTTGATGGTGTTCGATCCGAATCTGGTATTTCTGATCGTCGACAATCTGTTTGGCGGCGACGGACGTTTCCATACCCGAGTGGAAGGGCGTGACTTCACGCAGACCGAGCAGCGCATCATCCAGCGCATTCTCGGCATCGTGTTCGAAAACTACGCAAAGTCATGGGAACCGGTGTATCCGGTCGAGTTCGAATACATCCGGTCGGAGATGAATACCCAGTTCGCCAATATCGCAACGCCGAACGAAGTAGTGGTGTCGACCACATTTACCGTGGAACTCGGCCCGGTCAGCGGAGAGATGCATTTCTGCACGCCCTACTCGATGATCGAGCCGATCCGCGATCTCCTGACCAGCAGCCTGCAAGGCGAAACGCTTGAAATGGACAAGCGCTGGATCCGCCTGATGACGCAGCAAATCCAGACCGCCGAAGTGGAACTGGTGGCCGATCTCGGCACGGCAAAATCAACGTTGGGAGCAATTTTGAACATGAGGGCAGGCGATATCATCCCGCTCGTAGTGCCGGAGATCGTATCGGCCAAGGTAGACGGCGTACCGGTAATGGAATGCAGCTACGGCAAGCTGAATGGCCAATACGCATTACGCGTCGAAAAACTACTGGCCTCCAGTAGCAGCGAATTCACGCAAGGAGACAATCATGGCTGATGCCAACGACAACCAGATGAGCGCCGAAGATGACTGGGCTGCCGCCATCGCCGAGCAGGCACAGGCCGAAGCCGCCACCGCAGCCAATGCGCCACCGGCTGCCCCTGCAGACGTCTTCAAGGATTTCGGTAATTCGGGGAGCCGACCAGAAACGCATAACGATATCGATTTCATTCTCGATATCCCGGTTCAGCTTACCGTGGAACTGGGACGCACGAAGATTGCGATCAAGAACCTGCTGCAACTGGCGCAAGGGTCGGTGGTGGAGCTGGACGGCATGGCGGGCGAACCGATGGATGTGCTGGTCAACGGCTGCCTGATCGCGCAAGGTGAAGTCGTGGTGGTGAATGACAAGTTCGGCATTCGCCTGACCGACATCATTACGCCATCCGAACGCATCAGGAAACTGAATAGATGAATCCAATCGGGCGCACCGCCTGGCCATTGCTGTGGCTGCCGCTTGCCGGACGTGCTGCGGATGCATCCAGTCCCGCTTCAGCCGGCAATCTGCTCCAGGTGCTGTTCGGACTGATTGTCGTGCTCGGCCTGATGGCCGCAGCAGCGTGGGTGCTCAAGCGCATCGGCGCGATGAAGCCCTCCACCGGTACCATGATCAGGATTATCGGTGGTGTCAGCGTCGGCAGCCGTGAGCGCGTGATCGTGGTGGAAGTCGCGGATCAATGGATCGTGGTGGGCGTCGCCCCTGGCCAGGTCAATGCCCTTGCAACGATGACGCGGCAGGAAAGCCCTCCTTCGGCGGAGAGCACAACCGCACCACCCAACTTCGCCGCCTGGCTCAAGAAAACGATCGAGAAGCGCAATGGCAATTGAGTACCCGTTCAGCAACAGCAACACCGGCAGCATCCCTGTTTCGCATCAATTGACAAAAGGAATATGGCGGGCAGCATGGCTGGTGCTGCCGATTGCCGTCGCCACTGTCCCCGTCATGGCGTCCGCGCAGCAGGCCGGATTGCCGGCGTTCTCCAGCGTTCCGGCGCCAGGCGGCGGACAGACTTACACATTGAGCCTGCAAACGCTGCTGCTGTTGACGGCGCTGACCTTCCTGCCAGCCGCTCTACTGATGATGACGGGCTTTACTCGCATCATCATTGTCCTGTCGCTGTTGCGGCAGGCATTGGGCACGCAGTCAGCGCCCCCCAACCAGGTACTGATTGGCCTGGCGCTGTTCCTGACCCTGTTTGTCATGGGACCGGTATTCGACAAGGTCTACACGGATGCCTATCAGCCGCTTTCCGAAAATAAAATCACCATGATGCAGGCGCTCGACAAGGGCGCCGTGCCGTTGAAGGCCTTCATGATGAAGCAGACCCGGCAGGCGGATCTTGCCCTGTATGTCAAGCTCGCGAACGGCCCGCAATTGCAGGGCCCCGAGGATGTGCCACTGCGGGTACTGATTCCCGCATTCATTACCAGCGAACTGAAAACGGCATTTCAGATCGGCTTCGCGATCTTCATTCCGTTTCTGATCATCGATATGGTGGTCGCCAGCGTGCTGATGTCGATGGGCATGATGATGGTATCTCCTTCCATCGTGTCGTTGCCGTTCAAGCTGATGCTGTTCGTACTCGTGGATGGCTGGCAGCTGCTGATCGGCTCCCTGGCCCAGAGTTTCTATTAGGAGCATGGAATGACCCCCGAAAGCGTCATGACCCTTGGCCGCCATGCCATGGAAGTTACCATGATGGTTGCCGCGCCGATGCTGCTGGTAGCGCTCGTGATCGGCCTGATCGTCAGCATTTTTCAGGCCGCAACGCAAATCAACGAGACTACGCTGTCATTCATTCCGAAGCTGATCGGGATTTTTGCCGCAATGGTCATCGCCGGACCCTGGATGCTGTCCGTCATGCTCGATTATATGCGGCAGATGTTTACCGGCATTCCGGGCTTGATCGGATAATCGAGGCATTTTGACGCCCGCGGACAACGCCTTGCACCGATGATTACGCTGACCAGCGCCGAGCTCAATGCATGGATCGCGGCATTCATCTGGCCGCTCACCCGCATCCTCGGGTTGATTTCGAGCGCGCCGCTGTTTGGCAACGTCAGCATTCCGGCCCGCATCAAGATCATGCTTGCCATCATGCTTGCGCTGATCGTGTCGCCGACCGTCCCGGCATTGCCCGCCGCCGATCCGATGTCGCTGGCAGGATTGCTGATTCTGGCGCAGCAGCTGGTCATCGGCCTGGCAATGGGCTTCGCCATGCGGATTGTCTTTGCCGCGGTCGAAATGGCCGGCGAAATTTCAGGCATGACGATGGGATTGGGTTTCGCGACTTTCTTCGATCCGCAATCACAAGGGCGGTCATCCGCAATCAGCCAGTTCCTGTCGCTTTTGACACTGATGATCTATCTGGCGACCAATCTGCATCTGGTGCTGATCTCTACTCTGGCAGAGAGTTTTAACACGCTGCCGATTGTATCTTCTCCGCTCGGCCTTGGCGGCATGCAACAGCTTGCTGGATGGGGTGGCCGTATTTTCAGTGCCGGCGTTCAGTTATCGCTACCGATCATTGCTGCATTGCTGATTACCAACATTGCACTCGGCATCCTCACGCGCGCTGCCCCCCAGCTGAATATTTTCGGCATCGGCTTTCCGGTGACGATCAGTGTCGGCTTCATCATGATCGCGCTTGTGTTGCCTTATCTCGCCACACCGATGAACCGCCTGTTCCAGGAATCGATTGAAATGATCCGGCAAATGACTACTGCAACCTTGCCGCCAATCCGGTAGCGCCTGGAAGTATTTTGATACTGGATATCAGTATTTTTAAAGGCGCGCCATTTCATTGCGCATGAACATACATTTTTCAATATACTCCCTGTAATAACTAGGAAAAGTCGCTGGATTGGCGCATGCTGCGCCATAAGCAGTCCTGGAGGCAGGCAGTGGATTTCAAATATAGTTGAATAGCGACAGTCCCGAGATTTTGACAAAGGACTGCTGTGCCGCCGTCAGCGTAGTCTGCTGCTGAGTCAGCTGCGTGATCGCCTTGGCGTAATCGAGATCCTGCAAGCCGGAAAGCGTTTGGGAATATTGCAGGTCCAGATCACTGCCGAGGTTGTCGAGAGAGTCGATTTCATTGAGCCGCGAGCCAATCGATGCGCGTACCGTCAGGACGTTATCCAATGCATGGTCGAGATTGCCATTGGCGGTGGCCAGCCCGTTGGCCAGGTTAGCCTGCCCCGCCGCTCCGGTCGCTGGTGCGTTCAGCACATCGATCAGGTTCTTCAGCGTTGTAAAAATGCTC
>DATEZO010000101.1:0-2082 GCA_035255485.1 Burkholderiaceae bacterium
CAGATTGAGCCCCAGCTTTTTGCAGCTGAACACCAGCGCATCCTGGGTCACTTCCCAGAACGGCTTGTAGGTCGAGCACAGGGTGCGCAATTGCGTGTATTCGATCTGCTTGGCGCGCCACAATGCCGCCAGCGCGTCGCCCTGGCCGGGAAACAGCTTGTCCGCCAGCCGGCCGATCGAGTACACGTCGAACAGGGTGCCGTAAGCGTCGAAGAGGATTGCCTGGATTGCCACGGATGCAGTCGTACAAGATGAAGGATTGTGGAAAAGTATATGCGATCAAAAAGTCATATGCTTCACGATTTTGTCACTTGATTTGTGCGTTTTTGTCACAAATGGAGCGATTTTCAGGCAGTTTTCCCTAGCTGGGGGCGTCCAATCGGGATTATTGTCGGTTATCCTTGCTTATAAGTAACATTGAGGAGACCGCATGTCTGCACCGCATACCGCCAAAGAACGCCTGCTCGACCAGGCCCGTCAAGATTACCGGCCCGAACTCGTCGCCATTGATGCCGAGGCGATGGCACGACTGCCGGCCCGCGCCGACCGCTTCAGCCACCTGACGGTCGGCCTGTTCGGCAAACCTGCGGGCCAGACGCCGGAAGGGGCGGCGGCTTACAGCATCGCATTAAACAGCCTGAACTTCATGTTCTGGACGCCGACGGCGGACGGCATGACGCGCTACCACTGGGGCAACGAGGGCGGCGCACACGGTCTGAAAGCCGCCTTCGATCACCTCTGGGGCGACGAGCCAACGCCAGTCCGGCTACGCGAGCGCCTCGGCACCGGTTCGGAGCAGGCGGTCATCGATATCCTGGGCGACATTCCCATGCCGCGCCGGCGCGCGCAATTCCTGCGCGAAGTGCTGTCGGGCGATCAGCTGGAACAGGCTGCTGCCGAACTGGTCGCCGCCGGCAACGCCGGCCGGCTCAGTTCCGACGACGCCGAGCGGCTGGCCAAGCGCTTCCCGATGGCGTACGGCCAAGACGCGTACCTGATGCGCGCGCAGCTGGCAGTGATGTGGTATGCCGGCTATCTGATGGAGCAAGGCATTCAGGTCGATTGCGACGTCACGGTCGCCGCCAGCTACCAGATGCCGCGCGTAATGCGCTCCATTAAAGTCCTGCGTTTTGCGCCGGGGCTGGCCGCCAAGATCGACAGCCATGAGTTCATCCTGCGCGACAGCGAGGAAGAGCGCGCCATCCGCGCCGCCACGGTGCTGGGCGCGCAGCAGATGGCGCAGCATCTGGGCGTGTCCGAGCACGCGATGGTCAACACCCTGTGGCAAAACCGGCATGCGTGCGGGGCGATTCCATATCACCTGACGATTACCACGGATTATTGAGCTTAGGCGCCAGGCTGGTCTGCCCGGTTTTTTCGTTGTGTTGCAAAATTAATAATAAAATGCTCGGTTCAAGATAATTCTTTCCGAGACAACAGCACATCGATACCCGCCATGACGCCAACCCGATTACCCGCCCTGCGCCCTCTGCTGGCCTTGCTCCTGCTATGCGGAGCGCTGCATCCCGCCACCTCCACATGCGCCGCCCGGCACGACGCGGCGGCGCCTCCCCTGCTGCTGGCGCAAACCTGGTCCGAAGGGCATGACCCCGCCGGCTACCTGGTGAGCGAAAAGCTCGATGGCGTGCGCGCTTACTGGGACGGCAAAACCCTGGCATTTCGCAGCGGCCGGCCGATCCACGCGCCGGCCTGGTTCACTGCACAACTGCCGGCGCATGCGCTGGATGGCGAGCTGTGGATGGGGCGGCGCAGTTTCGAGCAGCTGTCGGCTGCCGTGCGCCGCCAGGAGCCGTTCGACGCGGAATGGAAAAGCATCAGCTATCAAGTCTACGAACTGCCGGGCGGCGCCGGCAGCTTTGGCGAGCGCATTGCAGCCATGCAGGAAAGCGTTGCGCAAGCCGGCGTGCCGTGGCTGCGCGTGCTGCCCCAGGTACGCGTGGCCGACCGCGCCGCACTGCAGCTGAAACTGGCGCAAGTGGTGCGCGACGGCGGCGAAGGCTTGATGCTGCACCGGGCTGACGCGGCGTGGCAAACCGGGCGCTCGGATGTGCTGCTCAAACT
>DATEZO010000102.1:0-4741 GCA_035255485.1 Burkholderiaceae bacterium
TATATGAAACCCATCAAAGTAGGCTTGCTAGGCATCGGAACCGTCGGGTCCGGCACATTCAACGTACTGAAACGCAACCAGGAAGAAATTACGCGACGCGCCGGCCGTGCGATTCAGATCACGATGGTGGCCGATCTGAACACCGAACGCGCCCGCGAGCTGACGCATGGCGAGTGCGAAGTCGTCAGTGACGCCAATCTGGTGGTCAATCACCCCGATATCGATATCGTGATCGAATTGATCGGCGGCTACGGCATTGCGAAAGAGCTGGTGATGAAGGCAATCGCCAACGGCAAGCATGTCGTCACAGCCAACAAGGCGCTCCTGGCGACGCACGGCACGGAAATTTTCAAGGCCGCACAGGACAAGGGCGTGATGGTCGCGTTCGAAGCGGCGGTCGCCGGCGGCATCCCGATCATCAAGGCCTTGCGCGAAGGCCTGACCGCCAACCGCATCCAGTGGATCGCCGGCATCATCAACGGCACTACCAATTTCATCCTGTCCGAGATGCGCGACAAGGGCATGGATTTCGACACCGTGCTGAAGGAAGCGCAGCGCCTGGGCTATGCCGAAGCCGATCCGACCTTCGACATCGAAGGCGTGGATGCGGCGCACAAGGCGACCATCATGTCGGCGATAGCGTTCGGCATTCCGGTGCAATTCGACAAGGCGCATGTCGAAGGCATCACCCGGCTGGAAGCGATCGACATCAAGTATGCGGAACAGCTCGGCTACCGCATCAAGCTGCTTGGCATCGCCAAGCGCGCCGCCAAGGGGATCGAATTGCGCGTGCATCCGACGCTGATCCCGGCCAGGCGCCTGATCGCCAATGTCGAGGGCGCGATGAATGCGGTGCTGGTACAGGGCGACGCGGTCGGTGCGACGCTGTATTACGGCAAGGGTGCCGGTTCCGAACCGACCGCGTCCGCCGTGATTGCCGACCTGGTCGATATCACGCGCCTGGCCACTGCCGACCCGGAACACCGCGTGCCGCATCTGGCGTTCCAGCCGGATGCGATGGCCGATACGCCGATTTTACCGATGTCCGAAATCACCACCAGCTACTATCTGCGCATGCGCGTCGCCGACCGCCCGGGCGTGCTGGCCGATGTCACCCGCATCCTGGCCGATGCGACGATCTCGATCGACGCCATGTTGCAGAAGGAACCGGCCGAAGGTGAAACACGCGCCGACATCATCATGCTGACCCATCAGACGCAGGAGAAAAATATCGATGCTGCGATCAGCAAGATTGAAGCATTGCCGTCGGTGGAGGGCAAGGTGACGCGGATCCGGCTGGAAGAGCTGGCCTGACCGATTGCAGGGCGGCTGCGCAATGCGGCCGCCCGTTATAGAAAAACCGGCATGTTGCATGTGCCGAGGCCTTTCTGGCCGCATTCCGGAGGGTTGAAATACTCCGTGCAGTAATTTTGAATGCTCGCAAATTTAGTGCGAATATTGCACTATTTTCATTCATACTCCCCGTATTTAGCGTAAGGTAAGCGGCCGCCCGGCACAAACTGCCTTCCTGCCGCATCCGTCCCGCGCAGCGTCACCCCGTCCTGGCGCTTGAAAATTGTCGGCATGAACCAAACTGCGGTACATGCTAAAAAATAAACTGATCTGGAAACGGCCCTTGTTCTATTTGCTGCTGCCGATTTTTCTGGTCATGATATTCCTCGGATTTCCGCTGCCGGTTGCGCCGCCGCCGGAGATCAAGGCGCGGCAGGAAGAGTCGGTGCCGGAAAAGAAGAACAAAAAGCGCATCGTCGAGGAATTCATTGTGGCTGAAAAGGACGTCGAGAAAGAATAGCCTTGCCTGCCGCGCCGTGCCCCGGGGTGGCACCCCGGAGGATTGCTTTTGTTCTGGCGCGGCAGCGCAAAGTGGCGCATCAGCGATGAATCACCACCAGCAGCGCCTTTGCTTCCGTTTTGCCGGCATTACGGATCGCATGGCTCTTGTCCGCCTGATAGCGTGCCGAGCCGCCGGTCTTCAGTTTTTTCTTTACGCCATCCACTTCTACCTCGACTGCGCCATGCAGCAGCGTCAGGTATTCCATCGTGCCGGGATCATGCGGGTTTGACGCCAGCGCGCCGTCCGGTGCGAGCGTCAATTCATACCATTCGTATTTTCCGGCCAGTTCCATCGGGCCGAGGATGCGCAGTACATAACCGGCGTGGGTGCCGGGCAGGGTCGGCATCTCGTGCGGCTCCAGTATGTGGATCGCCTCGACATTCTGCGGTTCGCTTGATAGCAGTTCTTCGATGCCGACCCCCAGCGCATTGGCCAGCCGCCATGCGACCGCGATGGTCGGATTGGCTTTTTCGCGTTCGATCTGCGACAGCATCGACTTCGATACCCCGGCGGTGCGCGACAGGTCCTCCAGCGTCAGTCCGCGTTTCAGGCGCAATTTTTGAAGTGTGGCGCCGACTTCGGGCGGAGTAGCGGGTGCGGCTGGTTTTTTCATGAAGAGGGTGCTTGCAATGTTTAATAAGGGTGGCTAATATCCAATATATTGAACTTTAGTTTCAAATAATGGATTTAATGAAATGCATTGAATTTGTATCGTAGCAGATGTCGTGCTACAGAGATATGAAACATGGCGCTTGGCGAATTGTTGCCCGATGCAACTGCCGGCATGCCGGCCAGATCAAAAGGAATTGTCATGACAGCAATACATCCGAAGCAGGATTTTTATACCGGGCTCGATGCAAACCTGAATGCACTGCGCGAACAGGGGCTGTACAAGCCGGAGCGCGTGATCGTATCGCGCCAGGGCGCCGAAGTGGTATGCGACGACGGCCGCACGCTGATCAACCTGTGCGCGAACAACTATCTCGGCTTGTCGGGTGACGAATCGACAGTGCAGGCTGCGATCGCGGCGACTGAAAAATACGGCTACGGTCTGTCGTCGGTGCGCTTCATCTGCGGCACGCAAACGGTGCACAAGCAGCTGGAGCGCGCGCTGTCGACATTCCTCGGTATGGAAGACACGATCCTGTACGCGGCGGCGTTCGATGCCAACGGCGGTCTGTTCGAGCCCTTGTTCGATGAACAGGATGCCATCATCTCGGATGCGCTGAACCACGCCTCCATCATCGACGGCATCCGCCTGAGCAAGGCGGCGCGCTATCGCTATCAGCACAACGACATGGCGGACCTGGAAGCGCAACTGCAGGCCGCCGCCGGCAAGCGTCACAAGATCATCGCGACTGACGGCGTGTTCTCGATGGATGGCACGATTGCGCAACTCGACAGGATCTGCGACCTGGCCGACCGTTACGGCGCGCTGGTAATGATCGATGAATGCCATGCGACCGGCTTCATGGGCGCGACCGGGCGCGGCACGCACGAGCACCACGGCGTGATGGGCCGCATCGATATCATCACCGGCACGCTCGGCAAGGCGCTGGGCGGCGCGATGGGCGGCTTCACCGCGGCACGCCGTGAAGTGATCCAGACCCTGCGCCAGAAGTCGCGGCCGTATCTGTTCTCCAATACCCTGGCGCCCACGATTGCCGGCGCATCGCTCGCGGTGCTGGAGCGGCTGTCGTCGTCAACGGCATTGCGCGACCGGCTGCATGCCAATACCGCACATTTCCGTCGCGCCATCACGGAACTTGGCTTCACCATCAAGCCGGGCACGCATCCGGTGGTGCCGGTAATGCTGTTCGACGCCCCGGTCGCGCAACAATTCGCGCAGCGACTATATGAAATGGGCGTGCTGGTGACCGGCTTCTTTTATCCGGTGGTCCCGATGGGGCAGGCACGGGTGCGGGTGCAATTGTCGGCCGCGCATACGACAGTACAACTGGATCGCGCGCTGGCTGCGTTTGCGCTGGCGGGGCGCGAACTGGGTTTGCTGAACCAGTAGTACTGCGGAACGAAGTGAAGCGCAGCGGTGCTTTGCTCTGTCCCCCAACAAATCGGGAGAAGAAAAATGGAACGGATCCTGGTGATCGGCGCCAACGGACAAATCGGCAGCGAACTGGTCGAAGCGCTGGTGCAAAAATACGGCACGGATAATGTGATTGCCGCCGATATCGGGCCATGCAGCCGGTTCGATGCCAAGCGTTATGAGACGGTGGATGTGCTGGACGTCAATCGCTTGAAGCAGGTGATCGACGACCATGGCGTGACGCAGGCATATCAACTGGCGGCCCTGCTGTCGGCAACCGGCGAACAGGCGCCGCTGAAGGCGTGGACGCTGAACATGAATGGGCTGTTGAATATCCTCGAAATCGCGCGCGAGCGCAGTGCCGCCGGCAAGCCATTGCGTGTATTCTGGCCGTCGTCGATCGCCGCTTTCGGCCCGCATACGCCGGCGGTCGACACGCCGCAACTGGCGGTGATGGACCCGACCACCATCTACGGCATCAGCAAGCAGGCCGGTGAACGCTTGTGTGAATACTATTTCGCCAAATTCGGCATCGATGTGCGCAGCATCCGCTATCCGGGCATCATCAGCTACAAATCGCCGCCGGGCGGCGGTACCACCGATTACGCAATCGCGATTTTCCATGCGGCAAAGCGGGGCGAGCGCTATGAATGCTTCCTTGGTCCCGAAACCACGCTGCCGATGATTTACATGTCCGATGCGATTCGCGCCACCATCGAGTTGATGGAAGCGCCGGCGGATCGGATTCGCGTGCGCTCATCCTACAACGTGGCTGGCCTGAGCTTCAGTCCGCACGAACTGGCGGCCGCGATCCGGCGGCGCTTGCCGGGATTCGAGATCGG
>DATEZO010000103.1:0-38469 GCA_035255485.1 Burkholderiaceae bacterium
GGCATGGTGCCGATGATATCGATCCACGGCATGGCAGCGTCAATGAGCGAGTTCAGCCGATCGGACATGCTGTATGTCATTGCAATGAGGGAATGCAGAGTGAGCGCACTGGACGATACTACGGAGTGACGCTGGTCATTGACAATGACATGCGGGTAAAAAAGAGGGAATGCAAGCGCAGGCGCACTTCAAATACGCATGATTTGAAATCGGTCAACCACGCGTGCGTTGATTGCCATGCAGGAGAATGGCTGTACTCACCTCATCCGGATGCCTCCATATCCATGCAATAGGGGAGTATGCATACTAATATGGCATTACTCGCAATGTTTCCGCTGGACTTTAAAAATACACAGGCCAGTATAAAATGGATGCCAATGAGGCAGATAACGGTGCAGTGCAGGTTTTTTGCTGTAGCGGATCAATTAATAGTGGCGATTACCGGCGTATGGTCGGAAGGTTGTTCCTGTTTGCGTGGTGCCTTGTCAATCACGCAGGCGCTGCAACGGGCGGCAAGCGTGGGCGACAGCAGGATATGATCGATGCGCAAACCCATGTTGCGGCGAAAGGCCATCTGCCGGTAATCCCACCAGCTAAACAGCTTGTCCGGCTGCTCGAATAACCGGAAGGCATCTTTGAGGCCGAGGTCGAGCAGCCGGCGGAAGGCTGCCCGTTCCCTGTCGGACACCAGGACACTGCCTTGCCAGAGCGCCGGATCGTGTACATCCCGGTCTTCCGGCGCGATGTTGTAATCCCCAAGCAAGGCCAGGTCCGGATGAAGGCGATATTCCCCGGCCAGCCAGTCGTGCAGCCCGTCCAGCCATTTCAGCTTGTATTGATATTTGTCGGAGTCGACCGACTGGCCATTCGGAATATAGGCGCAAATCACCCGCACGCCATTGATGGTGGCGGCAATGATGCGCTGCTGCTCGTCTTCAAAGCTTGGAATGTTCCTGACGACATCGCAGATCGGATAGCGCGACAGGATCGCCACGCCGTTATAGGTTTTTTGCCCGGTGAAAACAACCTGGTAGCCCGCCGCTTCAATCTGTGCAATGGGAAACTTGTCGTCGGTCAGCTTGGTTTCCTGCAAGCATAGAATATCTACCGGATTGTCCCCCAGCCATTGCAATACATGCGGCAGGCGGACTTTCAATGAATTGACGTTCCAGGTGGCTAATTTCATCGTGTTCATTAAATTATTGATTTATATGGGTTTTACGAATAAATTTTTCATTGTCTTCATTGCTGGCTACCCATATCGGGAGCGGTAGCTTTTCGGCTGCAAGGCCTGGCGCAAACATCTCCCTCCTGAAGACATTTTACCGTAGCGATCAGGGAGGCCAAGCCCGATGTCCATAGGCATGAACGGCAGATAGCCGGCGCGGGTGTGATGCAATCTCGCCTGATGAATGCCGGTGCGTCTTGCATACGAGAGTAAATGATGCGCCAGATTGGATGTGCTTAACCGGTGCCAGGAGCGCGTGCCTTTAGCCTTGGCCGACAATGGGAAATACAGGCCGAGCGAAGCAAGATCATTCATGGGCAAGTGGTGCGCAAGGCTGAGGCCATGCTGCTCAAGGCGGCGCGCCAGCCGCGCACGGTCTCGACCGCAAGCACGATCGTCAGCGCTTCGGTTGTTTGCGCTACTGGACGAAGAGGCGGTACAGGAACTAGCCGGCCAATTGTTCCCGTATCTGACGATGGTCGAAGAGCTGAAGTTGCGCGCGCAAACCTTCAGCAAGGACATCAAGCAATTGTCGTGCTGCGCGGGATCACTCCCCGCAGCGGCGCTTGCGCTGTCCCGTGCACGGCCTCGATGCCTGGATTTAGCGCAGCGATGACACCGCGCTCTGCACGGCTTCGGCCAGTGTCGGATGGATCTGAATCGCGTTTTCCAGTACCGTGTAGGGCGCATCGGCATTCATCAGCACGACATAGATATGCACCAGTTCGGCGCCTTCCGCTGCGAGTACCGATGCGCCGAGGATGCGCTGGTTGCCGGCATCGATCACCACCTTGATGAAACCGCCGGTCTCGCCCGTCTCTATCGCGCGGCCGTTGCCTTTCATGTCGAAGCGCGCGACCTTGATGTTTTTGCCGGCTCTTCGCGCCTGCGTTTCCGTCATGCCGACGCGGCCCAGCGCCGGATCGGTGAAGACCGCATAGGGCACGATGCGATCCGTGCTGCGCGACTTGTCGCCGACCAGTTGCGATTCGACGATACGGTAATCGTCCCACGCGGTATGCGTGAACATCGGGCCGCCGCGAATGTCGCCGACTGCCCAGACGCCCGGAATGCCGGTGGAGAGGCGCTGGTCCACTTCCAGCGTGCCTTTAGCGGTCGGATGCAGGCCGATCGTTTCCAGCCCCAGATCATCGGTGTTCGGCTTGCGCCCCAGCGCGATGAACAGGTCCGTGGCGGCGATCTCGTCCGTCTTGCCGTCGTTATCGCATGTCAGCGTCACGCCGTTCGCGGTCTTGCGGCAACGGGTCGCCTTCGCATTCAGACGAAACCGGATGCCTTCGCCTTCGAGCACCTGTTGCAGCGCCGCCGCGACCTCGGGGTCTTCCTGCGCCGCCACTTGCGCGCCGCTCTCGATCACGGTGACGTCGGCGCCCATGCGGCGATAGAACTGCGCCATTTCCAGGCCGATGTAGCCGCCGCCGACCAGCGCCAGATGCTGCGGCAATGTGCGATGCTGCAGCCAGTTTTCCGCGGTGAGGTAATCGATATCGTGCACGCCGTCGATCAACGGCACGGCGCTGCGCGTGCCGGTGTCGAGCACGACTTGCACGGCGATGATTTCCTCGTCACCGACCGCCAGACGGAAGCGCTCGCCGTCGCGCGCCACGAAGCGTGCGTGGCCGTGGATCAGGGCCGGATTGTCGTGTCCGGCAAAACTCTCCTCCAGCGACGCGCGTGCGCGTTGCACAATGCCCTCCGCGCGCGCGAGCACGGCCGCGAAGTCGGGCTGCACGCCCGTCACGTTCACGCCGAAATCGATCGCGCGGCGCGCCAGCCAGGCGACGCGTGCCGACGCCAGCGCCGCCTTGGTCGGCGTGCAGCCGAAGTTCACGCAGGAGCCGCCCATCTGCTTGCGCTCGACCAGCGCGACGCTCCGGCCGGCCTGCGCGAGCGATTTCGACAGCGTCGGCCCAGCCTGGCCGGCGCCGATGATCACCACGTCAAACTCTTTCATGTGCGTGCTCCTCTGCGAGAAAATCCGACGGCGGATCAATCCATGCGCCAGCCGTGGCTGATATTGACCGATTGGCCCGTGAGCGCTTTCGACGGGAAGGTTGCGAGAAAGACCGCTAGCTCCGCGATGTCTTCGGTGCTGGTGAATTCCTGATCGACCGTATGCTGCAGCATCACTTTCTTGACCACGTCTTCCTCGCTCATGTGCAGCTCTTTCGCCTGCTGCGGCAGTTGCTTTTCCACCAGCGGCGTCTTGACGTAGCCCGGGCAAATCACGTTCGTGCGCACGTTGTATTGCACGCCTTCCTCGGCCAGTGTCTGCGCCAGGCCGAGCAACGCATGCTTGGCCGACACATAAGGCGCCTTCAGCGGCGACGCTTCCTTCGAATGCACCGAGCCCATGTAGATCACGCTGCCGCCCTTGCCGCTTTCCACCATGTGGCGCAGGCACGCCTTGGTCGTAAGAAATGCGCCATCCAGATGGACCGCGACGACCTTGCGCCAATCCGCATATGACAAATCCTTCAGCGCCGCGATATGCTGGATGCCGGCATTGCTCACCAGCACGTCGACCCCGCCATAGCGGCGCACGGTTTCCTCGACGCCGCTGTTGACCTGTTTTTCATCGGTGACATCCATCGCGACGCCGAACGCTTCGCCGCCGCCTTGCTTGATCTCATCGGCGGTCGCCGTCGCCGCCTCCAGTTTCAAGTCGGCGATACAGACTTTCGCGCCTTCGCGCGCGAATCGCACCGCGATTTCCTTGCCGATGCCGCTGGCGGCGCCGGTCACGATGGCTACCTTGTCTTGCATACGCATGATGTTTCTCCGTTCACTTGTCCGGCACCGCCGTCATCGCTTCCATGTCGCATCGGGCTGCGCCTTCCCGCGCAGAGTTACCTCAACCACCGTTTGCTCGGCGCGGCCAGCCAGTTTTTCCTTCATCGCGCCCATCTTGGATGCGGCCAGCGTTTTCAGCCGTGCGCTCGGTTCCATGATTAATTACCTTCAGTGCTGTCAACAGGGATCAGCCAGACCATGAGCATTTCCACCATCATGAATACCGACCCTGTGATCACGCCCGCCCAGACGCCGGCTTTCCAGTCCAATTGCTTATGCATCCCATGCGGTGCGGTCATTGTTTATGCCATTGTTGCCTCCTGTTCCTGTATATCCAATGGGTAAATCATGAATTGCGGCATTGTAAAAACCGCTGTTCTTCTTCTTATAATTGGAGAAAGGTGATCTGATGAAGTTCAGATCATATTTTTTTCAAAAAAGTGTAAGAAACCCAGGCGACAACCGCCTACTTGGACGGTGATTAACCTGGAGAAGCGACGATGAAAACGCGGCTGAATATTTTGCCGGTGGGGTTGTTGCTCGCCGCTATCACGATGGTCCATGCTGCCCAGAAAAATGGTTTTGATCTGGCCGGCGCCTTGGTGCTGCTGTATGACCGGCAAGGC
This sequence comes from Burkholderiaceae bacterium, assembly GCA_035255485.1. GTDB lineage: Bacteria > Pseudomonadota > Gammaproteobacteria > Burkholderiales > Burkholderiaceae_D > DATEZO01. Next base: position 4,669 of record DATEZO010000103.1, read on the forward strand.
CAAGTTGCTATGGTTGCAACTGTTGTCGCAGGCGGTCAGCGGTCCGATGAAGGGTGTACGCCTGGATACCAGCGCCGCGTCGCATACGACTTGGCAGTACCGGTGCCGTGCTTGACGCCGGCGGCAAGGAGGTTCCCGGCGTGATCGCATTCTGGTTCGCGTGGTATGCGTTCCATCGCGAAGCCGACGTATTTCATGCGGATTAGAAAGCACCGCGCGCATAGGCGTTCTCCAGAATGTCAATCGCCCGTTGCGGTAGATTCGATTTCCTGTTCCTGTCGTTCAGGTACAACACGAGAGCGGCAATCAGACCGATTGGAAGCAGCCAAAACAACAGCATGCCGAAACCCATCATTCCCCTCACCATCCGGTCCATCTGCACATGCGGCACTTCTTTGTCCAATTTCGGAAGATATCCTCAAATGACAACGAGACACCAACGGATAACAGAATACGCCGCTGTCCAATCCGGAATTGATTGATCCATTTCAAATTTCAGCGGATGCCTACGGATATTCAATTCCTTTCCGTGGCAGGGACAGGTGCATCGGCATACCGTACGGTAGCCTGCGCATCCGGCGCTTGCCGGTGCTGCTCATACACCACCACGCCGACATCGGACGGCACCGGCGCCAGCCATGCGGCTTGCTCGATCACTTGCGCCGCATCCCGATATCCCTGGTCCCAGCGCTCGCGTATCGCCGCCGCTGAAAAATCGGCGTCGCGCGTTGCCGTCTCCCACGGCTTGGCCGCATAGCTGAGATGAACGATTTCCATCGTGGTGCGGCATCCGAGCGCCGCCAGTGCTTTCAGCTTCGGATCATTGCGCTTATCCTCCGGCAGCGCCTGGTAGAGCGCGCCGACCGCGCGCCGCAGATTGTGCTTTTCCTGATAGTCGCGGATGCCGCGCTCCGAGCGGTTCGCATACGCGATGTCCTTGTGCCGCGCATACACCTCGGACAGCGACGCCGGTTCCGGACCGTTCGGGTTGAACAGGTCGACCATGAAACACAAGGTATTGACGCGCGGCACGTCGTCGAGCACCACTTCGAGCGGCGTGTTGGAAATGATGCCGCCGTCCCAGTACAATTCGCCATCGACTGCCACCGGCGGAAAACCCGGCGGCAGCGCGCCGCTTGCCATCACGTGTTCCGGGCCGATGTGCTGGAACAGGCTGTCGAAATAGCGCGACTGGCCGGTCTTGACATGTACTGTGCCCAAGCTGAGCCGGATGTAATGCTGGTTCACGCAATCGAAATCGACCAGCCGTAGCAAGGTCTCGCGCAGCGGCGACGTGTCGTAGTAACTCGCCTGTGCCGGCGGGATGGACACGAAGGGCAGGGACGGACTCGGCACGCGCGGCGCGAACATGCCCGGCTGGCCGCACAGCATCGTCGTCGTCACGCCCGCCACATCGTAGGCGCGCCGCCATTCCTGCGGCAGCGCCGACAGGTCCACGGGATCGGCGCGCGCCACCGTTTGCCAGAACTCCCGTAGCCTGGGAACGCGGTTGTCGAATACGTTGCCGGCAATGAGGGCGGCATTGATTCCCCCGATCGAGGTGCCGGCTACCCAATCGGGCGCGAAGCCCTTTTCATGCAGCGCCTGGTAAACGCCGGCCTGGTAGGCACCGAGCGCGCCGCCGCCTTGCAGCACGAGTGCAATGCGGTCGATATGTGCGCCTTTCGGAAATGACGCGGTGTCGTTCATCATGCTCTCCGTGCAGGTTCAGGTTTCGCAGCGCGCCGGGTAGTCGTTCTTGATCAGCATGAAGCGATCGGGTTGGTTCACGGCCGAGCCGAAGTGGCCGTGGTCGAGTGTGGGAACGAACAGCGGCGGGGCAGGTTGGCGGGGAATGACGTGAGACATGGAATTTTTTCCTTGAGCTTGATACCCGATCGGGCTTCAGCGTTCGACCTGGACGCCGTGCCAGAATGCGACGCGGTGGGCGACTTGCATGGCGGCATCCGATGGCGTGCGATACGTCCATGCAGCATCGCGGTTTACCTGATCATCGATGACGACGTGGTAATAATTGGCTTTACCTTTCCAGTGGGAACGGGTGGTTGTATCGCTGTCTTGCAGATATTCCTGATGCATCGCATCCATCGGAAAGTACACGTTGCCTTCCACGATCTTGACAGCGGTGTCGTCTGCTTCCGCGATGACTGCGCCATTCCAGATGGCTTTTGGCATGTTTCCTCCTCGATCATGGTGATGCAGTACAACAACAGGCGAAGACAAACATCAAATCATTAACGTGAAAGTCGCGCAGCGGCTCATTCCAACGTCCTCGCCCGCTTGCGGGGCGCAGGCAGGGTTTCGCGGCACCTGTTCCGTGCTGCCATAGGGCGCGCAGGCGGCCATGGCGCAATTTCATGCACTTGGATAATACTTCACCGCGGCCATTAGACAGTTTCTTTTGCCTGATTACTTCGCTACCTATTTCGTGCGCGCTTTTATGCAATGCCATGACACGCCAAGCGGCGAAAATCTTTGCTGTACAAGGGTTTTCGTGGAGATGGTGAAATGCCAGGAAATGTCGTGGGATGTTAATGAACTTGCAGGTAGCTCATTCATTGCGTTCGCTGAATTATTGAATGTCATAAATTTAACCTGCGTAGATGTCGAAAGTTTGCTCCTGGCTATCCACATTGATGGCAGTAATTTTTTGTCCATATGGCTTGAACATCAATTCTCATGAATATTTTATAGTAGCCATCCTGTTGGTTGGGCTGGTTCGAGTAAGTGCAAATTGGACAGCGCGGGCGGGCTTGGCCGAACGCAAGTTGTTCGATAGCGAGCACATCGCGATCGCTTGTTGAGACGGTATTGTGGGTAGCGCAGGCTGGCGAGCGCAATGTATTGAAAATGGCGTGCCTGTCCGGTTCAGGAAACACGAAGCCGTTTGCTTGCCTCACAGGGATAACGTAAAGCAATTCAAGGTAAAATCCTTGACGCACGTGCCGGCAACCTGGATGCACATGAGCCGTGTATTTATGCAAGAGATCGGCTGCTGCGGAAACTGCGTCGGCTGGATCTTCAGCGGCACGGCAATGCCGGCACTGGTTATTTCCATGATGTTTCACCTTGAATGGCTGCTGCAATGAACGCTCCCGAAAATATGATCTCCACTGCACAACAGCAGATATCAGGCCTGCCGGCCAGCATGGTGCTGCCACCCGATGATGCCTTGCGCGAGGTATTGCACAATGAAGTGCATGCTCGCCCTTCGACGCGCATCAGGTTGCCGGCGCTGGTGGTTTTTGTGGCGGTGCTAAACGAGGGGGTCTCGCGTGAGGCAGAATGCGCACATCTGCAACGTCTGCCAGGCCATGCCCACCTGACTCCCGCTGATTTGCAGGGTAGCTTCCTGCGCCTGCGCTTCGAGGGGTATTCCCTGCGCTGGGAACGCCATAGCGAATTCACCCGTTACATGCTGGTGCAGCACTTGCCCGAGCACGCGATGCTGGGCGCCACGGAACCCGACCTGCTGCCATTCATGGCGGTAAATCCTGAGTGGTTGCGCGAGGTGCCCGGCCGCACCATGACTGCAATTTTGCTGGCACTGGTGAACCATGACATTTCCGATCCACAAGCTGCGCTGGCGCTCGGGCAGCAGTGGTTCGGCGGTCGCACGGTGGTTGCCTCCTTGATGGGCGGCGGCCACTCGATGGCGGTAACTAATTTCCGCCTGAATTCAGATGGTTTCGAGCGAATGCTGGTAATTGCGCCAGAGGGGACCAGCGAGACCCGGGCGGGGCGGATTGCACAGCGCCTGCTGGAACTGGAATCCTATCGCCTGATGGCGCTGCGCGGTTTACCTGTGGCCAAGATTCTGGCGCCCGTGTTGGCGGAATCGGAGGCAGGCCTGGCAGACGTGACCGCGCGCCTGGAAGACCGGCAGGGTTCGGAGGCGGAATTGCTGGACACGCTGATCCATGTCGCCGCCCGTGTCGAGCGTGCGACTGCAGAAAACATGTACCGATTCTCGGCCACCCAGGCTTACGATGCGCTGGTACAACAACGCATTTCAGAGCTGCGGGAAAAAACCATTCCCGGTACGCAACAGATTGGCGAATTCATGCGGCGACGACTATCCCCCGCAATTTCAACGGTGGCGACCACTGCGCGGCGGCTGGCGCTGTTGTCTCAACGTACCGAGCGCGCCAGTGCATTACTGCGTACGCGGGTAGATATCGCCAGCGAAAAACAAAACCAGCAATTGCTGGCCAAGCTGACGCGGGGCCAGGAGTTGCAGCTCACCTTGCAAACCACGGTGGAAGGCTTGTCGATCGCGGCCATTTCGTATTACGTGATCAGTCTGTTGTTCTACGCGGGTAAGGCGATGAAGGCCATCGGACTCCCAATCAGCCCCGAGATTACAACGGGTGCCCTGATTCCCCTGGTGCTGTTGGGAGTGTGGAAAGTAACCCAGCGGATACACGCCCGGCTGCATGCAGACCGGCACTAAGTCACCCCCCGATTGCCGTCCTGACTCAGCGGTGCAGACATGAATCGGGGCGGCACATTTGATGACTTTACGCATATCATGCGCGGCGCTTGTCCGGAGTGGATGGTGCGCTTATTTGACGCGATTCATCAGGAATGTCGTCAGCAGCGGCACCGGCCGACCAGTGGCGCCTTTTGCCTGACCGCTCTTCCAGGCAGTACCGGCGATATCCAGGTGCGCCCAGGTGTATTTCTTCGTGAAGCGTTCCAGGAAGCAGGCGGCCGTGATGCTGCCACCGGACGAGCCACCGATGTTCGCCACATCGGCAAAGTTGGATTTGAGCTGTTCCTGATAGGCGTCTTCTACAGGCATGCGCCATGCAGTGTCGCTAGTCGCCTTGCCCGCTGCCAGCAATTCCTCGGCAAGCGCATCGTGTGCCGCATCATGGCGCGTAAACAGGCCGGAATTGTGATGGCCGAGTGACGTCACGCAGGCGCCGGTCAGGGTTGCGATGTCCACTACTACTGCCGGCTTGAAGCGCTCCGCATAGGTCAATGCGTCGCACAGGATCAGGCGGCCTTCCGCATCGGTGTTCAGAACTTCAATGGTCTGGCCCGACATCGACGTAACGATATCGCCTGGTTTGGTGGCGCGGCCGCTTGGCAGGTTTTCGCAGGAGGGGATTACGCCGATGACATTCAGCTTCAGATTCATTTCAGCGATGGCGCGGAAGGTGCCAAGCACCGATGCTGCGCCGCACATGTCGTATTTCATTTCATCCATGCCGGCGCCGGGTTTTATCGAAATGCCGCCGGAATCGAATGTGATGCCCTTGCCGACCAGAACTACGGGCGCTTCCTTTGCCTTGCCGCCCATGTGTTTCAAAACGATGAATTTCGGCGGTTCGTCGGTGCCATTGGTGACCGACAGGAAACTGCCCATCTTGAGCGCCTGTATCTGCTTGCGGTCCAGCACTTCGACGGCGAGCTTGAACTCACGGGCCAGTTTCCTGGCCGTATTGGCGAGATAGGTCGGTGTGCAGACGTTACCGGGAAGATTGCCGAGATCCTTGGTCAAGTCCATGCCATTAGCCAGTGCAATCGCTTGCGTCACGGCGCTTTTGGCCGCATTCGCTGCCGCTGCCGGTACGGCGAAGACTATTTTCTTCACGCCGGTCGGGGCTGGCTCCTTTTTGCTTTTCAGTGTGTCGGTGCGGTACAGGTTTTCACGTGCGGCCAGCACGAAAGTGCGAATCGACCAAGCGAGGTCATGCTCTTCGATGCAATCCAGTGGAAGCGTGATGGCGGCATCTGCCGCGCCCAGTGTGGACAAGACGCGTACAACCGCTTGTACGGCAGTCGAGAAATCCTTGGCACTGACCGGCGTCTCCTTGCCTAGCCCGACAAGGAGAATCCGTTCCGCCGCCACGCCATTGACCCGGCGCAGCAGAAGCGTACTGCCCGGCTTGCCGGAAATATCGCCTGACTTGACGGCGGCAGTGATATCGCCTTTTTGATCCAGTGCTTGCGCAGCTTGCGACAACTTCTGATTATCGAATACGCCAACCACGATGCAGCCGGATTTGGCGGCAGTGATTGCATTCTTTGCGTCGAATGTTTTTGTGCTAAAGTCCATGGACTCTTCTCCTTATTGAACCGCAATTATAGTCGTAAACTTCGAATGATTTTTCAGCGCGCACTTCAACGCGAACTGGTCAGTACCGCTGGCGCCGTGTTCACAACGCTCTTCACCATTACCATCACCGTCATGCTGATTCGCATCCTTGGCCAAGCTGCCGGTGGCAGGGTGGCATCCCAGGATGTGATTGAGCTGATCGGTTTTGAAGGGTTGAAACTGCTGCCGGTGATTCTGATCCTTACCGGCTTCATTTCAGTATTGCTGGTCGTCACACGCAGTTACCAGGATTCGGAAATGGTTGTCTGGTTCGCTTCCGGGATGAGCCTGACGCGATGGATCAAGCCGGTCCTGATGTTCGGGCTGCCGATCATCGTGCTGACAGCGCTGCTGAGCTTTTTTGTCACACCGTGGGCGATTCGGCAGAGCGCTGAATTTCGGGAGCGCTTTGAAAAGCGCGAGGATATATCGAAAGTTTCTCCAGGAAAATTCCAGGAATCAGCGGCTACAGATCGGGTTTTTTTTGTTGAAGGCGTCTCGGGCGATACCACCAAAGTCCGGAATATCTTTGTCAATACCGTGAAAGGTAACCGTACCAGCGTTGTGGTGGCCAAAGAAGGAACGATCGATGTGAATGCGCGCGGCGACAAGTTCCTGGTCATGCAAAAAGGACGACGCTATGATGGTGTGCCGGCGCAATCGGATTTTGAAATCATGGAATTCGAGCGCTATAACATACTTGTGGCACGGCAGTCCCAGTCTCTGGCGGAAAACAAATCTGCCGCAGCACTGCCGACATCGGCATTATTGGCAGATAGAAATAATTTCAATCTGGGTGAATTGCTCTGGCGTTGTGCACTGCCATTGATGGCGCTGTTCCTGATACTGCTTGCCATCCCCTTGAGTTTTGTAAATCCGCGTGCCGGACGCTCGGCCAATCTGCTGATTGCGTTGCTGCTGTTCGTCGTATACAGCAACATGGTGAGCGTATTCCAGGCGGCCGTGGTGCAGAATCGGCTGTCGTTCGCGGTTGCGGCATGGCCGATTCACGCGCTGGCAATCCTGATGATCGTATTTTTATTTTCCTGGCGGCTCAAGGTAAACAGCCGCTATCATCCGCTCGTCCTGTATGCCGGAATCAAACGTGCATACCGGGCCAGGCGATCGGGCGTTGCATGAGAGTCCTGCAGAGGTATTTTGCCGTCGAGATAATACGGTCCGTCCTGTTTGTGCTTGCCGCATTCCTGGCCTTGTTTGCCTTTTTCGATCTGATGGGCGAATTAAAGTCAATCGGCCACGGCGGATATCAGCTGCAGCATGCATTCCTGTATATCCTGATGGGATTGCCTGGCTACACCTATGAGCTGATGCCAATTGCCGCATTGATCGGCACGATCTGGGCGCTCGCGCAATTTGCGGCACGATCGGAATTCACGATCATGCGCGTCTCCAGCATGTCGACTGCGCTGGCTGGTTGGATGCTGTTCAGAATCGGCTTGGGATTCGTGATCATCACCTTCCTGTTTGGTGAAGTGGTGGCGCCAATGGCTAGCGAGATGGCGGAAAAAATGAAATTGCGCGCACAAGGATCATCGATTTCACAGGAGTTCCGTTCCGGCTTGTGGGCGAAGGATGTGATCAGGGAGCATGGATTGAGCGGCGCTCCGATCGGCTCGCGTTTTGTCAACGTCAAGGAAATACGAACGAATGGCGAACTGCGGGGCGTAAAACTGTACGAATTCGATCTCGATTTCCGCCTGGCTACTTTGATTAGTGCAGCGAGTGCTGTCTATGGCGGAGAAAACAGGTGGACATTAACCGATGTATCAGAAACGCATTTTCCGGATATTGCGGTCGGGCAGGGCGCATCCGGCACCGATATCTCGGCGGTCATCCAGACGCGTACGATGCCATCGGAGGAGTTGGTGTCCGAAATTACGCCATCGATTTTGTCGGTATTGTTTGCCGACCCGGATCGCATGTCCGCGTACGGCTTGAGTGCATATATCAGCCATCTCGCGGAAAACAAGCAGCATACCGAGCGATATGAAATCGCCTTCTGGAAGAAAATCATCTATCCGTTTGCGGTATTGGTGATGATGGCGTTGGCGTTGCCGTTTGCGTATCTGCAGACGCGCGCCGGCGGCGTCAGCCTGAAGATTTTTATCGGTATCATGATCGGCGTGAGCTTCCAACTGCTCAACAGCTTGTTTTCACACCTGGGATTGTTGAATACCTGGCCACCTTTGGCGACGGCGCTCTTGCCGAGCATATTTTTCCTGTTGCTGGCGATCGGATCGTTGCGATGGGTTGAGAGACATTAGGGAATCAGACAATGGTGCAGCGCTCATTGATTTTATTTGCGCACGGCGCACGAGATCCACGGTGGGCTGCGCCTTTTGAACGGCTGCGGCAAATCACGCAGGTGCGCTTGCCTGAAGTTACCGTGTCGCTCGCCTTTCTGGAATTCATGCAGCCGAGCCTGCCCGGATTGATACGGCAATTGGTGGCGGATGGAGATCATGATGCAACTGTTGTGCCTGTGTTTCTTGGACAGGGGGGCCATGTGCTGCGGGATTTGCCGGCAATGGTTGAACAATTGAGGAAAGACTATCCGGGATTGTCCTTGAAAGTTGCCGATGCAGTAGGAGAAAATGCAGAGGTACTAAATGCGATCGCGCAATACTGTGCCGGTTCGTTGTCTCACGAGTAGGAAATTATTGGCTTTTACGTAACGCCAGTGCTTCCCCGATCATGACCAGCACCGGCCCATGGCATTGCGCCAGCCCTTGTTCCAGCTCACCCAGTTGCAGTCGCAGTACGCGCTCGTTGGCCAGGCTGCAATTTTCGACAACGACCACCGGCAACGCAGGAGAGCGGCCTTGCGACAGCAATTTCTGTGCCGTGATCGCAGCTTCCTTGCCGCCCATGTACTGGATTAGCGTATCGCAATCGGGCAAGGTGGTTTGCTCCGGATGGTCTGGTGCGGTGCTTGATGTAAAGAAAGCAACGCTGCGTGCGATGCCGCGTCTGGTGAGCGGTTGCCGGGTGGATGCCGCGGCAGCGAGTGCAGCAGTGATGCCGGGTATGATTTCGACCTCGATACCTTCTGCTTCCAATGCCCGCAATTCTTCATCGGCGCGGCCGAATATCATCGGGTCGCCGCCCTTCAGACGAACCACCATCGTATATTTTTTCGCGCATTCGACCAGTTGCTGATTGATTTGCGTCTGCGCGGTTGAACGTCGGCCGGAACGCTTGCCGACCGAAATTTTCTCCGCATCTGGACACAGCCGCAGCATGTCTTCCGTCACCAGTGCATCGTGCAGCACGACGTCGGCTTGTGCCAGGATGCGTGCGCCGCGTACGGTAATCAGGTCGGCGGCGCCGGGTCCGGCGCCGATCAGATAGACTTTGCCATGACGTGCCGGCGATTCTCTTGCATCGTATTGCGGCATTATGCGTATGGCGATTCAGGTCAGCCGGATCATGCCGGCGGCAACAGTCTGATGTGTCACCTCGTCGATCAGGATGAATGCGCCAGTGGTGCGGATTGCATCATACGCATCGGCGGCCAGCGGCTGCTGCACATTGATCGATACGGTCGCGATATCGTTCAGAGCCAGAGTACCGGCGCTGTGCCGCTCCTGTGTATTGATATCGAGCAGCGTATCAATTCTGGTCACGCGTGCGGCGACCTGCCTGGTGGTGTGCTTCAGCCAGTACTTGCGCCGCATGTCGAGCGGCTCCTCCGACAGCCAGCAGACTTCGGCATTGACACATTTTAGCAGCGTGGCAGGTGCATCGGCAGCGGCCAGCATGTCGCCGCGCGAGATGTCAAGATACTCATTCAGCAGCAGCGTTACCGATTGACCTACGACTGCCGAATCCAGCGAGCCATCCAGCGTGATGATATCTTTTACAGTCGCTCTCTGGCCACTCGGTTGCACCACCAGTGTATCGCCCTTGTGCACCTTGCCGGCTTCGATGCGACCCATGTAGCCACGGAAATCGTTTGCCTCATGGCCGTTATGGCGTGCCACCAGTTGTACCGGGAAGCGGAACGGCTCGTCGTGCGATTCATCGTATACGGAGAGCGATTCGAGCAATTCGATCAGGGTCGGGCCCTTGTACCATGGCATCTTGTCGCCGGTGTCGACCACATTGTCGCCGGTCAGTGCCGATAATGGAATCGGACGGATATCGGCCAGCCCGAGTTGCTGCGCGAATTTCTCATAGGCGGTGATGATGCGGTTGTATACAGTCTGGTCGTAATCGACCAGGTCCATCTTGTTGACTGCAATGATGACATGCTCGATCCGCAACAGATGGGCAATGATCGAATGGCGCTTGGTTTGCGTCAGTAATTCGACACTGCCGTCTTCGCCTAGTTTGACCTTCGATACGTCGACCAGGATGATTACCGCATCCGCAGTCGATGCGCCGGTTACCATGTTTCGGGTATATTGTTCGTGACCCGGCGTGTCGGCAATGATGAATTTGCGTTTCGGCGTGGCGAAATAGCGATAGGCAACGTCAATCGTGATGCCTTGCTCGCGCTCGGCTTCCAGGCCGTCGGTTAACAGCGACAGATCGATCGTGTCGCCTACGGTGCGCTTGTGCCTGGCGCGCGAAATTGCGTCGAGCTGGTCTGCAAAAATTCCCTTGCTGTCGAACAGCAGTCGCCCGATCAGCGTGCTCTTGCCGTCATCGACAGAGCCGGCTGTGATAAAGCGCAACAGGCCGCGCTCGACCTTGGTCTTGTTGGCGGCTGTCGCCAAGCCTTGTTCTGCAACCACGGCGTTCATCAGAAATACCCTTCTTTCTTGCGTTTTTCCATTGATGCTTCGGAGGTCTGGTCATCCATGCGCGTTGCACCACGCTCGGTGATTTGCGTAACTGCGGTTTCGGCAATGATTGCATCGACTGTTGCTGCGTCGGATGCAACCGGGCAGGTGCAGGAAATATCACCGACAGTGCGGAAACGTACCAGGCGTTTCTCGACGGTTTCACCTTCCTTCGGCGGCGTCAGGTTAGTGAGCGGCACCAGCAAGCCGTTGCGCGAGATGACCTCGCGCTCATGCGCATAGTAAATTGGCGGTAGATCAAGCTTTTCGCGTGCAATGTATTGCCACACGTCGAGTTCGGTCCAGTTCGAAATCGGAAATACGCGCATGTTCTCGCCAGGATGGACTCGGGTGTTATACAAATCCCACAATTCGGGGCGCTGTGCCTTCGGATTCCATTGGCCGAATTCATCACGGAACGAGAAGATGCGCTCTTTCGCACGCGCTTTTTCTTCATCGCGGCGGGCGCCACCGATGCAGGCGTCAAACTTGTGTGCGGCAATCGTTTCCAGCAATGTTACCGCCTGCGCCGCATTGCGTGAATCGGTCTGCGGATTGCGCAGGCGCACCGTGCCGCGCTTGATCGATTCCTCAACCGAGCCGACAATCAGACGCTCGCCCAGTTCAGCGACGCGCTTGTCGCGGAAGGCAATGACCTCTTGGAAGTTGTGGCCGGTATCGATATGCACTAGCGGAAAGGGGAATTTACCGGGCCGGAATGCCTTTTCGGTAATGCGCAGTAGCACGACTGAATCCTTGCCGCCGGAAAAAAGCAGGGCAGGATTTGTGCATTCGGCCGCGACTTCGCGCATGATGTGAATCGCTTCGGATTCGAGCCAATCCAGATGGCGGTTGCTGGCCGCATCTAGGAATAATTTTTCGATTGCTGTATTCATTTCGTTATTCATGCAAGTTGTTGCGTTGCGGCCTTGATGCGAACCAGCTTGCCGTCGACGACGTGCAGGCCGCATTCCCTGGATTCCGGGCTTTCCCACCACCAGCGTCCGGCGCGTATATCTTCGCCCGGTTGAATCGCCCGGGTGCAGGGTTCACAGCCGATCGACGGATAGCCTTGGTCGTGTAGCGGATTGTACGGTACGTTATTGCTGCGAATATAGTTCCATACGTCTTGTTCCGACCAGTCGGTGAGCGGATTGAACTTGGTCATGCCATGCGCTTCATCGTTTTCCTGTACATCGAGCCCGGCACGCGTAGTCGATTGTGCGCGGCGCTGCCCGGTTATCCAGGCCCGGTTGCCGCTCAGCGCACGGTTGAGTGGCTCGATCTTGCGGATGCGGCAACATTCCTTGCGCATTTCGACGCTGTCGTAAAATGCATTCAGTCCGTTCTGCCGTACATAAGTATCGACTGCTGCAGATTCCGGCTTGTACAGTGTCACTTCATAACCGTAGATTTCCTTGATGCGGTCCAGCATGCCCAGCGTTTCCTTGTGCAAGCGGCCAGTCTCCAGCGAAAAGATGCCTATCGGCAATTTTTCGCGCAGGATCATGTCTGTCAGCACCATGTCTTCCGCAGCCAGGCTCGATGCGAATACTACGGGCGTAAAGTCGTTGGCGATTTTTACAAGTGTTGCCCGTGTGGCGACAACCAGGCGGGTGAATTCGTCGGTTTCCATGATGTCATTCCTATGCTGTTTTTTGTCCGCGGTCGGCGGCGCGGCGGAACAACGGTAATTTCTGATCCCAGGCAGTTTGGTAAGCTTCGCTAAAGTCGAACAAACCTTTCAGTGCATCGTGAATGTTGCGGTCTTCACGTGTCGCGAAAGCATTGAAGCCGACACGCTGCATGTAACACATCTGATCGCGCAACACATCGCCGATCGCGCGCAGTTCTCCGGTAAAACCGAGACGGGCACGCAGATTGTACGCAATGGAATAGCCGCGGCCATCCGAAAATTTCGGAAAATCGACTGCGATCAGCGGTAGCTTTGCCACATCTTCCTTCAAGACTTCCGGACGTTCGTGACTCGCGATCCAGACGCCGATATCGGCACGCTTTTGCAACTTGGCACGCTGCGCTTCCCATACTGCCAGCGGGACGATGAACTTACCGGCGGGAACGGCAGTTGTTTCCGGCACGTCGCCCTCTTTCAGGCGCAGTACGGTCCAGTCATCGCTGACAACGGCTTTATCCTTGATGATTTCACGCATATTCGTCTTCTCCCACCAATTCTCCACCCTTGATCGGCGAAGCATAAACATGTTGTTTGAACGGCTCGATGCCAAGACGGCGCACGGTGTCGATGAAGCGTTCGCCTGCAAGGCGATCCCGCACGTACACCTGCAACAGTCGATCGATCACGCCAGGCACCTGCTGAGCCGAGAAGGACGGCCCGATGATCTTGCCAAGCGAACTGTTGTTGCCTTGCGCACCACCGATCGATATCTGATACCACTCGGACCCATCCTTGTCGACGCCGAGGATGCCGATGTTACCGAGATGGTGATGGCCGCAGGCGTTGATGCAACCGGACATGTTCAGCTCGATCTCGCCGATATCATGCTGAAAATCGATATCCTCGAAACGCTCGGTGATGGCAGCTGCGATCGGGATTGACTTGGCATTGGCCAGCGAGCAGAAATCGCCGCCCGGGCAGCAAATGACATCAGTCAACAAGCCGATGTTTGGCGTTGCCAATTGATGTGCCTTGGCTTCGCCCCACAATGTGAATAGTTCGGACTGCTTGACATCCGCCAGCACCAGGTTTTGCTCATGGGTAACGCGCAATTCGCCAAAGCTGTAACGATCGGCCAGATCGGCAACGAAGTCCATTTGTTCAGCAGTCGCATCGCCTGGCGGCACACCGGGCTTCTTCAACGATAGCACGACAACCGCATAGCCGGGCACCTTGTGCGGCTTGACGTTGCGCTTCATCCAGTTGTCGAATGCCTTGCTTTGCGCTCTTTGCTGCTTGAGTTGCGCTTCTTCGTTTGACAGCGTTTCATAAGGCGGCGGCGTGAAATAAGCGGCGATCCGGTTGAATTCTTCGCTGGTGAGCGTGCCGGGGCCGTCTTTAAGATCGGCCCATTCTTCTTCTACCATGCGTGCGAATTCTTCTACGCCAGTCGCCTTCAGCAGGATCTTGATACGTGCCTTGAATTTATTGTCGCGACGGCCGTACTGATTATAGACGCGCAGAATGGCTTCGATATAGGTAAGTAAATGCGGCCACGGCAGGAATTCACGGATGAAGCTGCCGAGAATCGGCGTGCGCCCCAAACCCCCACCGACCAGTACGCGAAAGCCGATTTCACCTTGCGCATTTTTGACTATTTCAATCCCGATATCGTGCATTGCGATTGCCGCGCGGTCTTCCTTAGCCGCATTGAATGCAATCTTGAACTTGCGCGGCAGATAGGCGAATTCCGGATGGAAGGTGCTCCACTGGCGCACCAGTTCGGCATACGGACGCGGATCCAGAAGCTCGTCGGCGGCAACACCGGCGTATTCATCGGCCGTGGTGTTGCGGACATCGTTGCCGGAAGTCTGGATCGAATGCATTTCAACCGAAGTCAGATGCTCCAGAATGTCCGGCGTGTCTTCAAGATCGATCCAGTTGAACTGGATATTCTGGCGGGTCGTGAAGTGGCCGTAGCCGCGATCGTATTTGCGTGCGATGAAGGCAAGCTTGCGCAACTGCGTCGATGATAGCAGGCCATACGGTATCGCGATGCGGTACATGTACGCATGGCGCTGCATGTAAAGTCCGTTCTGCAAGCGCAGGAGAAGGAATTCCTCTTCAGTCAGCTCATTCGCTATGCGACGGCGAACCTGATCGCGAAACTGTGCGACGCGTTCCTTGACGATCTGATGATCATATTGGTCGTAACGATACATCTTTCTGTTCCAATCCTAAAAAACCAGTTTTGCAGCAACACCGGCCAGCGTGGTAGCCAGCAGTGCACGCAGAATTCTTTCGGGTACCGCGCGTGCGGCAAATGCACCAATGGTAATGCCGGGTACGGAGCCGATCAGCAGTGTAGCCAGCAATTCCCAATTGATTGAGCCTAACCACCAGTGGCCAAACGCGGCGATGGCAGTCAAGGGCACCGCGTACGCGATGTCAGTGCCGGCGATCTCGGCCGGAGAAAGACGGGGATATAGCAATACCAGGATGGTTGCGCCAATCGCACCGGCGCCGATTGAAGAAACCGTTACCAGCGAACCAAGTACTGCGCCTGCCAGAATCGTCGCAGCAGTGAGCCGCGCGCCCTGCAATTGTTTCTGGGGAGACTTGCTTATCCATGCAACCATGCGGTCGCGGAACAGGATTGCCACAACTGTCAGCAACACCGAGCAGGCAATTGAATAGCGGATGATATGCGCAATCTGATTGTCGAGTGCACCGAAATACTTGAGTGAAATTGTCGCTAATAATGCTGCTGGTAATGCGCCCAGGCATAGACGTTTGACAATACCCCAGTGCACCGTACCGCGCAACCGGTGGGTAAAAGTACCAACACCCTTGGTAATTGAGGCGAATGCGAGATCGGTGCCGACTGCGACGGATGGCGGAATGCCAAATAGCAGGGTCAACAGCGGCGTCATTAGTGATCCGCCTCCAACGCCTGTTAGTCCGACCAAGAGGCCGACCGCAAAACCGGAAGCTATATAAGAAAGAGTCATATCGTCCCACACAAAGTAGAAGGAATCGTAATAAACTTGGGGCTTATTCCAAACTACAAACTATTTATTTGCTTATATGTTTATTTGGTATAAGCAAAAAAATGCAGGGATTTTCGGGGGAAGTACATGAATCTTCATCAACTTCGTTTCGTGCGTGAAGCGGTTCGACAAAACTACAATCTGACTGAAGCGGCGAAAGCGCTTTATACATCGCAGCCGGGAGTTTCCAAAGCGATCATCGAACTTGAAGAAGAATTGGGCGTAGATATATTCACTCGCCACGGCAAACGTATTCGCGGCTTGACTGAGCCTGGTCGCGCCGTATTGAAATCGGTCGAGCTGATCATGCAGGAAATCGACAGTTTGAAGCAGATTGGCAAGGAATTCGCCGCTCAGGATAGTGGTAGCTTCACGATTGCCACTACCCATACGCAAGCGCGCTATTCCTTGCCTAAAGTGGTGCATGCCTTCACCCAGAAATTTCCCAAGGTCCGGCTTTCCCTATTACAGGGAAATCCGAAACAGGTAGCGGAAATGGTGCTGAAGGATCAGGCTGATCTGGCCATCGCTACCGAGGCCATTGCAGAGATCGGTGGCCTGGTATCGATTCCTTGCTATCAATGGGAGCATATTGTCGTAGTCCCGGAAGAGCACCCTTTATTAAAGTCGCCATCGGTTACATTGGAGGAAATTGCATCTTATCCGCTGATTACTTATGACAGTGCATTTGCCGGCCGCGCCAGGATTGATCATGCTTTTTCAGTGCGGGGCCTCAATCCCGATGTATTGCTGCAGGCAATTGATGCAGATGTCATCAAGACGTATGTTGAATTGGGTTTAGGCGTAGGCATCATTGCCGGTATGGCCTATGATGCCGAGCGGGACAAAAACCTGCGCTCAATCCCTGTCGGGCATCTGTTTGGCACCAATGTTTCTCGGGTCGCATTGAAGCAGGGCGCTTACTTGCGCAGCTATGTCTATACGTTCATAGAATTAATGACCCCCACGCTGACTCGCAAGCTGATCGATCAGGTAATGAACGGTGAGAAAGATATGTACGAACTATGAAGCCGGCAGCTTATATGGCGCATCAGCCGCTTGGTGCCAGGTTTATCGAAACGGCTAATACAAATTTTGGACAAGGCCATCATGAATACTGTTAATACCGATATGGCTGCGTATTATGCGAAGCGCGCCGCCGACTATGAAAAGATCTATGCGAAGCCGGAACGCCAGCATGACCTTGCCATGTTGCAGAAACGGACACGTGAATTGTTACGCGGACACCGTGTGCTCGAAATCGCATGCGGTACCGGCTACTGGACCGCACAGTTTGCACAGGATGCCGAGTTTGTGCTGGCAACGGATATTAATCCCGAGGTGATCGCTGTGGCGCAAACCAAAGATTTGTCTGGAGCCAAAGTGAAATTTGCATTGGCGGATGCTTTTACGCTTCAACTGGAAGACAGGTTTTCCGCCTGCTTTGCCGGATTCTGGTGGTCACATGTGAAGCGCGAACAGCAAACCGCATTTCTTGATAAATTGCGCAGTACGCTCGGCGCTGGCACGTTGCTGGTCATGATTGACAATACCTATGTTGAAGGGAGTAACACACCGATTGCACGTACCGATTCCGAAGGCAATACCTATCAGATTCGTTCTCTTCAAAATGGCGAACGCTACGAAGTAATCAAGAATTTTCCGACGGATAGCGCATTACGGAAAAAATTGAATGGATTGATGAAAGAGATTCGCATTCAGCGTTTCGAGCATTTCTGGATATTGAGCGGCAAGCTGAAATAAGCGTAAAAAGCGTGCTCGCAAGAGGATTGCAACGTAAAAATCAATGTAAATATGCGGTATGCTCTTTGTGCCGTTTGTTCAACTGATTTTCATTCTCTGATCAAAGGAGTACTATGCAAGCTTCTTATTTACGCCGCTTCGCCGGCCTGTCCTGCGCCTCTTTCGCGCTTCTTGCGTCAACTGCGTATGCGCAGATAAAAGTCGGCGTTACAATCTCCTCCACCGGACCTGCTGCCGCGATTGGCATACCCAGCAAAAATGCAATGCTGTTATGGCCGAAGGAGATCGGTGGGCAGAAAGTGGAATATATCCTGCTTGATGACGCTTCCGACCCTACCAATGCAGTGCGCAATGTGCGTAAACTGACCGCGGAAGAAAAGGTGGATGTCATCGTTGGCCCGAATACCACGCCCAATGCACTGGCAATTCTGGATGTCGCTGCGGAATCTGAAACACCGATGATTACACTGGCTGCATCTGCTTCCATCGTCGAACCGATGGATACCAAGCGCGCATGGGCATTCAAGATGCCGCAGAATGATTCACACATGGCGACCATCCTGACGCAGCACATGGCGGATAACGATATCAAAACCGTTGGTTTCATCGGATTTTCAGATGCATATGGTGAAGGCTGGTGGCGTGAATTTTCAAAACTGGCGGAACTGCGCAAGATCAAGATCGTCGCCAGTGAGCGTTATGCGCGCAACGATACCAGTGTCACAGGACAAATCCTGAAAATCATGTCAGCCCATCCGGATGCCGTACTGGTGGCGGCTTCTGCGACTCCGGCGGTTCTGCCGCAGCGAACCTTGGTCGAGCGCGGTTACAAGGGCCGTATTTACCAGACGCACGGCATCGGCACGCTTGATTTTTTGAGAGTCGGGGGAAAGGATGTTGAAGGCACATTTTTCCCGACCGGCCCGGCGGTTGTCGCGAAACAGCTGCCTAACAATAACCCTGTCAAAAAAGCCGGAATGGAGTTTACGAAGCGCTACGAAGCGGTATATGGCCAGAATACGATGACCCAGTTTGCCGCTGATGCATGGGGCGCTTATATGCTGATTGCAAATGCGATTCCGCAAGCATTGCAAGGTGGCCAACCTGGCACGAAGCAATTTCGCGCGGCTTTGCGCACTGCGCTTGAAAATACGAAAAATCTGGTGGTGCCGCAGGGCGTCATCAATATGAGTTCAAAGGATCATGTCGGCCTCGATCAACGCTCGCGTGTAATGGGCCGTATCCAGGAGAACAGATTCGCTTACGCATACGGCGGTTAACTTGCAGGCCTGGCATTTCATCGCGAAGTATTGAACTACGTCATTCGCGACAGCGAATGACGTCCATGCTCTCAGCATCGGTCTTCGAATAGGTACAGGGGCAAGGAGGGCGCGTTCAGGTTGTCATCCATCTGAATGCGCCTTGACGAATCAAGGCAAGGAATATTCTTCAGGCAGGTATTTCAGGTGCGTTTGAAGATAGTCTGCTTATCGATATTCGTTGCTCCATCGCGATTTTTGGCTGAGGAGAGCGGATTTGGACATTCTTTGCGTGCCGGCGAAGATCGATATATCAGGCTGCCAGCCGGGCTGCCGGCTTACAGCCATCGAGCAGGAATGACAGTCCAATAATCAAGACCAGTTCTCCTTCGGCCGAACGCGCCGTGCCCGTAATGCCCTGCACGCTTAGCGCAGTCATCGGTTTGATTACCAGGTCGGCAGTGCCATCAACCGCTTCTACTGCAAGAATGTACGGTTGCGGTGCGCCAATTACGATGCCCACCTTTTCAATGGAGGGCTCATAGCCCAAGACGCCAGCCAATGACAACACTGGTAGCGGCCTGCCCTGATCGCGAAATACGGGAGCACCGCCCACGCAGGAAAATATGTCTGGTAGTTCGACTACGCGCTCGACGACTGCCACTGGCATACCGAGTGCAGCGCCCGAAGTATGCACCAGCATCGTAGGGACGATGGATAATTCGATTGGCAGCCGGATCGTAAAGCGCGTACCGGCGCCCAAGGTTGAATCGATACGTACCGCACCACGATGTTTTTCGACGGCAGTCTTGACGACATCCATACCAACGCCGCGCCCCGATACGCTGGATGCGACTTCCTTGGTGGAGAATCCCGGCAGGAATACAAGCTGATATGCCTCTTCCGCACTGTGTATGGTGGACTCGCTGATCAATCCTTTGATAACCGCTTTCCTGCGCAACTCATCAGGGTCCATACCCCTGCCGTCGTCCGCCAGTTCTATCATCACGCTACTCGCTTCCTGCCACGCCTTCAGTGAGATGATGGCCTTCGATGATTTGCCTTTGCTGGCACGCGTTTCCGCGTCTTCTACTCCATGATCTAGTGCATTGCGCAGCATATGCACTAGCGGATCGTATAAGCTGTCCACAACAACGCGGTCAACTTCCGTCTCTGCACCTTCGATCACCAATTCGACATCCTTGCCCAAGTCCCTGGCAAGTTCTCGCACCAGTCGCGGGAATTTCTGGAACAATTTACCGACCGGTTGCATGCGAGTGGAGAGCGTCGCACGCTGCAATTCAGTGGAGTAGCGCGATGCACGGTTCAATGTCTCCGCCAGCGCGGACATCAGTGTGCTGGCGGTGCCTTCGAATTTAAACTGCAATAGCTTTTCCAGCAGTACGGCTGCCTGATTGGCGGCCTGAACTGACTCGCCAGCGACTTCCAGCAGCGCATCAAGCTTGATTGCATCGATGCGGATGCTGTCTTCCTTGACTGGAGCGTGGATCAGCTTGGCAACATTCTCGCCGCTGACGATTTGAGTAATGGGCAGGTCCGACTCCGGTGCAACTGGTTCCTTGTAGTCAGAATTCTGTGCATCGGATGTGTTATTTTTCGCAACGGCGCGATAAAGCGCCTCCCAATCAGGTCCGTCGCCTGAGGAGGAAGATGGCGGTTGCGCTACGGATTTTGGTTCTGGTGCCGTTGTTTTACCTTTGCCCTCAATTGCATCGGTAAGGATTCTTTCCAGCGCCTGCGGCATGGCAGACAAGCTTTCCGAGGGTGCGCCATTGGCAAGTTCGCCAAGTTGATCTGCAACAAAGCCGCTGGCCTGCAATGCTGCTTCAATGGCCAGCGGCGTGACCGACGCTTTGCCGGTGCGGAGTGCGTCAAACAGGTTCTCGGTGAGGTGACAGGCCGATACCATCGCCGGCAGATTCATGAAGCCTGCACCGCCCTTGATCGTATGGAAGGATCGAAATACCGCGTTCAGCGTATTCGAATCGTCTGGATGACGTTCCAGCGTGAGCAGATGCTCTTCTACGTTCGTCGCAAGCTCGAGTGCTTCGACAACGAATTCCTTGAGCATATCATCCATCAAAACCCCAAGTCGGCAAGCAGACTATCAACATCGTCTTGTACCATGGCAGCGCTCGGTACTGACGGGCCTTGCATCATTTCCTGCATCGTTTCCGCTGGTTTGGTTTCCGCCGCGGCTATTGCCGCCTTCATCTCAGATGGTGCATTATCCCGCAACAACTGCGCCAGTTCCTTTTCCGCTGTGTGGGTAATCGTGACGATCTTCTTGATTAACTGGCCGGTAATGTCCTGAAAATCCTGTGCCATCATGATTTCCAGCAGACGGGATTTTTCTGTTTCGGCGGAAGCCGAGACTTCCGCGGCAAACTGCTTTGAATCTGTTGCCAGTATCTTGAACTCTTCGATGCTGAGTTTTCCCTCAAACAGCAAAGCCCATCGGTTTTCCATGTCTTTTGCACTCTTCGACATGTTGTCTTGTGCGGGCATGCCGGCATCGATCGCATTCAATACCTTGTTGGCCGCCTGTTCGGTCAATGCTGCGATGTATTCGAGGCGGCCCTTTGCATCGTTAATCTGCGATGCGACATCTGAAAGCGATCGATCATAGCCGAGTTCGCGCAATGAATCGTGCAACAGGCGAACGATACCGCCCAAGCGCTCGAACATCGGCTTGTCGGCCAGATTAAGTGGTGGAGTATCGAGTACTTGCTCGACCGTCGCTTGTGGCGACGTCAGAGTTTCTGCTGTCGGCGCTGGCTCGGCTGAAGCGGAGGCCACCAGTACCGTTGTTGCCTGGTCGCGTTGTGCAGCCACCTCATCAAACAGAGCTTCAAGATCGTCTGCAGCGCTCGTCATATCAGTACTTCTCCATATGCATTGTGAGTTTTTATCTTACATTTTTGAGCGCCAAGGCCAGTCGCCGTCTCAACGAATGCTTGCAAACCCCGTATGTTGATTAGCTTGCTTGTTATTACGACATCACGCTATTTTCGACGACAGGCCATTGCATGCGCAGCAAGTTCATGCGACTGCGAATAAATACCGATCCTGCATCACCAAAGGCTTTGACACTCGCCATGTGACGCGCGAATGCAAGCTTTCTGTTACGGCGATTTTCATTGATTAGCAAGGCGTATTACGTATTTCGCTTCGACATTCTTCCTTTTCAAACCCTTGTAATCATACCTAGATTTATGCGCTCAGCATAGCGATTCGGGTCCTCCATCGCCGCTCAGGAGCCACAGATTCTGATGGCAGGTAATCCAATTTCATGATTACGGCCGCAGGATCATCTGCGTACACCGAAATAATGCGATTTTCTTTCCATCGGGCGTCATGACAGTCGCATCCCATACCTGCGTCGTCCTGCCCAGGTGAACGGGAGTGGCTCGGCATTCGATCCAGCCGTCACGAGCCGTCCCAAAATGGTTGCTTTTTAATTCGATTGTGGTGAAATTATGTGCGCCTTCAGGCATATTTGCGATACACCCATAGCCGCAACAGGTATCTGCCAGCATGACGATCGATGCAGCATGCAGGTAGCCATTCGGTGCAAGATGATGCTGCTTGATCGCCATTCTGGCATGGAGGCCGGTGGTTCCGACGGAAAGTATTTCAACACCGAGCAGGTCAGGCAAGGTGCCTTTTTGGCGCGCGGTAAAGTCGGATGGGTTGTAAATCTGCGTCATGGATGGCTTACCGTTAGGATGTATCGGGCTTTTACTGCATGAGAACTACTTTTCTTCTGCTGCGCGCCACATCAAAATTCTTGCACAGTGCTTCGGCGCCGTCGATGATTCGCGGGCCGGCTCGAGTAAGCAGAGCGAGATCAATCAAGAACAAGTTGCCGCGAGCAACCGCCGTAAGCTTTGGAAAACGACGCAACTCCAGCCATGCATCATCATTCGGACGATTATCAGATACGACAACTTCCGGATTTGCGTTGAGAACCGCTTCGATATCCACAGTGGGCGCTAATTGCGGCAGTTGTCCGAATATGTTTTGACCGCCGCACAGGCGTATCACAGCTGATGCAATATGCGTATCGTTTAATGTCATCAGCGGTTCGCGCCAGATTTGATAGAAGACCCTGACGACAGGGCGATGTTGATAAGTGGCGGCGATTTTGCCAAGATGGGCGCGAAAGTCCTTTGCTGCTGGTCGACCAACTGCTTCAGTGCCGGCGAGTCGCGCCAACCGCTCAAGTGAAGATGCAATTGCTTCAAAGTTGCGCGGATCGCTATCGAATACCGGAATGCCCAGACCGCGCAGTTTGGCCACTTGTGCCGTGGAATTGCCGCTACCCCAGGTGATCAGCAAATCGGGCTTCAGCGCGATAATACGCTCAAGATCCAGTGCCGTACTACTGCCGACTGAAGGGATGTGTCTGGCTTCGGGCGGATAATCACTATATTCAATTGCGCCGACAATCTTGGAGCCAGCGCCTGCGGCATACAGCAGTTCGGTCGCATGCGGTCCCAGGCTGATAATACGTTGTGCGTGTGTCGTTAGGGTGACTGTATGATTGGTGTCGTCCAGAACCGAAACGGCTGCCATGGCCGAGCTGAAACCGGCCTGCAGCAATACACAGATGTAGGCAAGAAAGCATAAATAATGCTTTGGTAACTGCATCAGATTTCCAGATTATCGATCAGACGTGTAATTCCAATTTTTGCGGCAGCCAGTACGACTAGCGGCTCGCCTTGCGCCATGTCGCCAGCGGTAGGCGGCTGTAGATCTGCGCGTTTGCGAATTGAAATGTAATCCGGCTTCCAGCCACGAGCGACAAGTTGCTCTGTTGCTTTCTTTTGAAGTTCGGAAATATCAAGATGTCCGCAACGCACTTCGTTCGCCACATAATTCAATGTCTGATACATAAATGGCGCTTCGGCACGCTCCGCATCAGATAGATAACCATTGCGCGACGACAGCGCCAACCCATCTTCAGCTCGATACGTTTCGGCTGCAATGATTTCGGTTGGCAACGCAAACTGTTTCGACATGTTTCGTACGATCATGAGCTGCTGATAATCCTTTTTCCCGAATACGGCGACACGTGGTTGCACGCAAGAGAATAATTTCAGCACAATCGTAGTCACGCCAGTAAAAAAACCTGGGCGAAATTCGCCTTCTAGGGTATTGCCTAGACCGTCCGGCGGTTGCACGCGATATTCCTGCGGTTCCGGATACATGTCTTTTTCTGTTGGTGCGAAAAGGACGTATACGCCTTCATTTTCCAGTTTTTTGACATCGGCCTGGAATGTACGCGGATATTTATCGAAATCCTCGTTTGGCCCGAATTGCAGGCGGTTGACGAAAATCGATGCGACCACCGGATCGCCATGCCTGCGCGCCAAGCGCATCAATGATAAATGGCCCTCATGCAGATTTCCCATTGTCGGAACGAACGCGGTGCGCAATTGTCCGCGTAACTGGTCGCGCAATTCCTCGATCGAAGAGATGATTTTCATTGGAATGCCTTGTATTGTTTGGATTTTTCATCCACTGCAGCAAAGGATGATTAAAGAATGTTAATCATTGAACTAACTTTTCGGGCACGCGATCAGCTCGGTACATAAGCAAGACGTACGTAAATCGGCGCGAATGATTCGGCTTGTGTAATTTGAATCAGGGTTTCTTTTGCCAATTCCAGCAATGCGATGAAATTGACTACGACTATCGGTACGCCCCGAAACGTATCGAAAAGATCGGAAAATTCCACGAACTTTGCTGATTGCAGACGACGCAGAATGCTGGTCATATGCTCGCGCACCGACAATTCCTCACGGCTGATTGTATGGTGCGCGGTCAGCTTGGCACGCTTCAGTACATCGGCCCATGCGCTTTGCAAGTCCGTTATGTGCACTTCCGGCCAGCGCGTCACCATGCCTTGCTCAGTGAAAATTTGCGTGCGTACATAATCACGGCCAAGCTGCGGTAGCATATCAATCTGTCGTGCTGCGAGTTTCATTTGCTCATATTCAAGCAGGCGCCGTACCAACTCGGCACGCGGATCAGCTGTATCTTCGCCGGTATCGGTTTTTCTGACCGGTAGCAGCATGCGCGATTTAATTTCAATCAGCATTGCCGCCATCAGCAGGTATTCTGCCGCCAGCTCCAGGTTGTGCACGCGAATCTGCTCAATGTAATCCAGATATTGCAGCGTGACTTGCGCCATCGGAATATCGAGGATGTTGAAATTCTGCTTGCGAATCAAATAAAGTAGCAGATCAAGCGGGCCTTCGAATGCTTCGAGAAAAATTTCCAGTGCATCTGGCGGAATATACAAATCCGTAGGGAGCTTGAATAGCGGCTCGCCATAAAGCTTTGCAAACGCGAGGCCATCAATGACATTCGGCATCGATTCGGGTTGTCTTTCCAAGGGAAATTCTGAGGTATTTGATGGCAATTGCGCCATCATCGAGGCCATGGCTTAATGATTGCTTTGATAAACATACGGCTGTTGATTGACGCGCGATTCGTCCGCACGCGCTCTTTGATCAAGATCGATTGACGCTTTATCCCACAACAATGCGCGTCCCTCGCGCTGCTGCTCTTCAAGCTGCGGATTTTTTAGTTTGAGTTCCTTGATAAATTTTGTGAAGTCGGACTCGTATTGCTGATATTGCTTGGAGAATTTCATGGTTTATTTGGTAACTTAATGGATTAAGCACTATTTTACCTTGTCTTAAGTACTGGCTCAAAAAGAACCGTGAACGATATGGCATGGAGACAGATAATGCGTCCGTGATAGAGGCATATGTCAAGATACGGTCGCGTTGCGCTCCGGCCCACGCATGGTGCTGCGGATTGGCGGGGGCTTGCCAGAAATAGGGTGGTCCCTTGCGAAACCCGGTGAAATCATGCCCCGAAAGAGATTGATGCGATGACCATCTGGAACGCAATTTCCTCAAAGGTGAAAGGGGTAATGCCGTCAATGCGCTGCTGTGCAGCGGCCACAGTCTGTGCAAAGTTCTGAACCGCCGGCATTGTTGCCTATCGCAATAGCATGCCGCAGTTCGAGGAAATAGGATTTTTCAGAAGGGACTCGCTACATGCGTTGCTGGCAGCTGGATAACAGAAATAAAGATAGACGATCTATTTGCGCAGCAGTCTGCGCATAACGGTAGGTGCAGGTTCTAGCGGGTTGGCATGCGTATATTCGAGTTCGGGCGCGATTTCGAAATCATAGGCGGCATAAAGATCGAGCAGTCGCACTTGATCCGACCGTACCGCCAAGCGTAGTTCGCTTACCTCCGATCCTAGCGCATGGTGAATGACCGATTCCAGTAAATGCTGCGACAAGTTGTTACCGCGATAGGCCGGCAGTACCCCCATTCGCATGATTTCCCAGATGTCTGGCTCTGTGTCGAGCGGTAGCCAGCGCACCGAACCGGCCGGCATATCGTCAACCAGCAAGATAAATGCACCGCCGTTCTGCAAATCTTCGATGACGTGCTCCGGCATTTCCCGATGACCGCTGGAAGTACCCGCCACTTTGTCTGCCCAGCATGCGCGAGTAAGATCGGCAATGAGCGTAGCGTCATCGCGCACGGCTTCGCGGATCAGGAGATTCATGGCGGCGCCTTTCTTTCAATATGTTTAGCGGATACGCATCCCGGGCTCGGCGCCCGGCCATGGATGGAGCACGTAAATGCCAGGATTGAGTTTCTCGTCCGCAGTGGATGCTGCAAGCACCATGCCTTCCGATATGCCAAACTTCATTTTGCGCGGCGCCAGATTGGCGACCATCACCGTCAATTTGCCAATCAGTTCTTCCGGCTTGTAATACGATTTGATACCAGAGAAAACGTTACGCATACGGCCTTCGCCGACGTCAAGCGTCAGGCGCAGCAACTTGTCGGAGCCCTCGACGTGCTCGCAGTTGATGATTTTCGCTATGCGCAAATCAATTTTGGCAAAATCATCCAGTTTGATCTCGGGGGCGAGTGCTTCTATTTCTATTGTTGTGTCATTCGTTGCCTCCCCGATAATAGGGGCGGAACACGAAGGTGTCTCTTGCGCATTCATCGCAGCCGGTGCCTCAAATAGCGCATCCAGCATTTTTGGGTCGACGCGTATCATCAGATGTTCGAACGTACCGATAGAGCGGGGGCTGGCCTGTAAATCAGCCCAGATCAGATCACGTTCAATACCGAACAGCGTTGATACCTTGCGTGCCAAGACTGGCAGGACAGGTGCCAGGTAAATGGTGAGGCAATAGAAGGAACGCAGCAGATTACTGCATACATCCTGCAGTTCCTGATTATTAACGGTATTTTTTGCCAGCTCCCATGGTTTCTTGCTATCTACATACTGATTGACTTCATCGGCTAATGCCATAATCTGCCTGATCGCCTTGCCATACTCGCGCGCTTCGAATGCCTCTTTGATCGCAGTTTCGTTTTCCCCGAATCGTAGTCTCCAGCTCATGGCCTCATTGCAGGTTGCCGGATCGCTGAGTTGGCCGTCAAAGCGTTTGGTAATGAAGCCGGCAGCGCGGCTGGCAATATTCACATATTTGCCGATCAGGTCGGCATTGACACGTGAGATGAAATCATCGGGATTGAAGTCGACATCTTCCACTTTTGCATTCAGCTTGGCGGCAATGTAATAGCGCAGCCATTCCGGATTCATGCCGATGTCCAGATAGCGAAGCGGCGAAATTCCGGTGCCGCGCGATTTCGACATTTTTTCACCGGAAACGGTAATGAAACCATGTACAAACACATTGTCTGGCACCTTGTAGCCAGAGAATTTCAGCATTGCAGGCCAGAACAGCGCATGAAAGTAAATGATGTCCTTGCCAATAAAATGATATTGCTCGGTTGTCGGATCGGCCATGAATGCGCTGAAATCCTGGCCTGTCTTGTCGAAGTAATTTTTCAGTGAAGCCAGATAGCCCACCGGCGCATCGAGCCAGACATAAAAATATTTGCCTGGCGCATCGGGAATTTCAATGCCGAAGTACGGTGCATCGCGGCTGATATCCCAGTCGCCAAGGCCACCATCATTTTCCAGCCATTCCTTTGCCTTGTTGGCAACTTCTGGCTGAAGCCGCGGTTTACCATCAATCTTACCCAATGCCCAGCTCCGCAGGAATTCAACACATTGCGGATCGGATAACCTGAAAAAAAAGTGCTCGGATGATTTCATTACCGGCGTTGCGCCAGTTAGCGTGGAATACGGGTTTTTCAGGTCCGTTGGTGCATATACAGCGCTACAGACTTCGCAGGCATCACCGTACTGATCTTTCGCGCCACACTTGGGACATTCACCCTTGATATAGCGGTCAGGCAAAAACATATTCTTGACCGGATCATAGAATTGCTCGATGGTTTTGGTCGTAATGAAGCCCGCTGCCTTCAGTTTACGGTAAATATCTTGTGATAATGCATGATTTTCAGGGCCATCGGTCGAGTGCCAATTGTCAAAGCTGATATGAAAGCCGTCCAGATATTGCTTGCGACCGGCGGCAATTCCCGCAACAAACTCTTGCGGCGTCACGCCGGCTTTTTCGGCAGCGATCATGATGGGTGCACCATGTGCATCGTCGGCTCCAACAAAGTTCACGTTGTTTCCCTGCATCCGCTGAAATCGCACCCAGATGTCGGCCTGGATATATTCCATGATATGTCCAATATGGAAAGGGCCGTTGGCATAGGGCAGTGCTGTTGTAACAAATAGCTTGCGGGGCAGTGTCGTGCGCATAAGGTGGTGCCGAATTGAAGTTAAACGGTCATTTTAGCAGTGCAGCGAGATTTATCGATGCGGAATAGCTGTCAAAGACATGTGCTGCCGTTTTAAAAAACCCTACCGGTTGCAGGCATTTCATCGGTCTGTTCCCAATTTGGTTTAGACTTGTTATAACAAATTTCGGGAGAAGCAAGTAATGAGCATTACAACCGACGCCGTTAAAGCGGCACTGTCCCAAGTCATTGATCCGAATACTGGTAAGGATCTGGTTTCGAGTAAATCGGCACGCAACATTCAGATAAACGGCACTGATATTCGCCTCGATGTAGAGCTCGGTTATCCGGCGAAGAGCCAGATTGAGTTGATCCGCAGTCTGGTTGCGGCTGCCATCCGTGGCGTGCCGGGGATCGGCAATGTTGATGTGAATGTATATTCAAAGATCGTCTCGCATGCAGTACAGCGCGGCGTCAAGTTATTGCCTTCTGTTAAAAACATCATTGCCGTGGCATCTGGCAAAGGCGGAGTGGGAAAATCGACCACTGCAGTCAATTTGGCGCTGGCGCTGGCTGCCGAGGGTGCGCAAGTCGGTATTCTGGACGCGGATATTTACGGTCCGTCTCAGCCCATGATGATGGGGATCTCGGGAAAGCCGGAATCGCTCGATGGAAAAACCATGGAGCCGCTGGAAAATCACGGTGTGCAGGTGTCAAGCATCGGCTTCATGATTGATCCGGACCAGCCGATGGTCTGGCGCGGACCAATGGTTACGCAGGCGCTTCAGCAGCTTCTGGAACAAACCAACTGGCACGAGCTCGATTATCTGATTATCGACATGCCGCCCGGCACGGGCGACATTCAACTGACGTTGTCGCAAAAAGTACCGGTTACCGGTGCGGTGATCGTCACCACGCCGCAAGATATTGCATTACTGGATGCTCGCAAGGGTTTGAAGATGTTTGAGAAGGTCGACATTCCAATCCTTGGCATTGTGGAAAACATGAGCACGCACATTTGTTCAAATTGCGGTCATGCGGAAGCCATCTTCGGTACGGGCGGCGGCGAGAAAATGTGCGCCGATTACGATGTTGAATTTTTAGGTGCGTTGCCGCTGACCATGTCGATTCGCGAGCAGACCGATTCTGGGACACCAACCGTGGTGGCGGAGCCCGACGGCCAGGTTGCGATGATTTACAAAGCTATTGCTCGCAAGGTGGCGATCAAGGTAGCCGAAAAAGCAAAGGATATGAGTAGCAAGTTTCCGAATATCGTGATCAAGAACGACTGACGATTGATCATCCTCTGCCACCACCCTGGTTTCCAACTAGTATGGCAACGCGGTAAAATGGTTTTTTTTCCTGATACGGCTTTGGTGATTCAAAGCCGTTTTTATTTGCCATGACAGTTCGTACCCGTTTCGCTCCCAGCCCGACCGGCTATCTCCATTTGGGCGGTGCACGCACCGCGCTTTTTTCCTGGGCATATGCGCGCCATTTCGGTGGCACCTTCGTGTTGCGCATTGAAGATACTGACCTTGAACGCTCTACGCCGGAGGCGGTGCAGGCGATCATCGATGGCATGAAATGGCTTGGACTGGAACACGACGAAGGTCCGTTCTACCAGATGCAACGCATGGATCGTTATCGCGAAGTGCTGGCGCAGATGCTGCGTGACGGTGCGGCCTATCATTGCTATTCCTCGCCGGAGGAAGTCGAAGCGATGCGCGAACGCCAGCGCGCTGCAGGAGAAAAGCCACGCTACGACGGCACTTGGCGCCCGGAATCTGACAAGATCTTGCCACCGATGCCAGAAGGACGCAAGCCGGTGATACGTTTCCGCAATCCGCTGGACGGCGATGTGACTTGGAACGATGTGGTCAAAGGCACGATTACGATCTCTAACCGCGAACTGGATGATCTCGTAATCGCGCGTCCGGATGGCACGCCGACCTATAATTTTTGCGTGGCGATCGATGACTGGGACATGAAGATCACCCATGTAATTCGCGGCGACGATCATGTCAACAACACCCCGCGCCAGATCAACATTCTGCAGGCCCTGGGTGCACCGCTGCCGCAGTACGGGCATGTGCCAATGATTCTTGGTGCCGATGGCGAAAAACTGTCGAAACGTCATGGCGCGGTCAGCGTGATGGATTATCCGGCACAGGGTTATCTACCGGAAGCGATGCTGAATTATCTGGCGCGTCTCGGGTGGAGCCACGGTGATGACGAGATATTTTCAATGGAACAATTCTGTACATGGTTCAACGTTGATCATCTGTCGAAGTCGCCGGCGCAGTTCAATCCGGAAAAGCTTGCATGGTTGAACAATCATTACATCAAGCAAGCTGACGATGGACGCCTCGAAATGCTGGTGCGTCCTTTGCTCGAAAGGGATGGTGCACAATTTGATGGTGCACCGAACGTGCAGACAGTAATCGCATTGATGAAAGAACGTGTGAATACCATCAATGAATTGGCTGATGCAGCAATGCTGTTCTACCGTGAGCCGGCACCTGATGGTGCGTTACTTGCGCAACATCTGACTGAAACAGTCAAGCTGGCACTGGTGGAATATGCAGCGCGCTGCAAGAGCATTGAATGGAATAGAGCGGCATTGTCCGCATTGCTGAAAGAAATACTTACCACCCACAAGCTGAAGATGCCGCAACTGGCGATGCCCCTGCGATTGATATTGACAGGACAATTGCAAACACCGTCGATTGATGCAGTGGTGGAAATGTTCGGGCGCGATATTGTTCTTATGCGTCTGGCAAAGCATCTCGCTTAATTTTCAAAATGCGATTTACACAGAAGCAAAATCCTTGCTATAATTTCGTTTCTTTGCAGGGGGTATAGCTCAGCTGGGAGAGCGCTTGCATGGCATGCAAGAGGTCAGCGGTTCGATCCCGCTTACCTCCACCAGTGAAGTAGGAAGCAAGAGAGGCAAGAGCAATACCGACAGATTTTGTCCCCATCGTCTAGAGGCCTAGGACATCACCCTTTCACGGTGAGTACAGGGGTTCGAATCCCCTTGGGGACGCCAGCTTGAATCTGTATCGATTGATACGGAAAAATAGTAATCAACAAGGGCCGCATATGCGGCCCTTGTTGTTTCTTGATAAAAACTTTCCACTCCCTTTCTTCTTCTTGATCTGACAAAGTTGGTTTCGACGCACTTTTGTCTTCGCAGCGACTCTTATTCCATGCGCGCCTCCCATACAAAAATCTGGCGCAGTTGATGGCAAATCCGTTTCGGGGTTTTTTACGTATCGCGATACCTGCATTTTCTGTCGAAAGGCCTATTAATCATGCTTAAACCCAAGTTGAATCCCGACGGTACTGTTGAGTTATGCATGGGGAACGAATCCATGACATTTACATCGGCAGAACTGGACGAACAGATTGAACGACTAGGGCGTATCCGTGCCCAAATGACGGGAAAAGTGCCCGAGGAGCCACCATTAGTAGAAAGCGTGGTGTTTCACCCGCAATACCGGATTCGTACTGACAATATGACAAAAGCATCGCTGCTGCGGCTGCGTCATGGCGGATTTGGCTGGCTTAATTTCGAGTTGCCGCCTCAGGATGCACTGAACATGAAAAGAATCTGGACCGATGTTGTCGACAAGCTGGGACTGGACCCTTTATCCGGGCCATATATAGGACCGGAGAGGCGTTCATCGAAGCCACATTAGGGAATTTGCGCAAGGGGCCAGTGCGGTCAGGGACAATCTGTAGAAGTCAGCCTCCGGTCGATATAGGCAAAAGGTTCCAAGACAGAAATGCCTCGACTTCTGGCGGAGTGACTTTACCGGATTACTCAAGCCCCTGTACTATCCGGGTTAATCCAGCTGTTTCATGATCCGCCCCTTTCATGATTTTTCCGAACGATCTCCATTTATTTTGCCGCCTTGTCGATGATTTCGGCATGTGCTGGCGATTGGTGCGCCAGCACATGCAAGGATACGGCCGTGCCGGGAGGCTTGGGATGGATAGTCTGGCGAATATTCGCCGGCCTGCCCCGCCGTCGAAGCTGGGCTCGCGCTGCAGCAGGTATGGGGCGTCACGGTCATTGCACACCTCGAATTGAATCATCCGAAATGTCTCTCAATAAGAACCAGGCAACGTCCTTGGCCATATTCTGCAAAATCGTCGATAACTATGGCGACATCGGTATCTGCTGGCGCTTGGCAAGGCAACTGCAACAAGAGCATGGCATCGCCGTCACCTTGTGGGTAGACAATTTGCAGAGCTTTCAGCGGATTTGCCCGAGCCTTGTGATCAACGCTGAAGTGCAACAGCTTGCCGGTGTGACGGTACGCCACTGGCGCAATCAGGAAGGCGTATTTTCGGCGGACGATGTCGCCGATATCGTCATTGAGTTTTTCGCTTGTGATATCCCGCCGGGCTACATTGCCGCAATGGCAGAGTGCAATCCGCGCCCGGTGTGGCTCAATCTGGAAGGCTTGAGCGCTGAAGAATGGGTTGAAGGTTGCCATACCTTACCCTCGCCTCACCCACGCTTGCCGTTGATGAAATATTTTTTCTTCCCTGGCTTCACAAGCAAAACTGGCGGCTTGCTGCATGAATCTTCATTGGAAGAACAACGTCAGCAATTTCAATCAGAGCAAGCGGCCGTGTCGGCTTTTCTTGCGCAGTTTGGCGTAACACCGACAGAAATGGCATCGTTAAAGGTGTCCTTGTTTTGTTATCCGCACGCACCAGTTTCGGCACTGTTGGATGCATGGCAAAGTAGTGATGCCGCCATCACTTGCCTGGTGCCGGAAGGGGTCGCGGTCGAGGCGATCCAGGCATTTTTTGGGGAAGAGGCAAAGCCGGGGACGGCACGAACTCGCGGTGCACTCACCGTGCGCGTCTTGCCCTTTGTTGCTCAACCGGATTACGACAGGCTATTATGGGCGTGTGACCTCAATTTTGTGCGTGGAGAGGATTCCTTTGTCCGTGCACAGTGGGCAGGCAAGCCATTCATCTGGCATATCTATCCCCAAGACAAAAATTTGCATCACGTGAAATTACGCGCGTTCTTGCAACGTTATGCAGCCGGCATTGAAAGTTTGATGGTCTTCTTCTTGCATTGGAATGGCGCAAGGACTGCGGATATGGAAGCGCAAGCCAACTGGTCTGTACTATGGCCGTCATTTCAGGCTGACATGCCAAAAATTGCAGGCAGGTCTGTCGATTGGCAGCATCAAATGCAGGTAAACGGAGATCTCGCATTCAATTTGGTGAAATTTGCCGATTCGCTTCTGTCAGTAACGGGAGAAAAAAAGGTATAATGCGCGGTTAATTTTTAACGCTTTTCCGATCAAACGTGAGCTTGCTGCGCCGTTGGCCATGGAGGCGACAGATGATTTTCATGCAACCTATTTTTTACGTACATTTACTATGAAACCTGC
>DATEZO010000104.1:0-9357 GCA_035255485.1 Burkholderiaceae bacterium
TTGATGTATATGATGCTGCATCAAGGAAGGGACGGCGATGAATACCTTGACCAAACTGGCACTCGGCATGATGGGAAGCCTGCGGCCCAAACCCGCGCTCGGCGAATCGGAAGCTTCGATTGTCCTGCCCGAACCGGCGAAACATGGCGGGCTCCCGTTGATGGAAGCCTTTGCGGCGCGCCATTCATCACGCGAATTCTCGGCGAACGCGTTGCCCCTAGGCCTGCTCTCCGGCATGCTCTGGGCAGCGTACGGGATCAACCGCGCCGACGGCGGACGCACTGCTCCATCTGCATTGAATGCGCAAGAGATTGACGTGTTCGTGGCGCTGCCATCGGGTGCGTATCGCTACGATGCTGCCGCACATGCACTGCGACTGGTGGCGGGCAGCGACCTGCGGCGTGTGACCGGGTACCAGGACTTCGTCGATGAAGCGCCGATGGATCTGGTCTACGTCGCCGACCATGCGCGCATGCGTCTCGTGCCGGCGGAACAGCGCACTGCGTATGCTTATGCGGCGGCTGGCGCCATTGCGCAAAACGTCTACCTGTTCGCCGCGAGCAATGGCCTCGCCACCGTGATTCGCGCCTGGATCGACCGCATCGCAATCGCCGACGCGCTCGGCCTCACGCATGATCAACAGGTCTTGCTGTCGCAAACGGTGGGATTTCCCAAGGCCGTTCGCTGAACCAGCGGCGCAGCGCCCGACAGCCATGACGAGAGGTAGTCTTACGCTCTCGTCTGTATGGCAGGTGTACCTCGTGTGGATGGCGGTTCCTGTATCAGGGAAAACTCGACAGTAAACTCTGTGCCGGCACCATTCTTTCCCGGCAGGATGCGGATGGTCGCGCCGTGATCCATGGCGATATCATGGACGATCGCAAGTCCCAGGCCACTCCCGGCCTGATTCATGTCAAGCCTGAAAAACCGGCTGAATATCTTCTCCCGATATTCCAGGGGGATGCCGGGACCGCTATCTTCAACCACCAGGCATCCGGACGCGCTGCCTTGAAAACAACGTACCGTGACGACACCATTTTCCGGCGAATAACGGATCGCGTTATCGATCAGATTATCGATCAGATCACGCAACAGGAATTTGTCGCCCATGACTCTGGTCGCATGCAAGTCGAATCCGAGATCGATATTTTTTTTGTAGGCTTCCTGCACGAAGTGCTGTATCGACTCCTCAACGAGCTTGTCCAGTTCCACGACACCGAGACGGTTCTTTTCAAACTGGCTTGGCTCTGCTCGAGCGAGTGCAAGCAATTGATTTGACTGCCGAATCATCCTCTCCGTGGAAGACAACATGAAACGAGCCGACTGTGCCGTTTCCGGCTCAGCCGTATATTTCTGCTCAAGCCATTCAAGCTGGGTTTTCAGGCCGGCCAGAGGCGTGCGAAGCTGATGTGCAACGTTCGCAAGAAAATCCTGCTGCGCCTTCGCGCTGGTCTGCGCCCGCATTAACAGCTTGTTGATGGCATTAACAAACGGCCTCACTTCTACTGGAGCATCCAGCTCCTCGACTGTGGACAAATCATCGTCCCTCCGATCATTAAGTTTTGCCTGGAGCTTGTGCAAGGGGAACATCCCCTTCGAAACGGCAAACCAGATTACTGCAACGGATCCGATGATCAGCAGTGCCTCAAGCACTAACAACGCACCAAGGATTTCGGACCGAATCAGTTGGCGCTTGCGCAGTGTTTCCGCTGCGCCAATGAGGGCACGCTGCGATCCGATCTCAGTCATCAGAATGATGATCCGCACCGGTTCGCCCCGCATCTTCCCGTCGCATACCGTTGGCTCGTTGAGCGTTGTTGGCAGACATGGAAGCGGGAAATCCTTGTCCCCAAGAATCGTTTTTCCTGCGACGTCTCGTGCCATCAGATAGATCGCGTCGAAGTGATCAACCCGCAGCACCTCCTCCGCCTGATTCGACAAATTGGTCTCAATGCGGTTGTCGACGATTCGCAGATGAGGAATGAGTGCCCATGCTGCGTCGGCAAGGCTCTGGTCAAACGCAATCTGCGCCGGCACCCAGGCCAGCCAGTAGGTCAATGCCGCACCTCCGACGTTGATGACCAGGAATGGCACAATCAGCCACTTGAGCAGCCGCAGGCGTATGCTGAGCATCAGGGTCCCGTCTTGTCGAGCATGTAGCCAAAGCCACGAATCGTCCGGATGGCAACCCCAGCATCCGCAATCTTGAGCCGGATGCGGGAGACATACACTTCGACGGCGTTGAGTGTCATTTCCTCACCCCACGGAAGAATTGCGTCGATGATCTGCTGCTTCGACACGACGCGCGTCGCCTGTTGCATCAGATACTCCAGCACCGCCCATTCGCGCGCTGACAGCTCGATGGGCTGGCCATTGACGGATGCCCGCTTGGAGAATGGGTCCAGTGCCAGCCCGCCAAGTTCCAGTTCTGCCGGGCGCGGATTGCTGCGACGAACCAGCGCCTTCAGCCTCGCGACCAGTTCGGGCGTCGCAAACGGTTTGACCAGATAGTCATCCGCGCCCAGTTCAAGTCCGTGCACGCGGTCCTGGATCGCATCGCGCGCCGTGAGCAGAAGCACCGGGATGTTGCTGCCTCGCTGGCGCAGCCGTCGCACCACCTCAAATCCGTCAATGCCTGGAATGCCGATGTCCACCACGGCAACGGCGATCTGGGCGTGTTGCAGGGCGGAGTCGGCTTCAGTACCGGTATGCACGACATCCACGACCATGCCATTCCCCTGCAGGACACGTCGGATGCCATCCGCCAGCACGGCATCATCTTCCACTAGCAGCACATGCATAATCGGTATCGGCTCAAGGTTTTTCTCAATTGTCGCTCAAAACTCGACTAACTCCTCTGGTTGCCACAACATCGGCTGCGACCACTCCCCGCATTGCATCAGCCAGGAACGACAGCTTCGTCGCTGCCCTTCTTTTCGAAATAAGGATACGCCAACGGCAGCAAAAGCAGCGTGAAAATCGTTGCCGAAACGATGCCACCCACAATGACAACAGCGAACGGACGTTGCGTCTCAGAGCCAATACCGTGCGAAACGGCCGCAGGAAGCAGCCCCAGTCCCGCCATCAATGCAGTCATGATAATGGGACGCAAGCGGGATACTGCGCCTTCAATGGCACTGATGGCCACGGATGCTTCCGTACGGGCCATTTCCGCGATCTGCTCGACCATGATCACGCCGTTTTGCACCGAAATGCCGGCCACCGCGATAAAACCGACAGCTGCAGATACGGAAAAATGCAACCCGGCGAGCGCGAGGCCGGCAATTCCTCCTATAAGTGAAAACGGTACGATCAGCAGCACAAGTAATGCCTTGCGTACGGAGCGAAATGCCCAGAACAGCAGGGAGAATATCAGCAGTGCGGTAATCGGAACAATGACTGCCAGCCGCTTGACCGCGCGCTGCTGGTTCTCAAACTGACCGCCCCAGGTAATCTGATAACCGGGAGGCAGCTTGACCTGCTCCCGTACCTTCTGCTGGGCCTCGGCGACGAAGCTCCCCTGATCGCGCCCCAGCAGATTCGCTTTTACCGAGGCGTTGCGCACGCCCGCTTCCCGGCTGATGCGCGCCGCACCCTGGCGCACATCAATGCGGGCGATGTCACCCAGCCTGACCGTACCCGTACCGCCGGGAAGATTGACTTGAAGGGCGGCGATATCGTCGATCGAATCCCGGTAATCTTTCTTCAGACGCACGGTGACGTCAAAGCGTCGATCGCCCTCGTAGTAGGTATTGACAGCGGCGCCGGCGAGTGCGGCCTGGATCGCGGCATTCGCATCTGCGACGTTAATGCCGAGACGGGCAATCTTGTCGCGATCGATGGCGACGTCCAGTTCGCTCTGGCCACCGATCCTGATGGCAGCGACGTCGCTCGCACCGGCAATCCCGTTGAGAATGGCGGCGATCTGCTCGCTCTTTTGGGTGAGCACCTGCAGATCTGGCCCGAATACCTTGACCGCAATTTCACCCTTCACCCCGGAAAGTGCTTCTTCGACGTTGTCTTCAATCACCTGGGAGAAATTGGTCGGCACGCCAGGGATGGCGCGGATCTTCTTCGATATGTCTTCGATCAGCGCTTCCTTGTCCGGAAAGCGCCACTGGTCGTGCGGCTTGAGATCCGCCAGGATTTCCATGTTGTTCTGGCCCTTGGGGTCGGTACCGTCGTCGGGCCGACCGACTTGAGCAATGACGTCGCCCACCTCGGGATAGCTGCGAAGTATGGCCCGCACGCGCCGCTCGACATTCTTCGTCGTGTCGAGTGAGCTGGAGGTCGGCAAGGTAATGGTGAGCCAGATATTTCCTTCATCGAGCTTGGGCAGAAACTCGCTGCCCAGCAGTGGCGCGAGGGCTACCGTCACCACCAGCACAGCAACCGACGTCGCCATGACCACAAAACGCTTGCCGGATGCATGTTGCAGCAAAACCCGATAGGCACTTTGCAGGCAATGCATCCACGCGACATGCTTTTCCTCCAGTGTGTGGCGTTTCATGACGAGCGCCAACAGCGTAGGAACGAAGGTCATGGTCAGGATCAGTGCCCCCAGCATGGCGAAGCTGAGCGTCAGTGCGACCGGGGAAAAGATTTTCCCTTCCACGCGCTGGAAGGTGAAGATCGGAATGAATGCCAGAATAATGATCGCTTTCGCGAACAGAATCGGATGGCCCAGCTCGACCACCGTGCGCTTGAGCGTCGCCATGCGCCATCCCATGTCCGAAGCCGCCATCGAGGCATTGAACTCCCGCAGCGCCAGTCGCACCATCAGCGCTTCCACCAGTACCACCGCCCCGTCGATGATGATGCCGAAGTCGACGGCGCCGAGGGAAATCAGATTGGCGGGAATTCCCTTCGCGTTGAGCATGATGAAGGCAAACAGCAGCGAAAAGGGAATGACGGTGGCGACAATCAGTGCCGCACGCCAGTTCTGCAGGAATACGATCAGAATCGCGATCACCAGCGCCGCGCCGACCAACAGGTTCTCTCCGACAGTGCGTACCGTATGCTTGATCAGATTGGTACGATCGTAGATCGTCCTGATCCTGACGCCCTTGGGCAGCTTGGCATTCACGTCGTCGATGCGTTTTTTCAAGTCGTCGATGACCTTGGTGGCATTTTCCCCTTTGGTCATTTGCACGATGCCTTCCACCACGCTGTCGCCGCCGTTATAGGCAACAATGCCGGAACGCGGTCGGGAGCCAATCTGGACATCTGCCACGTCGGACACCAGGACCGTTTTGCCACCTTTTGCAAGGACAACCACGCGCCCGATGTCTTCCAGACGCGTGAAAATCCCCATGCCGCGTATGACCAGCGCCTCATCGCCCCGTCTGACGAATCCGCCGCCGACATTGGCACTGTTGTTGGTCAGCGCCTGGTTGACCTGGTCGATGGTCACGCCGTATCGCTTCAGCGCATAGGGATCAATCTGGACCTGATACTCCTTCACCGTCCCGCCGAAGCTGACCACATCCGCCACACCGGGCGTGATGCGCAGGTGAGGTCGGATCACCCAGTCCTGGAGCGAGCGCACTTCATTTTCCGGCATTCCCGGTGGCGCTTCGACGATATAGCGATAGATCTCGCCCACGGCGGTTGACAACGGCGCCAAGCCTGGCTGGATGCCGGTCGGCAGAATCACGTTCTGGAGTTTTTCCAATACCTGCTGCCGTGCAAAATAGTCATCAGTACCGTCCTGGAAAGTCAGGGTAACCACCGACAAGCCGGTAATCGTCACCGAGCGCAGCTGCGTCTGGCGCGGCACGCCACTCATCTCACGCTCAATCGGCAGCGTGACGGTGCGCTCCACTTCTTCCGGTGCCTGCCCCGGGTACTGAGTCACGATCTGCACCTGCACGTCCTGTACATCGGGGAAAGCCTCGATAGGCAATTCCACCAATGCGCGGTACCCGAAAATGCCGAGCGCCGCGACCAGGACAAGGACAAAGATGCGCTGCGTCAGGACAAAATCGATCAGCTTATTCAGCATTGCCAGAATCCTCGGCGTTGAGCAGCAGTGCACCTTCCGTCACGATTCGGTCCCCGCTCGAGATGCCTTCCACGAAGCTGCTGTCGCTGCCCTTGAGCGCCAGTGTTACGGCATGCTTTTCGAATGTGCCCGGTTGTCGTTCGACGAAGACATACGTGCGCAGGCCTTCCAGAACCAGACTGCTGTTCGGTACCCGCACTCCTGTTCTTTCACCGTCGGCGAGGAAGAATACCCGCGCGAACATTTCAGGCTTGAGCTTTCCTCCGGTATTTTGTACTTTGCAACGTACCTGGACACGTCGCGTGGTTGGATCGAGCGCGAGGCCGACACGATCAACCTTGGCGGCAAAGCGTTCCTGCGGATAGGCGTCGGTTTCGATGCTCACCGACTGCCCCGGCTTGATATTTCCAATACTCCTTTCCTGCACATCCGCTATCACCCAGAGGCGGTTGATATCGGTGATAACGAATAGTGGATTAGGCAGGTCGGGACGAACTTCCAGGCCGGGATTGACTTGCTTGTCCGCGATAACGCCGGCAATCGGAGTTTTGAGGCCAAACTGCCCATTCTCGTTGCCCGACGCATGCAGGTTTTTCATTCGCAGGCTGGCGCGCCGGGTCTCCGCAACCGCCTGTTGATAATCCGCTTCCGCCGATTCATAGTCTTTGCGTGCAATCACTTCGTTATTGAACAGACTGCGTGCCCGGTCGAGCGCCAGCTTCTTGCGCACCTCATCCGCCTGGCCCTTGCGCCAGTCGGCCTCCGCCGCGGCCAGATCGGGAGAGTCGATATCAAGCAGCACAGCACCGAGGCCAACCCGATCACCGATTTCCGCATGCTGCCTCACCACTCGCCCAAGCACCGGCGAACTGACACGTGCAGTGACATTTTCATCATAGGTAATACGGCCATTGACCGGCTCCGCCACGGGCATCGGAGCTACGGTGACCGCTTCTATCCGGAGGGACGATAATTCCGCCGCCCCGGGGGCGTACTTCACGACGCCCGGTCTCCGTGACTCCTTCGCATGCTGCGCCGACACGACTTCCTGGGAGGCGGCAAACCGGCTCGCACCAATAACAGTCATCACCGAGACGGCGGCAAGGCCCACCGTGAAAACGAATTTTGTCCCTAATCTCATTTCGAACCTTCTTCCAAAATAGCGGCGCGCCATGCCGCAAGCGACTTTGCGTAATCGGACTGCGCCGAGACGGCCTCCAGCTGCGTACTGCGGTAGGTGCGCCGGGCGTCCAGCACGTCCATCACACTGATGGCGCCGTTCCTGAATGCGTATTCCGCCGCGTCGGTCGATTTTTTGGCCGCCGGCAGCAGCTCATGCTGGTATCGCTGAACGTGCTCGGCCGCCGCCTTGATGTCATGCAGAGTGCGTAACAACTCGTTGCGTGCCGCACCTCGTGTCTTCTCGAGGTTCACCCGGGCCGTTTCCAGTGCCACCTGTGCGCTGCGGATTTCCCCGGCGAAGTCGTAACGCGTGAATAGCGGGACCTGGATAGCCACGCCATAACTGTTGCCGCTACCCTGTCCATTGAAAGCGCTGACGGGATAATGCTCGAACTGCACACCAACCGAGACGTCCCGCACCCTGGACGCTTGCGCCAGCCTACTGGCCGCATCGGCTGCATCCACGCGAGCACGGGCCGCCCGGATATCCGGACGCTGCTCGATCAGCCTGCCAATACCTGCATCGGTGACGACCTGCTGCGGATCCGGCCATGGATCGGTAGCCTGAATGGCGCCCTCCTGTGGCTCGATACCCATGAGCAGCGCAAGTGCAAGTTGAGCTTTTGCCAGGTCTGCCTTAGCCTGACGTGCATCATTCCTGGCCCGCAGCGCGTCAACTTGGATGCGTTCAACCTCGGCACCGGCGATATCACCCGCCTCCTTCCGCTTCTGTGCGGCTGCGACGGTGCCATCAAACAGCAGAGCGCTGTCCGCGGTCGTGCGCTGCCGCTCCTGGGCGGCCAGCAAATCATAGTAGGCCTGGCTCACGCTGATCCGTAGCTGACGTTGTGCTTCGCCGAGATCGGCACGCGAGGCGCGTTCCAGGCTGGCAGCGTTTTCCGAACGCAGTTCGCGCTTTCCTCCGCGCTCGATCAACTGGTCAACACGGATGGTGGTATCCACCGCCTTATCGCGCAGCCCACCGGCACCGATGCCCTGGTGCGGATTGATATTGGCCGTCTGGACGGTCAGGGCGGGATTCGGCGCGGCATTTGCGCTGATGCGCGCGGCATCAGCACTATCCACGGCAAGTGCAGACAGTTTCACGTCATGATTCCGTTCGACCGCAATGGCAATGGCGCGCGATAGCGACAAGTTCGTCAACTCCTCCGGCAACAACGCAGCATGTGCGACAAAAGGAAGGCAAAAGAGGAGTCCTGCGGCCAATCTGCGGAGAGCGGCCACAGGAATGATGTCAGTTCGTGCCATGAGCGACGTTGCGGAGGGATATTCGGATCGCCAACGTTACGCCGGCAGGCTTGCGAATACCTGAAGGGAAGCTGACAAACTGCTGACACCGGCGGAATGTGGTACCGGAGAAGGGTTATTTCTGCATGATGGGGCCTGTCCCGGCTTGCGGAATACCTAATGCATCATGCCATTCTGCAGGCGACGCTAGCGAGGAATCGTCCGCTACAGGCATGCCGCTGGCGCCACGCGGGGAACACAAGGGTATAGATCAGTGATGCGACTTCCGGAACAGCCCGGAAACGACAAGCGCAATACCCGCTACGATGAACAGGATCGGTAACACGCCGCCCGGTATCAACACGCCGGCACCATACTGGATGCTCAACAGTTCGACGACGCCCCAGGCAAGGAACACAATCCCGATGATTATCCAGAACCGTTCCACGGGCAACGTGAAATATTTCCGCGCCACCTGCCCGCCGACAATGATGATGCCCACGCCGATGAGCCCGATTCCCCAGCTGACATTGGCGAGAAAAGCCACCCCCATCCAGATCAGGAAAATGCCCCAGCCTACGGCGTCGATCTTCTGGAGCAAGGCCTGTTTGCTGTCAGTCAATTGGTCGTGACGAAGTTCAGCCATCATCCACCTCCCCGGTTGCCGAGAGTATCTGACAACCAGTTTAGGCAGCATGCCGGCCTAAGGTCCTTCATTGACCCAACGGTTTGATTTTCCGCAAACCCGTCAGTCCATGTCAGCCCTTTGCGCGACGAAGAACGCGCCAGGAAACCATCGAGGCAATGCCCGCTCCCAGCAGGATGATTCCCATCGATGCCGCCGAACCGGAAGGCATGGTGGTGATGAGCACGCTGCCAGCCGACCCGGCGCCCATCCTCAGGCAACTGATGAGTGCCGCGCC
>DATEZO010000105.1:0-25180 GCA_035255485.1 Burkholderiaceae bacterium
CGCAGCACGCTCACTTTCACGACGCGATCCTGCAGATCCTTGGGCTCCTTGAATGCACCCGGCGGCACCGATCCGCTGGGCCAGTCCACTGTCGATAACATTTGCGGGTTGATCTTGCTGCCCAGTTCGATATCGGCCACAGCGACCACGACCTTGTTGGAAGCGATGCCTCCTTGTTTTGATACCCATGTCGCAGCATAGACAGCGGCCGTCAGGCCGATCACCAATGCCAGCAGTAGCAAGCCGATTGCCTTGATGTTTTTCATTTCCCGCCCCAATCAGGTTTGTTTTGCCAATTACACATAACCGAGTTGCCGTGCCACTACATACCCAATGGTGCCGATGCCAATACTGACGCCGTACGGCACTTTTCCCACTGACTGGCCGGATTCCATGCGAGCGTCCAGCCTGATGCCTCCAATGGCTGACAACAGCATGATCTGGGCGACGTTTTTCACGTTGCCCAACATGCGTCCCAAGGCCTTGTTAAGCAGGGCGAACCCCAGCGCGGCCATACCACCAACGATGAAGGTCGATAGGACTGCATAAAATATATCGGGGGCACCCAGAAATGCACCGGCCATCGCCATCAGCTTGACGTCACCCGCCCCCATGGCGTGGAGCATGTAGAGCGGCAGCAGCATGAAAAAGCCCAGCAGCAGTCCTTCGGCTGCCCATAGAAAACCAGCCTGGGATGAGACTGAAACCACGGTGTTGTAAATCAGGCCGAATGCCATGCCGCTCACGGTCAGCCAGTTCGGAATTTTGTAGGTGCGGTAGTCGTACACCGCGGCCACGATCAGCAGAACGAACAGGACGCCTGTACGAGGGTCCGTGACGAGCATGGCGAGAAGCTGAAGAAACGCATGAAATTCTTGCATGATCTATCTCTGCACATATTCCAAAAATTTGGTCAGGAAACAAGTCATCGCCCCATCACCCGTTACGCACAACGGCGC
Source organism: Burkholderiaceae bacterium (assembly GCA_035255485.1). Lineage (GTDB taxonomy): Bacteria > Pseudomonadota > Gammaproteobacteria > Burkholderiales > Burkholderiaceae_D > DATEZO01. The sequence goes on from DATEZO010000105.1 coordinate 960, forward strand.
ACATTCCCGGCTTTTCGGTAGCCCGGAGTAGCGCAGATGTGAGGCATGCCCGCGTCACTGCTGCACCTCGGGAGCCTTTACCGTGGCACATTCCCGGATTGCGCTGCGCTGCATCCAGGCTACCGTTCACTGTTTTCTTTTGAAGCGAGTGCTTTAAGTACAAATCAAGGTGAGGCGATTTCTTGTTTTTCGGATAGTGTTTTCATGAATTGGCTCGACTTTATTTATAGTTAATTAGCAATTCTGGCGCTGTAAACCTGCAGCAAAATGTCGTTTATGCGACAGCCAAAATACTGGGCTCGGTATTCACCAGTGGTGTGATCAATAATGCATTGCCAGCTATTCGAGGTGTTTGTAATTAGTCAAACATTTAAGCAATATTTCGGCATGGATAAACTATTTGCGTTACGGAAATTAATGCTTGATTTCCTTGAATCAAGAAGTAAACAATGACGTTGAATAGCACTCGCTCAAAAAAACAGCAGGCGGCAGTAGCCTGGAGACAGGCGCCATCAGGCGCAATGATTCTGGTTGATGATTTGGCGCTCCTCACCTGCGGAAGATCTGCCTGAGGTTTTTCGCGCGACGTTCGAATCGGGGTGTTACCGGAATGACCGCGCATCCGGCAAGCCGTTACCACATTCGATAATCAATCCGGCATGGTTTTTTCAGAGAGATGAATCAAACGATAAGGTGCGTGCTGCAGACGTAAAAAAAGCGCGATGCAAGTGAACTGCGGAAAGCTTTTCGGGACAAAGAACAAGGATCGTTTTTTTTCACAAGGCATGGGACGCTGCAGGTCTGTTGTTGCCTTGTTCATTCAGCACTCAGGAGCCAGGTTTCATGTCTACCAGTATTTCAAAAATCCAGAAACGGCAGCGATTACGCAAGATGCTCATGGCGGCGGCCATGGTCTGTATCGTCGGCGCCGGCGCGCTGCTGGTGAATTTCAACAGCACCCGGCATATCAATCAGAGCTTCACGCAATTCACCAGCGATCTGGACGCGGGGCTGGTTAAAAAGATTACGGTGTTGCCGAGCCGCGATAGCGGCAATGCGCAAGTCGCGCTGAAAGACGGCCGGCACTACGGCGTCGAAATGCCGGTCATGAATCTGGAAGCGGCCAGCGGCTTCAGCAAGAAAGGGGTGGAGGTCGAGTTCGATGCGCCGATGTTCGACCACGAAAAAGCGATTTCAATGCTGTTGATGCTGGTTTTACTGGGAGGGGTCGGTTTCGTCGTGTCGCAGCCGGTGGCATTCGACCTGCCGTTTTCCAGGAAGCGCAGGGATACCAATGTGCGCTTTTCCGATGTCGCAGGCGCAGACGAAGCCAAGAAGAACCTGGTGGAAATCGCCGCCTATCTGAAGTCGCCCGATATCTATGAAGCAATCGGCGCGACCTTTCCGCGCGGCGTGATCCTGTATGGCGACCCCGGTACCGGCAAGACGCTGCTGGCCAAGGCGCTGGCAGGCGAGGCAGGCGCAAATTTCATTGCGACCAACGGCTCCGAGTTCGGCTCCATGTTCATCGGCGTATCGTCAATGAAGATCAAGCGGCTGTTCGCCAAGGCCCGCTCGATGGCGCCGTGCGTGCTGTTCATCGACGAGATCGACGCCATCGGCGGCAAGCGCATGGACGATGGTTCGGCCGCGGGACGCGAAATGAGCAGCACCCTGAACCAGCTGCTGGTGCAGATGGATGGCTTCGATACCAATAACGGCGTGATCATCGTCGCGGCCACCAACCGCATCGATTCGCTCGATCCGGCATTGCTGCGTTCCGGCCGCTTCGACCGCCGCATCCAGCTCGGCAAACCGAATCTGCGCGAGCGGGAAGAAATCCTGAAAATCCATGGCCGCAAGATCAAGACCGAAAACAGCATGAATTACCATGAAGTGGCCAGGCATACGATCGGCTTTTCCGGCGCCGATCTGGCCAATCTGGTGAATCAGGCGGCCCTGATCGCGGTGCGCGACCATCAACCGCAGGTGGTGCTGGAAAACGTGCTGCGCGCCCGCAACGTGATGCTGATGGGCGAAGAGCGCCGCTCGACCATGTCGATGCTGGACGATCCGACCCGGCTGCGTCTGGCGATCCACGAATGCGGCCACACCATTGCCGCCATGGCCGGCAATCAGGACCCGGTGTCGGCGGTCAGCATCGTGCCGCGTGGCGGTTCGCTGGGGCAGACGTTCATCGCACCGGAAAAGGATCAGTTCCTGCTGAGTCGCGACGAGCTGGTCAATCGCCTGAACATCCTGGTCGCCGGCCGCGTGGCGGAAGAAATGTTTGCCGATTCGATTTCCACCGGCGCCGACGACGACATTGCCCGCGCCAGCGAAATCGCCCTGAACATCGTGTGCCGCCATGGCATGTCGGAATTCGGCCTGATGAAGATCACCGAGCACTCCAGCGACCGGATGCGCTATGAAGCGGAATGCCGGGCGGCGCAGATCATCGATGACGCACGCAAGAAGACGGTCGCGATCCTGAGCGCCAACCGGCATGTCATGGAAGTAATGTCGGCGCGGCTGGTCGAGAAGGAAGAGCTGAACCAGGAAGAGTTACGCGAATTCAAGGAATTGATCGTCGATTTTGAAGAGCCGCTGTCACGGGTTGCATAAAAACCGGCAACAGGTCATTGAAGGCAAACAGGGCTCCGTAACAGGAGCCCTGTTTTTTTTGGTACATGCCTGCCGTGCAGTGATCTTCCCTTCGGGATCTTGAAACTTCATGCCGTTCCGATTGTCATTCCTTGCATAAAAGGAAAGGGCAATCATGGCGGAACAAAAATGGCCGCAGCAGCTATGGATCGTGCGCCATGGACAAAGCGCGGGCAATGTCGCGCGCGATGCAGCGGAAGCTGCCGGCCTGCCACTGATCAATGTCACGACGCGCGATGTCGATACACCGTTATCGCCGTTGGGTGAACAGCAGGCGCATGCGCTCGGACGCTGGTTCGGCCAGATGCCGGAAGCCGAGCAGCCGACGGTCGTATTGTCGTCACCGTATGTACGCGCCCGCTCTACCGCGCAGATTGTGCTGGATGCGGCGAACATCGAACGCGATGCGATTACCCTGATCTCGGATGAACGGCTGCGCGAAAAGGAGTTCGGCATTCTCGATCGCCTGACACGGCATGGCGTACGGCAAAAATATCCGGAGCTGAGCGAACAGCGCGCGCATGTCGGCAAGTTTTACTTTCGCCCGCCCGGCGGCGAAAGCTGGTGCGATGTCATCTTGCGACTGCGCAACATGCTGGAAACCATCACGCGCGAATATCGCGGCGAACAGGTGCTGGTAGTCGGCCATCAAGTCATCGTCAATTGCTTCCGCTATCTGCTGGAACGGATGGATGAAGAGCAGATCCTGACCATCGATCGCACAAGCGAGGTGCCGAACTGCGCGGTCACGTCGTATACCTTCGATGCCACGCGCGGCAGGAACGGCAAGCTGGTACTGTCCCTGAACAATTTCGTTGCGCCGCTGCAGCAGGCCGGCACGCCAATCACATCCGCACCGGACGCCCACGTCGCGCCGACCTCATGATCATGACCGCCGAACACGATAGCGCGCACGCCGGCGTCATTCCATTGAATCCCGATACCTTGCGCAACTGGCCGCTACCGATGCCGTCCGCCGACGGCGACAAGGAAGAGCGCGGGCGGATCCTGGTCATCGGCGGCTCGCGCGAGATGCCCGGCGCGGTGATTCTGGCCGCCATCGCCGCATTGCGCGCCGGCGCGGGCAAACTGACCATCGCCACCGGCGCCAGCGTTGCGCAACTGATCGCCCTGGCGATTCCGGAATCACGCGTCATCGGCTTGCCGGAAACGGATGCCGGCGGAATCGCGCAGCATGCCATCGAGCTGGTGGCCGAGGTTGCCGGCAAGCTGGACGCGGCATTGATCGGGCCGGGCATGCAGGATGAAGAGGCGACTTGCGCATTCGTGCACGCCTTGCTGCCGCGCTTCGGCCGGGCCAGCGTAGTGCTGGATGCATTCGCCATGAGTGCGGTGGTCGGGATTGCAAAGGACGTGGCAGCGCCTGTCCTGATTACGCCGCATGCGGGTGAAATGGCGCATTTGTGCGGCATTGACAAGGATGCGGTACTCGCCGATCCGCGTCATCTCGCGCAAACCGCGGCGCAGCGCTGGAATGCGACAGTGGCGCTGAAAGGGGCGACCACATTGATTACGGCTCCGGATGGCCGGCTATGGCAGCACAGCGGCGGCAATATCGGTCTGGCGATTTCCGGGTCGGGCGATACCCTGGCCGGCATCATCGCCGGCCTGGCGGCGCGCGGCGCGCCGCTGGAGCAGGCCGGCGCATGGGGCGTCACGCTGCATGCGCACGCTGGCAAACAGCTCGCGGGCCGGGTCGGCCCGCTGGGGTATCTTGCCAGTGAAATTGCTGCTGAAATTCCGCAATTGATGTACGCATGGAGCACATGAGCCTCGGTTCCGCACGAACCGCGGTGGCTCGGCATGGCATGCATCGGAAAATTACATGCGCCCACCTGGATAATGCAGATCGAGCGCTTCGCTGGATGGAATTTCCGCCGGCGTCGCATTCAATTCCGGCACGCCGGTCGATGCACTTGCCGCAGCATCAATTGCCGCCATGATCCGTTGCGGCGCAAGATAATGCAGCATATGCCCGACACCCGGTGCCAACCGCAAATCGCTTTGCACTATCTCACCATGCAACCGAATTGATTGCTGCTGCGCATCGACGATCCGGTCGGCATCGCCGGTCAGGATGCTAACAGGCATGTCGAGCTCACGATACCGATTGCGCAATGCAATTGTGGCCGGAATCAGCAGCCCGGATTCGCCAGCGCTGGCGCGCAATTGCCGCGGGCGCAGCGCCAGCCAGACTGGAAAGCGCGCAAATCGTGCCGGCGTTGCAGATGGGCCAAACAGTTGCCGCACCAGCATCGGCCACATCAGGCGGGTCAGCAACGGCGAAATGGTATAGCGCATGAGGTCGCCCAGCAACGGAATCGCCGGCACAGACAGTGCCAGAGCATCAAGCCGCCAGGTCGGGAAATAGTATCCGGACAGCAGCACAAGGCTGCGCACGGAGGCCGGATATTTCAGCGCGAGCGAAATTGCGACCAGCGTTCCCCACGAATGGCCGGCGACTATCGGCCGCTCGACGCCTAGCAATTGCAGCGCGTGGTGCAGCAGATTCGCCTGTGCCTGGGGCGTCCATGGCTTGCCGCGCGGACGTTCGCTGTAACCGTATCCGGGCCGGTCGAAGGCAATCACCCGATATTTAGCAGCGGCAATATCCAGCAAGCCGCTGATATTGAAATCTTCTGCCATGTTGCCATTGCCATGCAACAGCACCAGCGGCTGGCCCTGGCCGCGTTCGAGGTAATGCAGACGCACGCCATCGACATCGATGAATTGTCCGGTCGGCGGATGCTCGCGTTCAGCCTGCCGTGTCTTGCGCCGCACCGCCAACGCCGCCAGAACTGACAGCGCACCCGCCATCAACAGCATCCCGCCCGGTTTTTGCATCGCGCGGCCGATGTGGCCACGTGTACTGCTGTCGGCATGCCTCATGTCATATCCTGCGAATGTGGTCAAAGCCATATGAACATGACGTTGAAAGCGAAGTTCCACTTTGCGGCATTATTTCTCGTACAAATACACCGCGTCGTCGAAGGTCCAGACCCATTGCGGGCGATATACGGTGAAGATGGTCAACAGAAATCCCATCAGGAAAGCCTCGCCCCATGCCAGCAGCAATGTATAGGGAATCAGATCGGCTGTCACAGACAACGACATGCCAAGCCACTTATAGGCGGCCAGTGATATCAGGTCGGTAGTCGACAATACAACCAGCGAGCCGAAAAAACCGTTGCCGATCAGATAAACAAAAATATGATGCGGAAAAAATCGCAGGATAACGCGCAATACCGCATCGCTGCACCAGGCCGGCAACACCGCCAGCAGCAGCAGGTTCAAACCGAGATTGCTCCAGAGCCCGTCATATACCGCGGTGTAGGCGACGACCGACAACGCCATCCCGAGCATGCCAAGCTGGCGTCCGAACATCAGCGCAAACAGCGACAAGCCCAGCAAATGCAGGTCCAGGCCGCTTGCCACCGGAATCCGGAAGCGCCATATCATCGGCATCAAGATAACGGCCATGCACCATGCGGAGAGTACGGTGGGTTCTTGCAAGCGCTTCCAGCGCGCGCTCGAGAGTGCGGAATAAAGTGACGTGCCCGCCGTCAGCAACGCGAGGTAGGCAATGCCGACGGGCACATTGACATTGAACAGGCCCATGCCGAATTATCCTGGATAACCATCCTTGACAGGGTGGAACGCACCTTTCCGGGCGCTTTCCCTTGTCCTCAATCCATCTTCCCCTGCGGAGCACTGTCGTCAGACAGCGTCCACCGGGCGGGCGTTCGCTGCTGTCGCATGAGGTTGCCAAAAATGCCGTTTCCCGTGCGTATCGGTCATGGTGATGAGCGAAGCCGATGCATGTTGGCCTGCTCAGCGAACTCCGTTGGGAGAAACGCCGCGGGCATCGATGTTGAGCGCGCTGGCGGCCGCTGGTCTGGCGAGCGTGGCGCCGGTCCACAAGTGTGCCCAACCCGGCGGCCAGGGCAGGCCGGCGCCCGCATATTCCGGCACGCCGCGCCGTACCGGGATGACCGGCAGCGTCGCAGGCGCGGGGCCGTTGCGGCTATCCCAGCCGAGCGTGAAGGTGTAGTCCGGCAGCAGGGCTTCGCAGACCGCATCGAACCATGCGGTATGGTCTTCGTCACGGCCAAGCGCCTGCGACAGTCCGTGCGGGTCGAAGCGCGCCAGCGCGCTGGCCAGTTCCTGCGCAGTGGCACTCGGCGCATCGCCCCAGCCCATGATCGGATTGAAATTGTAATCGGCACCCGAACCGTACCAGCCTTCACGCCAGGGGCGTTCCATCCAGTTGCGCCGGCCGGTGAAGATGTGCCAGCGCCAATGCAGGCCGGAAGGCTTTGGCCAGCTGTACAGGTAGAGCCGCTGGTAGCCGGCGTGATGCAACTGGTGCATCATCGCCATCAAGCGCGCATGCGGCATGCGGTCGGGCGGAGAGCGCCGGAACAGGATCGGCTCGCCGTCGGCATGCTGCACCTCGTCCGACGAGAGGTTCAGGTCGAGCGTGCGGATTTCGCTGCCGAAACGGGCGGAAATCCACCCGGTCAGCAAATTCACGGACGTGATCACGCCGTAGCCGCGATAGCGATGATAAATGACGGTGCCTGGTGCAACGGGTTTCATGGATGAAAAATCAAGACAAAAACGGTGAAAGAAGGAATGAGGGCCGGATAACGCACGAGCTGGCATTCGATAATTCGACATACTGTAAACGATTCGGGTCGACAAATCATCAGTTGCCATTTGTATAGCGTTGCCCGCGCTGCGCCTGTAAATCTTACCCCGGAAAGCGGATCGTCACACCCAGCCCGCGCCCGTCGAGTCCTGGCCCGATGCTGACGGCGCCGCCGTGGGCCGATGCGATTTTATCGACGATCGACAAGCCCAATCCACTCCCCGCGACATCGGTGCCTTGCGCGCGGAAGAAGCGATCCGCCAGGCGCGCCCGGTCTTCCGGCGCAACGCCGTCGCCATCGTCCTTGACGCTCAGCGCCAGCACCAGTCCTTCGCGCTCCACGACGACCGCAATGCGACCCTGTGCGCGGCCATATTTGATGGCATTGTCGAGCAGGTTGTCGAGCATGATAGACAACATCGCCGGGTCACCTTGCAGCATGCAGCCAGGCTGGGTCGAGACTTCGAATTCGATCTCCTTGCGCGCGGCATCGCCGGCCCGTTGCGCCACGCGTTCAACCGCCAGATGGCCCAGATCCACCGCTTGTCGCGCGGCCGGCTCGATGTGGTCGAGCCGCGCCAGCAGCAGCAGTTGCTGCGCCAGATGGGTGGTGCGATTGACGCCGGCGATCACTTGCCGGATCGCGTGGCGGCGGCTGTCGTCATCCTGCGCCGCCAGCGCCACTTCCGCCTGCACCTTGATGGCGGCCAGCGGCGTGCGCAATTCATGCGCAGCGTCGGCGGTAAAAGAGCGCTCCTTGTCGATCGAATGCGACAGGCGTTGCAGCAGATGGTTCAGGGCATCCGTCAGCGCCTGCGCTTCTGCCGGCACCTGTTCCAGCCGGATCGGGTCGAGCTTGTCGGCGTCGCGTGCGGCAATCGCATCCGACAGCCGCGCCAGCGGCTGCAGACCGCGGCCGATGCTGACCCAGATCAGCAGCGCCAGCAGCGGCAAGGCGAACAGCAACACCTGTGCGATATGTCGCACCAGCTTGTCGATCAAATGATCGCGCACCTGCATCGGCTCCAGTACCCGTACCTGATAATGCCGCTCGGGGTCGCGCACGGTATAGCTGCGCCATTGCCGGCCATCGATCGCTAGCGTAGCGTAGCCGTTGCGCGCATCGAACGGCGCAGCCGGCGCGCCACCGCTATGCAGCAGCAGTTCGCCGTCGTCGCTCCAGACCTGGAAATCCAGCGGCGCGCTGTCATCGCCATCATGATGTTCGCCCCTGCCTTCCACCATTTGCTCCCCGGCACTGGCCAGCCGGCCGAGCCGCTTCAGGTCGAGCAGCAACAGCGTGCGCGCGCTTTGCTGCAGGCGGGCATCGGCCAGTTCATGCACATCTTCATGCGCCTTGCTGTAGCTGAAGCCGAGCATCGCGATCCACACCAGCACCAGGCTGCCGAGCAGCAGCAGCAGCAGCCGGCGCCGGATCGAAAAGCGCGTCATGGCGTTTCCTTTGCAATCAGGTAGCCGACGCCGCGGATGGTCTTGATCAGGTCGCTGCCCAACTTCTTGCGCAGATTATGGATATGCACTTCGATCGCGTTGCTTTCGATTTCCTCGTTCCAGCCGTACAGGCTTTCTTCCAGCCGCGCACGCGACAGCGCGGTGCCGCGATGCTCCAGCAGATCGACCAGGATCGCGCATTCGCGCGCCGACAGCGCAATGGTTTCGTCGCCGCGCGTCACGGTCAGGCTATCCGGCATCAGTACCAGGTCGCGGTAGCGGATCGCATCCGTGCTGCGGCCATGGGCGCGCCGCAGCAGTGCGCGAATGCGCGCCACCAGCTCGGCCAGATCGAACGGCTTGATCAGATAGTCGTCGGCCCCTGCCTCCAGCCCGGCGACCCGGTCGCGCACCGTATCGCGCGCGGTCAATATCAGCACCGGCAGATCCTCGCCCTTGCCACGCAACTGCTGCAGCAGCTCCATGCCGGACACACGCGGCAGGCCGAGATCAAGCACCACCAGTTCGTATGCGGTAGTTTGCAGCGCCAGTTGCGCGGCGCGTCCATCCCTGGCCCAATCGACCGTGAAGCCGGCCTGTTTCAGCCCGACTTCGATCCCGTTACCGAGAATCGGATCGTCTTCCACCAGCAATATACGCATGGGTTTCCTTTGCAAGTCATGGATCGTGCAGCTTGTTGTTTATCACTTGCCAGCCTTAAGCGGGCCTTAAGGGCGTCTAGGCAAAATACTGCGTGCAGCACGGCTTTGCCCCGATATTTCCACATTCCGCTTTTCCTGGGGCCTTTGAATCGATCGTTCTTGTTGTGCCGCAATGAACCAGTAACCGTGAAAAAACGCAGCCTCGAAAAAAATACGGTCCTTAAGATTCGCTTCATCTACACGCCGCATCCTCTCTCCATGCCAACACGGCATACAGGCATCCGCCGCATACCATTTATCTCACCGAAAGGAAACACCATGAACGCATTTTCCATCAAGGTCGTCACCGCATGTGCATTGTCCGCTTTGTCGCTTTCCGCCTTTGCTTCCACTTATAACGGCTCTTGCACCAGCGAGCCGAAAGCCAAGTGGATGTCGCAACAGGACATCCAGGCAAAATACGAAAAGCAGGGATACACCGTCCGGCGCGTCAAGAGCGGCGGCAGCTGCTATGAAGTGTACGCCAAGGACAAGGCCGGCAAAAAGACCGAGCTGTTCGTGAATCCGGTTGACGGCGCATTGGTACAGGAGGCAGGCAAATGATGAAAACCGCATCGTTGAACGCCGCCGTCGATGCCGGCAGAACGATCCGCGTGTGGGATCCGCTGGTGCGGATCTTCCACTGGTCGCTCGTGATCGGTTTCTTCGGCGCTTACCTGCTGGGTGACGACGGCGGCCAGTTGCATCAGGCGTTTGGCTATGCGGTGCTCGGGCTGGTGGCTTTTCGCCTGGTGTGGGGGCTGATCGGCAGCCACCATGCGCGCTTTGCCAGCTTCATTCCTTCCTATGGCAAATTGATCGCCTACCTGAAGGATGTACGGGTGCACAGGGAGGCGCGCCATCTCGGCCATAATCCGGCCGGCGCGGCCATGATCGTCGCCTTGCTGCTGGCGCTGACCGGCACCGGCGTCACCGGCTGGCTGATGACGACCGACCTGTTCTGGGGCAGCGAGGGGGTGGAAGCAGTGCATGAAACGCTGGCGAATGGCATGCTGCTGCTGGTCGGATTGCATGTGGCCGGCGTCGTGTTCAGCAGCCTGCGCCATCGCGAAAACCTGGTGCGCGCCATGATCACCGGGCGCAAGCGCAGCACCTGACGGCAACACCGGCGTATAACGCTGGTGGCAGGAAGGCGCATCTGGTTCTGCGGAAAATGCAGGATCAGATGCGCCACTTGCATTGGGTGCAGCACCCTGCGTTCGCCTGTGATGCACGCAATTGCCGATGTCGGCAACAACGGCGATCCATCAAGGCGTTGCAAGATATTTTCACCCATGTCCGCCGGACCATCCGGCACCGCACCGACACACTTGACACACTCGCCGCGCTGCCCGCGTTATGATGGCGGTCCCGACTTCGCTTAGGTTTCCTGATTCCATGACGCTCCGCATCCTCGCCACCGGCGGCACCTTTGACAAACACTACGATGAAATCGCGGGCCGGCTGGATTTCGGCGCCAGCCACCTGCCCGAGGTCATCCGGCGCGCGCGCATCACCATCCCGATCGCACTGGAGCAACTGCCCTTGCTCGATTCGCTCGACATGCAGGATGCCGACCGTCAGCGCGTGCTGGCATCATGCCGGCAGGCCGACGAAGCGGCGATCGTCATCATCCACGGCACCGATACCATGCGCGACACCGCCGAGGTGCTGGGCGCGGCCAGACTGGCCAAGACCATCGTCCTGACCGGCGCCATGATCCCCTACGAAATCGCCAATTCCGACGCGCTATTCAATTTCGGCCTTGCCTGCGGCGTTGCGCAAATACTGCCGCATGGGGTGTATGTCGCGATGAACGGTCAGGTGTTTGCATGGGATCACGTGCACAAGAACCGCAGCGCCGGCGTCTTCGAAACGCGTTAGCACGCCATTCCGGCGCCTATTCCAGGCGCATTCCAGTTTTTTTATACACGGCAGTGTATTTTTCATCTGCCGCGTTTTTATTGCGCATAAAGCATTGTTTTTACGCATACCCCCTGTTTTTTATTGGAATATTGCAGGATGGCGCCTGGCATGCCTGACGCATGCGCCCATCCCTGCGCTCCCCCGCATCGCAAGCGGCGCCAAGTTCCAGGCCGCCCCGCCGAACAACAGGAATCCGGCAACCACATAGAGTCCCAGGCAGCGCATGCAAGATGATCCGGCGCCATGCCGGCCATGGCGACGCATGATGCGAGTTGAGTTGCGGGACGATTTCCTGTTGATTTGGCCAAACGCAATAAAATTGCCAATACCCTGTATAGTATTGGCTTCATACATTGTTTTTATCGAGGAGACTATTTTGGCCGCAGATACCCCACTCAAGATCGTGCAAGGCACGGCGCTGACCGCACAACAGAAGACGGATTTGCTGCACCGCCTGGCGCGGGTCGAAGGGCAGCTGCGCGGCGTGCAGAAACTGGTGGCGCAGGCAGCGGTGCCGGCAGACTGCGATAGCGTCGCCCAGCAAATGGCCGCGGCCCGCAAGGCGCTCGATCGCGCTTTCGTGACGCTGCTGACCAGCGCGATCATGACGCATACCAGCGGCGCGGCATCGATGGACGAGGCATCGGCGCGCGCCAGGACGCTGGCTGAAATGCTGGGAAAATTCGCCTGATTGCTTGAGGAAATACCGGATTACTCCGGAGCAATGCAGCGCATCGGCATCGCACGCGGGATTTTGATTTCCGGCAAAGAGTGCAACTGAATAACAGGCTTGCCGTCTAATCAGCAAACTGTCGGCATGGCGTGTGATTTCGCGCCCTGATTTTTACTTCAATCCTGTTCCAGGGAATTCGCATGACGCGCTCGCTACGCTCGGTCTTTTTCATTCCGGCCTTGGCAGCGGCATTGCTGCTTGCCGCATGTGGCGGTGGTAGCGACAACAATGCCGTCCAGTCTGTACCATCCATATCCGTGCCAGCAACGGAAGCCGGCGCACCGCAAGTCACCGGCAACATGGCGACGGATGGTTTCAACTGGTTCAATTACCGGCGTCAACAGTTGGGGCTGCAGCTATTGGCGCGCAATACCCAAATCAATGCCGCCGCGCAAAGTCATTCCGATTACCAGAAACTCAACGGCTCCATTACCCATGAAGAAATCCCCGGCAAGCCCGGGTTCACCGGGGAAACATTACTGGAGCGGCTGAATGCCGTCGGTTATCTGTTCCCCTCCCAGAACGGCTATGCATATGGCGAGGTCATTTCAAGCACGGGCAATATTCCGGGCGCAAGTGCCGCGGAAGACCTGATTACCGCGATCTATCATCGGTTTGTCATATTCGAACCGATGTTCAAGGATGGCGGCGCAGGTGCGGCTGGCAATCCCGGCAGCTACACCTATTTCACCGTGGACTTTGCCACCAATAACCTGAATGGAGGTCTGGGGCGCGGCAATCTTGTCACCTATCCGTTTGCCAATCAGACGGGTGTCCCCATCATTTTCTATAGCGACTACGAGACGCCGGACCCGGTACAGGACAGGAATGAAGTCGGCTATCCGATCAGCATCCATACCGATATCACCTCTAGCGTCACCGTGCAAAGCTTCACGGTGACGCCGCGCGGCGGCACGCCACTGTCAACCCGCCTGCTGAGCCACGACACCGATGCGCAAACGCCGGCTTCGAATGCCGCCATCATCCCGATCAGCGTACTGACTGGCGCCACCCTATACGATGTGCAATTCACCGGCAGCGTCGATGGCATAGCAGTAAGCCGGTCATGGACGTTCCAGACGCGATAGGCGCCGGCCTTCCAATCGCCCGCATCGATTACCGCCGAACAGGAAAAAACGCCAACACCGTCTTCATCATGTAGACCACCAGCAGGGTACCGGTCAGATCGCCGATGATCATGACCAGAAAGCCCGCTACGGAACTATCCGAACCGCGGATCAACAACCAGAGATGCAGCAAGGATGGATTGACAAGCGAATACATCACCATCAGGAACAGCAATTTTCCGCCAGTCAGGTTTGCCAGCGATACCTGCAATCCGAATACGCGCCGCGACAGTCGGTAGACCAGATACGGCGCCAGAGCGGACAGGATGCCACCAATGAATGACCGCATCGGGTCATTCGGAAAAAAATAGAAAAAACAGGTAATCCATGATGCGATCAGTATGCCGATTGCACCCGCTTCCGCGAACAATAGCGTGCATAGCAACCGCATTCCGGCCGGCATATAAATCCAGTTGATGCCCCGCACGAATTCGGATTGTGTGAATATCCATTCATTTGCCACAAAGGCAAGCAGGAAAATAAATGTTGAACCAGTAACCATAAAAAGATTCAATCTCAGCTGAGACATCGGAAAACCTTTTGATATAAACTCGAATGGATATGTCCGCCAAAATACGGTCAGCCGCACTTCACGAGACAACTCTTTTTAAAGAGATGAACAGAGATAGCACAATTGTCATTACCCATGAAAAAACCGACACGTCCAGCCGATATTTATTTGCGTTTCCTGAAATTGGCGGAAGCATTACGCGGCTTGCCGTCCTTGCCCGAGCTCGATCCGCTGGAGGAGCGCATTTTGACATTGGTTGCCCGCGCGGGACAGGAAAAAGAACGCTTGTCCGTCAGGGACATGATGGCGAAAAACGAGCTTGGCTCGCCCGCCATGCTGCATGGCAGGCTGAAATCCATGCGCGAAAAGGGCTGGATCATGCTGGCCGATACCGAAGACGCCCGGCGCAAGCAGATCGCATTGACGCAGGCGGCGCTACTGCATTTTGACAAATTATCCAGGTGCCTGGTTAAAGCGGCGCATAACGTCGATTAGCGGCGGAGCACCATTGGCCGCGATGGAACGAAAGTTTCAATGCCCGCCGGCTTTACGATAGTACCAGGCCAACGGCTTGGGTCGCCAGGCGCGGAAGAGCGAGGCATCGCCCGGCTCTACGCTATCGAGACGGCCATCAAGCCGCCACCGCCGGAGGAGAAATTCACGTGTCGGTGGACGCCCCGGCACGCGGGTTCATTTGCCGATGCAAAAACGCGAAAAAATCACGCCCAGCAAATCGTCCGAAGTGAATTCTCCGGTAATGCTGCCGAGCCGTTCCTGCACCAGCCGCAATTCTTCCGCAAGCAGGTCGAGCGCCTGGTCATTACCTTGTGCATGCAACGCGGCAGTTTCCAGGTGCGCACGCGCCGACTTCAACGCAGTCAAATGGCGTTCGCGCGCAAGATACAGTGATTCGCCCGTCTGCTGCCAGCCCGCCAGGTGCAGCAGTTCTGCGCGCAACAGTTCCATCCCGACGCGATCGGTGGCCGACAGATAGATATGCGTGGCGTCCGGCATGCGGTCGATCGCGGGGCGGTGACCGGACAGGTCGATCTTGTTCCACACCCGGATCACCGGCACATTCGCCGGAAAGCGTGCGGTGATGTCTTCGTCGGCACGAGTCGGGCCACGGCTGGCGTCCAGCATGTGCACGATCACGTCGGCATTGTCGACCGCGGCCCAGGTACGTTCGATGCCGATGCGCTCGACTTCGTCACCGGCGTCGGCTGCATCACGGATGCCGGCGGTATCGATCACGTTGACCGGGACGCCTTCGAGCTGGATCGTTTCGACGACCTTGTCGCGCGTGGTGCCGGCGATCGACGTGACAATTGCCACCTCCGAACCCGCCAGCACATTCAGCAAGGATGATTTGCCGACATTCGGCTGGCCGGCCAGCACGATGTTCAGGCCGTCGCGCAGCATCGCGCCTTGCGCTGCCTGCTGAAAGACATGGTCAAGGGCAGTGCGAATGTTTTCCAACTGGCCGCGGGCGTCGGATTTCTCGAGGAAATCGATTTCTTCTTCCGGAAAATCAAGCGTAGCCTCGACCAGCGTGCGCAACTGGGTCACCTGCTGCACCAGGTCGTTGATGGTTTTTGAAAACACGCCGGCCAGCGATTGCGATGCCGATTTCGCGGCAGCTTCGGTCGAAGCCTCGATCAGGTCGGCGACCGCTTCGGCCTGCGCCAGATCGAGTTTATCGTTCAGGTAAGCGCGCTGCGTGAATTCACCGGGCTGCGCGAGCCGCAGGCCGATTTTCTCGCCCGCTTCGATGCAGCGCGCCAGCAGCATCTGCAGCACCACTGGCCCGCCGTGCCCTTGCAATTCCAGCACATCTTCGCCGGTGTAGGAATGCGGCGCCTTGAAATAAAGCGCAATGCCCTGGTCGATCACACTGCCATCGACATTCCGGAACGGCAGATAGGTGGCACGGCGCGGCTGCAATTGAGTACCTTCCTTCAGTCCGCATACCGCCGCAATCACGGGTGCGAGATTTTTACCGGATAGCCGGACCACGCCAATGCCGCCGCGTCCGGGTGCGGTGGCGATGGCGGCAATGGGAGAAGAGTCGAGATTCATGATTAATCGTAATAGGCAGGAAAGCAAAAAGCCCGTGATGACCGATCGCGGGCTTTTGCATGAAGGTCAATACGGCGTGTTATCGGGCAGGCATCAGGCCTTTTGCAGTTTCCTGGTGATGACCCATTGCTGCGTGATCGACAAGATGTTATTCACTACCCAGTACAGCACCAAGCCGGCCGGGAAGAAAAAGAACATGACGGAAAATACGATCGGCATAAACATCATCACCTTGGCCTGGATCGGATCTGGCGGGGCCGGATTCAGCTTGGTCTGGATGAACATCGAGACTGCCATCACGACCGGCAGGATGTAAAACGGATCGGGCGAAGCCAAGTCATGGATCCAGCCGAGCCACGGCGCATTGCGCATCTCCACCGATGCCAGCAACACCCAGTATAGTGCAATGAAGACTGGGATCTGCACTACGATCGGCAGACAGCCGCCCAGCGGGTTGATCTTTTCGGTTCGGTACAGCTCCATCATGGCCTGGTTCATCTTCGGCGCATCGGACTTGTGGCGCTCGCGGATCGCCTGCATCTTCGGCGCCACCAGCTTCATTTTTGCCATGCTGCGATAGCTGGCTGCCGACAGGGGGAAAAATGCCAGCTTGATCATGACCGTCAGCACGATGATGGTCCAGCCCCAATTGCCCAGCACCTTGTGGATTTGCGTCATCAGCCAGAAGATCGGTTTGGCGACGATGGTCAGCCAACCGTAGTCTTTCACCAATTCCAGGCCAGGGGCGACTTTTTCCAGTACGGCCGACTCCTCCGGGCCGGAATACAGTTTGGCATCGGTGGAAACGCTGGCACCCGGCGCAACCGTGCCAAGCGGAAGGATGGAACCGACCGCGTACAGATTGGCATCGACTTTTTTCGCAAAAATTTCGCGCGGTGTATTTTCCGGCGGCACAAACGCGGAGGCGAAGTAATGCTGCACCAGCGCTATCCAGCCGTCGTTGGCCTTGGTAGCGTGCTTGGCCTCGCCTTTTTCGATCTTATCGAAATTGAGCTTCTGGAATTTTTCGGCATCGGTATACACAGCCGGACCGGTAAACGTACTGTAAAAACGCGATTCGCCTGACGGCTTGCTGCCGTCGCGCACCAGTTGCAGATACAGCGAGGGGTTGATCGGTGCGCCGCTCTCATTGGTCACGGTATGCTTTACATCGATCGTGTAATCGCCGCGCTTGAAAGTAAATGTCTTGGTCAGCTTGACGCCACCCTGTTCCGACTCCAGCACCAGTTGCACCTGGTTGGCGCCATCCAGCGCACGCGGACCAGGCTTGGCGACAAAGGTCGACTTATGGTTCGGAAATGCGCCGCCGATCAGGCCGGTTTCCGCCAGATAGATCCCGCTGGCACTGGAATTGAACAGCACCACGTTTTTCTTCGGATCGGCGGAGTCCCTGTGCTGCAATAATTCAAGACGCTTCAACACACCGCCAGCAGTGTCGATGTCGGCCTTGACCACGTCGGTGGTAATCGTGATGCGCTCGCCTTGCGCTGGTGCGGTACCGATAGCCGGCACAACGGCTGGTGTGGTTGCGGCGCTGGTTGCGCCTGCCTGCGGCACATCGGATTTACCGGTTGCCGGTGTGCCAGCGGCTGGCGGCTGAGCCGGCTGGGTCGCCGTCGGGAAAAACATCGACGGCTTGCCGGTATAGCGCATCCAGTTATCCCACAAGACCAGCAGGGACAATGAAAACACAACCCACAGGACGGTACGTTTGATATCCATAAGTGTACTTGTCAGGAATTATTCACGAGTGACTGCAACCGTTATTGTCGGCGGCAGGAGAGATTGATGAAGATTTTTTCGGTACTGGATCAAGCCCACCCGGATGCCACGGATGGCATTTGCATAATCGCGCAACCGCCAGCGCGCTGCCTTTTGCCGCACCATGCTCGCGGAGCGCTTCGGCCGCATACTCCGAACAACTCGGGTAGAAACGGCAGTTTTGCCCAAGAAACGGACTGATACCCAACTGGTAGACGCGCACCAGCAGCAGCAATAGTTTCTTCACTGCAGCGGCTCCGGCAGGACATGCGGCAAAAACAAATGCGCCAATTCCGAGCGCAACGCCGCTTTCAGCGCCGCCGATGTCGCCGGACCGCTCCTGACGTTTACTGGTTTGGACAGGCGCACGATGCAATCGATGGCCGGCAGCGATGATTGCCGGAACAACTCGCGCGCCGCGCGCTTGATCGCGTTGCGCGTAACAGCGCGCGGCGCGAATCGCTTGGCTGCGACAACGCCCAGACGGGCATGCGGCAGATGGTTATTGCGGATGTAGAGCACGAAATGCGCTGTCCGCTGCACGGGCCGCAAACGAAAAACGGATGAAAACTCATCCGTTTTAACGATGCGTCGATCGCGAGCGTAGTCCTGTGAGAAATCGCCGGTCACGCCAGCAACAAACGGTGCGGATGCGACGTCAGGCTTCAGGCAGCCAGGCGCTTACGGCCTTTGGCACGTCGCGCATTGATTACAGCGCGGCCGCCGCGGGTTGCCATGCGAACGCGGAAACCATGAGTGCGCTTGCGGCGAACGACGGAAGGTTGGTAAGTACGTTTCATTATTGGTCTCGCTCATCAGCAAAAGTTTAAATTGGGTCATCACACGCCCATCGCCTGTTCTACTGCCGGCACGCGCCAGACCAGCGAACGGCTACAGTGCAACTTGTCAATACAACGGGTAGTGAACCCTGAATTAGACAGCATTTTCCTGTTGTTTGTCAATAACTTAGCAAGCCTTCTGAAGCATGGTAAATTGGCACGCCCGTGTGAAATAAGCGGCGCGCCTGTGGATAACTTGCCTCTTCAAGAGTAGAATAGAGGCAACTGCATGGCACGCTTCGACTAGCTCCATCAGTCCGCTCAAGCGCAGTATCGATATTGCCGCCGCACTACCTTACCAAGAAGATGCATGGATAATTTCTGGCAGACTTGTTCCGCCCAACTGGAGCAGGAGCTGACACCGCAACAATTCAGCGCATGGATCAAACCGCTGACGCCGCTCGATTTTGATGAGGGCCGACTGCGTATTGCCGCGCCGAATCGTTTCAAGCTGGATTGGGTCAAGACCCAATTTGCCAGCCGTATTTCCGCACTTGCCGCCCAGTTCTGGGAAACACCGATCGATGTGCAGTTCGTGCTCGATCCACGGATCACCGGCGCGAAAAAGCTGACGCCCAAGTCCGCAACCATGGCTGCCGATAGCGGCAATGGCGGCAGCGAAGTGCCGGAGCGGGCCATCGAGCCACTGGTTGATGCCTCGCCGCGTCGCGAACAGAGCCGCGTCAATCCTGCATTGACTTTCGAAAGTTTCGTCACCGGCAAGGCCAATCAGCTAGCGCGTGCCGCTGCAATCCAGGTGGCGGACAATCCGGGCATATCATATAACCCACTGTTTTTGTATGGCGGTGTCGGACTCGGTAAAACCCACTTGGTGCATGCAATCGGTAATCAGGTGCTGGCCAATAATCCGAGCGTCAAGATTCGCTATATTCATGCAGAACAGTACGTTCGCGACGTAGTGACCGCTTACCAGCGCAAGGGTTTTGATGAATTCAAGCGCTATTACCATTCGCTTGATTTGCTGCTGATCGACGATATCCAGTTTTTCGGCGGCAAGAGTCGCACGCAGGAAGAATTTTTCTATGCATTCGAAGCACTGATCGCAGCCAAGAAACAAATCATCATTACCAGCGATACTTATCCGAAGGAAATCACCGGCATGGATGACCGGTTGATTTCACGTTTTGATTCCGGCTTGACGGTGGCGGTCGAACCGCCCGAATTGGAAATGCGGGTGGCGATTCTACTCAAGAAAGCAGCACAGGAAGGTGCCAACCTATCGGACGATGTTGCGTTTTTTGTTGCCAAGCATCTTCGTTCGAACGTACGTGAACTGGAAGGCGCGTTGCGCAAGATCCTCGCCTATTCGCGTTTTCATGGCAAGGACATCACGATCGACGTTGTCAAAGATGCATTGAAAGATCTATTGTCGGTGCAAAACAGGCAGATTTCCGTTGAAAACATCCAGAAAACCGTCGCTGATTTTTTCAATATCAAAGTGGCGGATATGTATTCCAAGAAGCGTCCGGCGAATATTGCACGACCGCGTCAGATTGCCATGTATCTTGCCAAGGAATTAACACAAAAAAGCTTGCCGGAAATCGGCGATTTATTCG
The DNA here is from genome assembly GCA_035255485.1 of Burkholderiaceae bacterium. GTDB lineage: Bacteria > Pseudomonadota > Gammaproteobacteria > Burkholderiales > Burkholderiaceae_D > DATEZO01. The sequence goes on from DATEZO010000105.1 coordinate 21,023, forward strand.
GTGGGCGCGACCATACGACGGTTTTGCATGCAGTGCGCAAAATTACCGCCGACCGTAGCAAGAATCCGGAAGTCAACCACGAATTGCATGTACTGGAACAGACATTGAAGGGGTAATCTGCCTGCTTATCGACTTGTGGATAACTTTGTGGATATGTGCGGGAAATGATGTGAATTTGTTGTGAATATGTTGCACTCGTAAATAACCAAGCGGAAAACCTTATTGCCGGTTTAAGCTTTCCGACGTTTTTTTTCTGTCAAAATATCAGGCTGGTTGTCGCATATTGTTTGTAAGGGTTTGACTGACTTTTCTGGCTGATCCGCTGAAAAGCATTCGTTAACAATTATTATCGAGGATACAACTATGCAATTGGTCAAGACTCACAGGGACACGCTGCTGCGGCCGCTGCAAATCGTGAGTGGTATTGTCGAGCGTCGGCACACTTTGCCGATTCTGGCCAATATCCTCATTCGCAAGGAAGGCGAGCGCGTTTCTTTCCTGTCCACCGATATCGAAGTGCAAATCACTACACATGCGCAAGTCGGCAGTGGTGAAGATGTAGCGGCAACAACCGTGGCTGCGCGTAAATTGCTGGATATTCTGCGGGCGCTACCGGATTCCAGCGACGTATCGCTATCGCTGGCCAACAAGCGCATGACGGTACAATCCGGCAAATCGCGCTTTGCGCTGCAAACGCTGGCGGCTGAAGATTTTCCGACCGTTGCACAGGCCGAGCATTACAACGCTACAGTAACGCTGCCACAAAAAAAACTGAAGCACCTGTTTAACATGGTGCACTTTTCCATGGCGCAGCAGGATATCCGTTATTACCTGAACGGCTTGCTGCTGGTGGTCGATGGCCGGAACGTGATCGCGGTGGCGACCGATGGTCACCGCTTGGCCTTTTGCCAGATCGAAACAGAGCAGGAGTTTCCGCGGCAGGAAGTTATTATTCCACGCAAGACAATTCTTGAATTGCAGCGTTTGCTGGATGACACGGACGATCCGGTTCAGCTTGATATTGCAAACAATCAGGTCAAATTAAGCTTCGCCAATATTGAGTTGATTTCCAAGCTGGTCGAAGGCAAGTTTCCGGACTACACGCGAGTAATTCCAAAAGGTTACAAGAACGGCTTTACCATCGGCCGCGACCAGTTGCTGCACTCGCTGCAGCGCGCCGCAATCATGACCAGCGACAAGTTCAAGGGTGTGCGCTGCATCGTCGCGCCTGGCAGCTTGAAGATCAGTTCGACCAATGCAGAACAGGAAGAAGCTGTAGAGGAAATTGAAATTGATTATGGTGGTGATAGTGTCGATATCGGATTCAACGTCAGTTATTTGCTCGATATCGTCAATAATCTCAAGGATGATTATGTCAATATTGCCTTGGGCGACGCCAATTCATCTGCATTAGTTACTATCCCCGGCAATGATGATTTCAAATATGTCGTGATGCCGATGCGGATTTGATGCAATGAAACAGGAACCCGAGGGCGTAAGACTGGATGCGTATCCTTTGCCTTATTTCAGAAGTTCAATTCGATATTGAATGATGATCATCTCAAACAGGATGAACACTACTTTTATCGGCGCGTTGACAGTATTTGACCCGAACGTTACTCACTCCCGGCTTTCAGTGCGACAAAAAAGCAATAAGATCGCACAACGCAAAAATTTGCTTTATTAGCAGTACCCGTTTTTTCAGAAGGCAGCCATGTCCGCAATCCCCCAAGGAAACATTCCGCATCCGCAGCAAAGCCAGTACGGCGCATCGTCCATTCAGATTCTCGAAGGGCTGGAGGCCGTACGCAAACGCCCTGGCATGTACATCGGCGACACCTCGGACGGCACGGGCTTGCATCATTGCGTGTTCGAAGTTCTGGATAACTCGATCGACGAATCGCTGGCCGGTCACTGCACCGAGATCCACGTCACGATCCATTCCGACAATTCGATCTCGGTTATCGACAACGGTCGCGGCATTCCGACCGGTATCAAGTGGGACGACAAACACGATCCGAAGCGCAGCGCCGCGGAAATCGTGATGACCGAGCTGCATGCCGGCGGCAAGTTCGACCAGAACTCATACAAGGTTTCCGGCGGCTTGCATGGCGTTGGCGTATCCTGCGTCAACGGTCTGTCCAAGCAACTCAAGCTCACCATCCGCCGTGACGGCAAGGCGCACTTCATGGAATTCGCCAAAGGAATTCCGCAAAACCGCGAGTTTGAAACCATTGATGGCGTAATCGTATCCCCGATCAAGGTCATCGGCGATACCGACAAGTGCGGCACCGAAGTCCACTTCTGGGCCGACGAAGAGATTTTCAACAATGTTGAATTCCACTACGACATCCTGGCCAAGCGTATCCGCGAACTCTCCTTCCTGAATAACGGCGTGCGCATCAAGCTGACCGATCAGCGTACCGGCAAGGAAGAAAATTTCGCGTTCGAAGGCGGCACCCGGGGCTTTGTCGAATACATCAACAAGGCCAAGAGCGTGCTGCATCCGACGATCTTTCAGGCCACCGGCGAAAAAGTTTCCGAGTACGGCACCAACATCACCGTTGACGTCTCGATGCAATGGAACGACGCCTACAACGAACAGGTGCTGTGCTTCACCAACAACATTCCGCAGCGTGACGGTGGTACCCACCTGACCGGGCTGCGCGCGGCGATGACGCGCGTCATCAACAAGTACATTGATGAACACGATTTCGCCAAAAAAGCAAAGGTCGAGATCACCGGCGACGACATGCGCGAAGGCCTCACCTGCGTGCTGTCGGTCAAGGTTCCCGAGCCGAAATTCAGCTCGCAGACCAAAGACAAACTGGTTTCCAGCGAAGTGCGCGGCCCGGTTGAAGAAATCGTCGCGAAAACGCTGACCGATTATCTGGCCGAACGGCCAAACGACGCCAAGATCATCTGCGGCAAAATTGTCGAAGCCGCGCGCGCCCGTGACGCCGCCCGCAAAGCACGCGAACTGACGCGCCGCAAAGGCGTCATGGACGGTCTCGGCCTGTCTGCCAAGCTAGCCGACTGCCAGGAAAAAGACCCGGCCCTGTGCGAACTGTACATCGTCGAGGGCGACTCCGCAGGCGGCTCCGCCAAGCAAGGGCGCGATCGCAAGTTCCAGGCGATCCTGCCGCTGCGCGGCAAGGTCCTGAACGTCGAAAAGGCCCGCTTCGAAAAGATGCTGTCGTCCGAGCAGATCACTACGCTAATTGCCACTTTGGGCACCAGCATCGGCACAGATGAATTCAACATTGACAAGCTACGCTATCACCGCATCATCATCATGACCGATGCCGACGTCGACGGCGCGCATATCCGCACCCTGCTGTTGACGCTGCTGTATCGCCAGATGCCGCTGCTGGTCGAACGCGGCCACGTATACATCGCGCAGCCGCCACTGTACAAGGTCAAGCATGGCAAGGATGAACGCTATCTGAAAGACGACGTTGAAGAAGCCAGCTACATGATGCAGATCGCGCTGCACGACGCCGTCCTGATCCCGCAGGAAAACGAACAGCCCATCATCGGCGAAGCGCTGGTCGAACTGGTACGCCAGTACAACACCGCCAACGCCATCATCATGCGCCTGTCACGCGCTATCGATGATGCTGCGCTATCCGCGATCATGACCGGTGTCACGCTCAATCTCGATACGCTCGATGCTGCCCAACAATCGGCGCTGGCGTTGACACAATCGATCAGCGATCCATCGGTTACCGTCATCGTCAAATCCGATGATCTCTCCGCCAAGCACATGCTGCGCATTCAACGCATGCATCACGGTAATGTCAAGGTCAGCGTGATCGATGCCGACTTCGTCCAGGGCCCGGACTATGCGGTACTGGCCAATGCCGCGGCCACCTTCAAGGGCTTGATCGGCCCCGGTGCACTGGTGCGTCGCGGCACGGGCGAAAAGGTCAAGGAATCTGCGATTGCCGACTTCCATCAGGCAATGGACTGGCTGCGTGACGAAGCCGAGCGCGGCGTCTCCAAACAGCGTTACAAAGGCTTGGGAGAAATGAACCCGTCGCAACTATGGGAAACCACGATGGACCCGACCGTACGCCGACTCCTGAAAGTACAGATCGAAGATGCCATCGCAGCGGATCAGATTTTTACGACCTTGATGGGCGACGATGTGGAACC